>JBJHBH010000007.1:0-67416 GCA_050485365.1 Desulfuromonadales bacterium | reverse complement strand
TCGGCCGTCCCTCTGCCGACGAAAAGGCGCGAGATCAAGACCGACGTCGAGGTGGAGGACGCGGAGTCCCACTACAATCTCGGCATCGCCTACAAGGAGATGGGGCTTCTCGAGGAGGCTGTCGCCGCCTTCGACAAGGCGGCGCGCCAGCCTTCTCTGGCGGTCGGCTGTCTCACCCTCAAGGGGATGTGTCTTGCGCAGATGGGGATGGCGCCCCAGGCCGAGGAGGCGTTTCAGAACGCCCTCTCCACGCCCGATCTCGCCCCCGAGGTTCGGGCGGGCCTTCTGTACGAGCTCGGTCTTCTGTACGAGGGGTGGGGGCGCGAGGATGAGGCCCGGGAGCAATTTCAGGCGGTGGCCGAGATCGACCCCTCTTTTCGCCAGGTCGGGGAGAAGCTGCGTCCGCAGGAGGGGAGGGGGGGCGCCGGCAAAAAAGAGCGGATCTCCTATATCTAGCGTATCTTGTGGGGCCGCGGCTCACATGACAAGGGTGTCTGGCGCCATGGACGGCGAAAAGCGTCCCTTGGCATGGGAGGTGGGGCCCCATGCTGAACAGTTACTATCTGGCTAGGTACTTCCCATGAGCTATCTCGAGCATTTCGGCCTCTCTCGCGAGCCTTTTTCCAACGCGCCGAACGCCCGGTTCTATTTCAATACGGTTCAGCACGAGCGGGCCCTGACGCGTCTGATGTACGCCATCGATTCGGACAAGGGGCTCGCCGTTCTGTGCGGAGGGATCGGCACCGGGAAGACGACCCTCGCCAGACGCCTTCTGGACAACCTCCCCGACGAACGTTACGAATCGTCTCTGCTGGTGATGCTTCACTCGGGCGTGACCCCCGAATGGATTCTCAGCCGCATCGCCATGCAACTCGGGGTCGAGCAGCCGGCGCAGAACCGGTTGATTCTGCTGCGCCAGCTCTACGAGCGTCTGCGCGCCATCGAAGCGTCGGGGCGCCGGGCCGTCGTCCTCATCGATGAGGCCCAGATGCTCCAGAGCCGCGAGCTGATGGAGGAGTTTCGCGGCCTGCTCAACCTGGAGCTGCCGGAGAAGAAGCTCCTCAACATCGTCTTCTTCGGTCTGCCGGAGCTCGAAGAGTGCCTGCGCCTCGATGAGCCCCTCGCCCAGCGGGTGGCGCTCAAGGTGCACCTGAAGTCTCTCGATCCCGAGATCACCCGCGCCTATATCCAGCACCGGCTGCGGATCGCCGGGGCGAAGAGGATGCTCTTCACCGAAGACGGCATCACCGCCATTCACCGCTATTCGGGCGGAGTGCCCCGCCTGATCAACACCATCTGCGACAACTGCCTCTTCGAGGCCTACATGCTCAGGCTCTCGGGCGCCGATGCGAAGCTGGCCTATGCCGTCGCCGGCGACCTCGGCCTGCTTCACAGTGCGCCGCAGGGCGATGAGCTCGACGATCTGTTCAAGCGCCTCGATCCGAGCGTCGAGATCCTCCGAAGCGAAAAATAACGGTTTTCGATGAAGTCGACCATCCGCATCCTCCCCGAGGAGCTGTGCAACAAGATCGCCGCCGGCGAGGTCGTGGAGCGTCCCGCTTCGGTGGCGAAGGAACTGCTGGAGAACGCTCTCGACGCCGGGGCAACGGACATCCGCGTCGAGATCGTCCGGGGTGGAAAGGGGCTTATCCGCATCACCGACGACGGATGCGGCATGGGGCGCGACGACGTCTTTTTGTGCCTGGAGCGCCACGCCACGAGCAAGATCAGAAACGATGAGGACCTGTTTCGCCTGCGCACCCTCGGTTTTCGGGGCGAGGCGCTCCCCTCCATCGCCTCGGTGTCGCGTTTCTGCGTGCGCAGCCGCACCGACGACGCCCTGGAAGGGTGGGAGATCTGCGCGGAAGGGGGCGCGGTGAAAAAGAGCGGCGCCGTCGGAATGCCGCGCGGGACATGCGTCGAGGTGCGCGACCTCTTCTTCAACACTCCGGCCCGCAGGAAGTTTCTGCGCAAGGACGAGACCGAGCTCGGCCATATCGCCGACGTCGTCACCCGCATGGCCGTGGCCCGCCCGCAGGTCCGCTTCGGACTCAGCAGCGGCGGGCGCTCTGTGCTGGAGCTCTATCCGGAAGAGGGTGTTCGCCAGCGGGTCGCCGGCCTCCTCGGGCGCCCTCTGGCCAAGGAGCTTCTCGATGTCGACGCCGCCTCTGAGGGGCTCTCGCTGCGGGGCCTGGTCGGGCCGCCGCAGACGAGCCGCTCTTCCACCGGCGCCATGTACGCCTACGTCAACGGTCGCTACATCCGTGACAGGGTGATCCAGCACGCCGTCCTCGAGGGATATCGGCATCTGCTGGAGAAGGGGCGCTATCCCGTCACCGTCCTCTTTTTAGAGATCGACCCGGAGATGGTCGATGTCAACGTCCACCCGACCAAGCACGAGGTGCGCTTTCGGGAGCAGGGGCGCGTCCACGATTTCATCGCCGAGGCGGTGCGCGCCGTCCTTCGCCCCGCCTCGTGGGTTAGCGCGTCCGTGCCGCCGCAGGCCGCTTGCGCACGGCCGCCCGCGCCCCCGACGGCTCCTCTCTATCCCCTCGGGGGAGAGCCCGCGGACGAGCGGCGCCGGCAGATCGGCGAGGCGCTTCAGGGCTACGCCCAACGCGCTCTCGATCGCCCAGCCCCACAGCGTGTCGCGGAGCGAACCGCCCCGGTCTTCGGGGAGGTGCCCCGCAAAGAGGCGCCCGTCGATGAGGCCGGTACGCCGCCCGCTGCGCTGCAGCGCCCTTCCGCCTTCTTTTCGTCACTTAGGGTGATCGGGCAGTTCCGGGGAAGCTACGTTTTGGCGCAGGACGGCGACGATCTTGTGCTCATCGATCAGCACGCCGCCCACGAGCGCATCGCTTTCGAGCGGCTGCGAAGCCAATATCGTCTGGGACGTCTGGAGCGTCAGGGGCTCCTCTTCCCCCTCGTCCTCGAATTCGATCACCGCCAGGCCGAAAGTCTCGAACGCCACCGGGACGAGCTCGATCGGCTCGGCTTCGAGCTCGATCCTTTCGGCGGGAGGACCTTCGCTCTGAAGACGATCCCCCGGCTGCTGGTCGAGAATCATGACGCCGAACGCCTCCTGCGCGATGTGGCCGAAGATCTGACGTCCCTCGGGAAATCCTCCCGCATGGAGGAGGCCATCGAGGAGGTCCTGATCCGCATCGCCTGCCACCGCGTCATCCGCGCCAACCAGCCTCTGGCTCTTTCGCAGATGACGGCTCTGCTCGAAGAGCTCGATACCGTCGACTTCGGCGGCAACTGCCCCCATGGCCGCCCTGTGATCAAGCGGCTGGGCCTCGCCGAAATCGAGCGCATGTTTCGCCGAAGCTGAGCCGGCCGCCTTCCTATGCAGCAGATCCCCCTCGTCATCATCGCCGGTCCGACCGCTTCGGGAAAGACGGCCCTGGCGGTACGCCTCGCCCGGGCGTACAGGATCGAGGCGATCTCCGCCGATTCGCGTCAGGTCTATCGCGGCATGGACATCGGCACCGCCAAGCCGAACGCGCAGGAAAGAGCGGCGCTGCGCCATCATCTTATCGATGTGGTCGAGCCCGACGAAGGCTTCACCGCGGCGGACTTCGCCCGCCTGGGTCGGAAGGCCGCCGAGGAGACCCATCGCCGCGGCGCGCTCCCCGTCGTCGTCGGGGGGACCGGGCTCTATATCCGCGCCCTCACCGAGGGGCTCGTGGAGGCTCCCGCCGCCGATGCCGAGTTGCGCCGGCACCTTCTCGCCGTCGAAGCGCAGCAGGGCGAAGGGACGCTGCACCGGCGGTTGGAAACGGCCGATCCGGCGCTGGCCGCCCGCCTCTCGCCCAGGGATCTGGTGCGCATCGTGCGGGGGCTCGAAGTCTGGACGCGCAGCGGCGAGCGCCTCTCCGAGATGCAGCGCAGGCACGCCTTCGGTGAGCGCCCCTTTCGCACTCTGCACATCGGCATCGCTCCGGCGCGCCCCGAGCTCTATTCCCGCATCGATCGCCGCGTCGAGCAGATGGTGGCGGACGGCCTGGTGGAGGAGACCCGCTCGCTGCTGGAGCGCGGATTCTCGCCCGAGTGCAAGGGTCTTCGCACCATCGGCTATCAGGAGGCGGTGCGGCATCTGCGAGGCGAGATTTCGGCGGCGCAGATGATCGAGCTGATCCAGCGCAACACCCGCCGCTACGCCAAACGTCAGACCACCTGGTTTGCGAAGACGGCTCAAATGTTTTGGCTTGATTCCTTGGAGGAGTCTGATAAAATCCACTTGTTGATTGAAAATTTTATGCGTGATCAAAGGAGCGGCTATGGCTAAAACCCCATTCAATATCCAGGATCAGTATCTCAATCAGGCCCGTAAGGAAAGGGTGCGCGTCACCGTCGTGATGATGTCCGGGGAGAAACTGGAGGGGTACATCAAATCGTTCGACAGCTTCTGCGTGCTGATTGAAAGCGGCGGAGATATCCTGCTCTACAAGCATGCCATCTCTTCCATCACCTCGGCGGACGGCTCCTTCCGTCTGCACGGCAGCAGGGAATAAGGGCACCTCTCGTCACTTCCCTCTCGATCAATGTCCCCGGTGGCCGCGATGCCTCCGGGGACATTTGTCTAAAGGGGTCTTGCGCACTTCCCCCCTTTGCCGCTTGCAGGAATGAGCGACGTCATGCTTGAAATTCTTGCCGTCGATGCCGGGAGCATCGCCGAAGAGCTCGAACTGGAACCCGGCGACACGATTCTCTCCGTGAACGGCCGTCCCGTGCGCGATCTGGTCGACATGGAGCTCGCCGGCGCCGAGGAGCAGCTTCTGATCGAGGTCGAGAAGAAGGGGGGCGAGTTGTGGGATCTGGAGTTCGAGAAGGACGCCGACGAGCCCCTCGGCCTGCATTTCCCCCACCCCGAACCGACGCAATGCGGAAACAACTGCCTGTTCTGCTTCGTCCACCAACTTCCCCGCGGGATGCGGCGCACCCTCTACGTCAAGGACGAGGATTACCGCTTCTCCTTTCTGTACGGCGCCTACGTCACACTCACCAACATCGAGGACGAGGCGCTCGATCGCATTATCGAACAGCGCCTCTCACCCCTTTACGTTTCGGTTCATGCCACCGACGATCAGCTTCGCGAAAAGTTGCTGGGGCGACGGGCGCCGCCCATCCTCGAAGTCCTCGGGCGTCTGGCCGCCGCCGGGATCACGATCCACACTCAGATCGTTCTGTGCCCGGGGATCAACGACGGGGACGATCTTCAAAAGACGATGGACGATCTCCACGCCCTCTATCCGCAGGTGTGTTCCCTCGCGGTGGTCCCCGTCGGCCTGACCGGCTATCGCGACAGGCTGCCCGCGCTGCGCACCCCGACCCGCGTCGAGGCGCGCCGAGTTCTCGAACAGATCCATCACGCCCAAGCGCGCTTCGGCTCCGGGGGCGAAAGCCGTTTCGTCTTTGCCGCCGACGAGCTCTATCTTCGGGCCGAGCTCCCGTTTCCCCCTCTCGAGGCCTACGAGGATCTGCCGCAGATCGAAAACGGCGTCGGCATGGTGGCGCTCTTTCGTCGCCAGGCAAGCGACACGCTGCAGGAGGCGGCCCCCTTGGATGCCCCTGCCGTCTCCGTCTTTACCGGCGAGTCGTTCGCGCCGGAGCTCGAATCGTTTGCCGAAGATCTTCGCGCAGCGACCGGTGTGCGCATCGCCGTGCATCGAATCCGCAATCGGTTCTTCGGCGGCCAGGTGACCGTCGCCGGTCTGTTGACCGGAAAGGACGTCGCCGAGCAGTTGCAGGGGAAGGTCGGCACGCCGGTCTTGTTCGTCCCGGATGTCGTTCTTCGCGAGGGAGAGGACGTCTTTCTCGACGACATGAGCGTCGAAGAGCTCGGCCAGGTTCTCGGCGTTCGAACCGTCGTCGTCGAAGCCTCCCCCATGGGGCTGCTGGAGGGGCTCGAAGCGATTGCGGACTAGTGACAAAACTTTGGAATTTCAGCCTTATTTCTGAAAGGATGAAGCAATGCAGGAATTCGAACGGCTCCTCATAAAGGGGAGAGAGGCCATGGAGATCGGCGATTATCGAAGCGCCGTGCGCGTCTTTGGTGAGGCGGCCGCCTTGGCGCCGGAGCGCGCCGATATTCATCACATGCTGGGGGAGGCCCTCGTCGAGGAGGGAAAGACGGCCGAAGGAATTGCGTCGCTGCGCCGGGCCAAAGAGCTCGCCCCCGACGACGTCGATCTCCTCTTCGATCTGGGCGACGCCCTCTTTGAGGCGCGAAATCCCGAGGAGGCGTTGGCGGTCTACCGTGAGATCCTGCAGCTCGATCCCGGCCAGTCCGACGCCCTGGTGAGCATCGGGTTGGTCCAGTTCAGCCGCGAAGAGATCGACTCCGCCCTTCAATCGTACCGCAAGGCCCTTGAGATCGAGCCCGATTCGGTCTTCGCCCTCAACTCCTTCGGAGACGCCCTGTACGCCGCCGGGCAGAACGAGGAGGCGCTGCGTCAGTATCGCCGCGTGATCGAGCTCGATCCCGAGGACGCCCAGGCGCACTACAATCTGGCCGAAATGTATTACGACGTGGAAGACATCGAGGGGGCCGAGCGCGAGTGCCGCGAGGCGCTGCGCCTCGATCCGGGGTTCACCTTCGCCTACCTGACCCTCGGCAACATCTGTCTCGACAAGGAAGAGCCGCGCGAGGCGCTCCACTTCTTTCAGGAGTTCATGCTGCGCGAAACCTCAGCGGGGTCCGAAGAGATCCGCGACGAGGTGGCGGCGGTGATCGAGGGGCTCAAAGCCGAGCTGTGAGGGGAAGATGATTCGCGGGATGGCCCTTCTGCTGCTCTTTTTGTTTCTCGGAGAGGCGGCGTCGACGGCGTGGAACGTGCCGATACCCGGAAGCGTGATCGGGATGGTGCTCCTGCTGGCGGCGCTGTGCGCTGGGATCGTGCGGCATGAATGGATCAAGGAGGCCTCCGAGCTGCTCCTGTCGCACATGGCGCTCTTCTTTGTCCCCGCCGGCGTGGGGGTGATGGTCTACTTCGATCTGATCGGGCGCGAATGGCTCCCCATCGTCGTCGCGATGGTCGTGAGCACCTTCGTCGTTATGGCCGTCACCGGCTGGGTCGAGGCGCGTCTCGAAAAAAGGGAGGGGCGTCGGCATGTGGAGTGAGCTCGTCGCCACACCTCTGTTCGGCGTCGCTCTGACCGTCGGAGTGTACGCCGTCGCGCAGCTGGGGTATCAACGCACCCGGAGCATCCTACTCAACCCCGTGGCGGTGTCGATCGTCACCGTCATGGCCTTTTTGCTTCTTGCCGGCATCCCCTACGAGGACTACGCCAACGGGGGGCGCATCATCCTCTTTCTTCTCGGGCCTGCCGTTGTCGCTCTGGCCTTCCCCCTTTACGTGCGCCGCCACGAGATCGCGGCAAAGCGCGGGCCGATCCTCATCGGGGTTCTGGCCGGGGCGATCACGTCCGTCGTGACCGCCTGCGGGCTCGCATGGCTCCTCGGCGCAAGCCGGGAGGTCGTCCTGTCGCTCGCGCCCAAGTCGGTCACCACCCCCATCGCCATCGGCCTGGCCGAGAAGATCGGGGGGATTGCCCCTCTCACCGCCGCCATCGTGGTGATAACCGGGTGCATCGGGGCGGTGTGCGGTCCGGAGTTCTGCCGCCTGATCGGGATCAAGAGCCCGGCCGCCGTCGGTTTGGCCGTCGGGACCGCCTCTCACGGCATCGGAACGGCGCGCATGCTCGAAGTCGATCGCCTGGGCGGGGCGGTCTCCGGGCTGGCCATCGGGCTGAACGGCCTCATCACCGCCTTCCTTCTGCCGCTGCTCGTCCTGTTGTTCTTCTGACCGGAACGAAAAAAGGCAGGCGAAGCGCCTGCCTTTTTCCAATTCTTCCGTTCCGAGCGTCTTGCCCCGGTTTATTTCTTCTTGGCCGAAGCCTTCTTGCTCGCCTTGAGGGGGTTGACGGCCTTGCTCTCGGCGGACTGGATCTCAACCTTGCGGTGAGTCGCCATGTTGCAAAGACCCTGAGCCCACTTCTGCTTGGGGGACGGGGCGACCGAGCAGACCTGGCCGATGGTTCCCTCGACGATGCGATCGCACCCCTGGCATTCCTCAACGAGGGTCTGGCAGGAGTTGCCGATGAAGTTGCATCCCTGCTTCGACCAGAAGGTGCATTCGGTACCGGGGAGGACAGTCTGGCACTGCATATGTTTTCTCCTTCATGAGATATCGGTTTGGCGTGTGGATCAGAACGCTCATTTTTATCGCCTAAGTCGAAGAAAGTCAAGAATGAAATGCGACCCCCGGGGGAAATTCTGCCGCCGGACGTTTCGCGGGAGTTGACCGTGACCACCTCTTTCGATTAGGTTGGCAGGCGGAGGTGATCGAGGTGAACAGAGACGATTCCTGGGAAGAGAAGTGCCGCGGATGCGGCCGTTGCTGCTACGAGAAACTCGATATCGACGGAGAGATCTTCTATACCGACGAGCCGTGCGAATTTCTCGACCTGAAAACCCGCCGCTGCGCCGTTTACGAGAGGCGTCACGAGGCGCGCCCGGGGTGCGCTCCGCTCACCGAGAAGAACGTGCGGATGGGAGTCTTGCCCGCCGACTGCCCCTACGTCGAAGGGCTTCGCGGCTACCGCCCGCCCAGGCTCTTCAATCCTGAAGGCGGTGCTTGAGCACTTTTCGGAGGGCACATTTTTAAACCCATTCTCACATTGCTCTTGGAAATATGGTATCCTATTGGTCGCCCCGAAGGGGGTGGCCTTTCATAATTGCAGTCATCGAGGAGGACGACAGCGTATGGCGCGGATCAGTTTTGGAACCTCCGGCTGGAGGGGGATCCTGTGTGAAGATTTCACCATGGATAATGTGCGTGTCGTCACGCAGGCGATCGCCGATCATCTGCGAGCCGCGGGACTCCATGAAAAAGGGGTCGTGGTCGGATACGACGCCCGCTTCATGGGACGGAATTTCGCCCGCGAAACCGTCCGGGTCCTCGCCGGCGCGGGGATCAAATCGTTTCTGTGCGATCGCGATACGCCGACCCCCGTCATCGCCTTCGAGATTTTGAAGCGCAAGGCCGCCGGCGGGATCAACTTCACCGCCAGTCACAACCCTTTCGACTACAACGGTTTGAAGTTTTCCCCCGCCTGGGGCGGTCCCGCGCTCCCCGAGACGACCCGCGACATAGAAGTGAGGGCCAATGCAATGCTCGGGGAGATCTGCTTCAAGGAGATGCCGCTGAACCGCGCCTATGACGCCGCACTGGTGGAGGACATCGACCCGCGCGACGATTATTTCGCGGCGCTTCGGCGGCTCGTCGATTTTTCGGCCATCGGCTCGGCAGGGCTGAAGATCGCGCTCAATCCTCTGTACGGCACGGCGCGCGGATATCTCGACACCCTGCTGCGGGAGGCCGGTGTCGATGCCGTCGTCATCAACGATCATCCCGATCCGTATTTTGGCGGATATCCCCCCGAACCGGCCGAGAGCAACATCGGCGACTTCATCACCCTGGTCAAAAGTGATCCGGACATCCGCCTGGGGCTCGCCACCGACGGAGACGCCGATCGCTACGGCATCCTCGACGCCGACGGCTCCTACATCGAGCCGAACTACGTCCTGGCGCTGCTGACCGACTATTTTGTTCGACGCCGTAAGGAGAAGGGGGCCGTCGCCCGCTCGGTCGCCACGTCCCACCTCATCGACGCCGTCGCCCGACACCACGGGCTCGAGGTCCTGGAGACCCCCGTCGGATTCAAGTTCATCGGGGAGTTCATCCGCGACGGCCGCATCATGGTCGGCGGAGAGGAGAGCGCGGGGCTCACGGTGGGCGGGCATGTCCCCGACAAGGACGGAATCCTCGCCTGTCTCCTGGTCGCGGAGATGGTGGCGGTCGAAGGGAAGACGCTGCGCGAGCTTTTGGCCGATCTCTACCGACGCGTCGGCGAAGTCCACACCCGACGCGTGAATCTTCGTCTCTCGTCCGAGCTCGAAGAAGCGGTGGCGGAAAAACTCGCCAACCCCCCTGCGCAGATCGGCGGCCGCACCATCGAGAGGATCGTCACCATCGACGGCTCGAAGTATCTCTTCGGCGACGGAAGCTGGATGCTCTTTCGCAAGTCGGGGACGGAGCCCGTGGTGCGGATCTACGGCGAAGCGGCGAGCGCCGCCGAGCTCGATCGCCTCATGGAGGCGGCCTCCGCTTTCGTCGGCGGGTGATTCGTCCGGAAAGCCGGACGCCTTACAGCAAAGAAGAAGAGCCAGGCACCGACGACGCCTGGCTCTTCTTCTTTATTCAACGCGTGATTTCGACCGTTAGGACATCACCAGCCGAGAGAGATCTGTGCGACGTGTCGGCGGTCGGCCTGCCCGCCGGCGAAGGCGCCGACCTCTGCGGCGTAATTGGCGTATTCGAGTCGTAGATATCTGAGGTCGAGCCCGGCGCCGAAGGAGCCGTACCCCTGGTAGAGGCCGGCGCGCAGAGACACATAGGGCATTTTCGCCTCAAGACCGAAGTGGGTGCGTTTGAAAAAGTCCTTGTCCTCCCCCACGTTGTTGGTGACGTCGAGCCAGTCGGCAGCGCCGATCAGGCGCATCCAGGGTAGAACGTCGTGGCTGATCGAGGTGCCGATGTTGATCTGCTGGGGGAGCTTGCCGGCGTCGCCGAGGTTCACATCCCCTACGTTGAGGACGGCGACGGCCACGGTCGGCTTCAGAACGACCGGAGCGGTGGCCATGACCCCGAGGTCGAGCCCGAAGCCGCCTCCCCGACGCATGTCGTCGTCAATGCGGTCTTCGAAATTGGGGTCGGCGATGTCGGCCGCCGTGTAGATCTCGTTCAGGCGCGAGGCGGTCACGTACTTGAGGGTGCCCCCGACGCGCAGGATCTCGTCGAAAAAGGTGTGTGCGACTCCAATATGCCCCGAGACGGTGCCGAGGGCGGCTGCATCCACTTCCGGAAAGGCCACGTTTCTCGCTTCGAGGTTGGCCTGAATCTGCCCAAGAACGCCGATGCCGAAATTCGTCGTGACGAGATGGGGGAATAGGGCGGTGCGGAAATGAGCCGTGTCGCCCATGTTGCGGCGGATCAGGTCGGCGACCTCGGAGGTGGTGTCGAAGTCGGTGTCCTTGATGTCTTTGTAGAGGTCGAAATTCCCCTCGCTCGAAACGACCAGGGGATTGAAGAGGGCGATCCGGCGTTTCTGAACGACGGCGAGACCGGCGGGATTGTAGAAAAGGGCGTTTTCGTCGTCGGCGACGGCGGTAAAGGCCCCACCCATCCCCAGCGGGCGAACGCCCTGATAGAAATGCGGGAACTCCCGGGCGAAGGCCGGGGAGCAGAAGAGCGCCAGGAGCATCAAAACGGCAATGAAACGAATCACAAGTTCCTCCTTAAAAGAAAATTACAATGTCATCTGAAGGTAGGCGATGAGGTCGTCTTCATCGAGAACGCCGTCGTCGAAGCCGATCTCCTCGATGAAGATGTCGAACTCCTCGCCGATGTCGTTCTTGTCCCGACCGTCGCCGGCGAAGGAGTCGATCAGAGCGTCCCGGGCGACGGTGACGATGGTAAGGCTGCGCTCAAGCTCGTCTTTGTTCTCTGCGAAATTGGTGCGGACGAGGGTGTCGATCTGCGCGTCCTCCAGAGCGTCGAGCTCTGCGGTGTTCTGCACTTCCAGAACCGTGGCGGTGAGGAGGATCGTCTGCACCGAGGCATAGAGTCCGGCCTGGGTCTTTTGCTCTTTGGACATGGCGTCCGGGTTGATCTCCCCGCCGTCGTCGAGTGCGCAAAGGACCGTAAGGGCGTTGCCGACCAGAGCGATCCGTGCATCGAGATCGCCGAGATCCCCTTCGGCGTCGGAGAAAATCCCCAGAACCGAGTCGAAAAGGATGCTCCCCTCCTTTTTCGTTTCCTGGGCTTTGGCGATCTCGGTGATCAGGGTCAGTGTGTCGAAGCCGGCCTTGCCGACGTAGGCGCTCGCCAGATACTTCTTGATGGCCGGATCGTTGGGGTTTTTGGCGTAGAGATCCTCCAGAAGGTCGACTGCCAGATCCCACTCCCCTGTGCTCAGGGCCGCAACGCCGCGGTCGAGCTTCGCCGCGGATGTATTGGTGTCGGCCATCCCCGAGAAGAGATTCGAATCGCCGCATCCCCCCAAGACCAGAAGGCCGAAGAACAGCAATGCGCAACTTCCCATAAAGCGTCTGTAGATCATGAACCCTCCCTGCTGCATGAATGTTGTTCTCGGCGGCGTGCTCAAAAGCGTCTTCTGCCGAGGCGGATTTGAAGAGATTAGCACGAACCGTGCCTTTTAATGAGAGTAGGAATTACGAGGGTTTGCGGGAAGAGGGGCGGCACGGTGTGACGCATTTTGCGGAGTTGTGACGAAATTTTGGATGGGAAGCGCCGCCGGAGCGGTCCGAGCTTTCAACGCAGATGGAGGAGACGTTCAGGGGATCGAGGAGCGGAAACGCGAAATTGCAATCAGGACGGATTTCTCTTCTTGAGAGAGTAGAATTCGGTCATGATGTCGAAAACGATCTGACGCTCCTGCTGGGGAAGGTCGCGAAACATCCCGAGCAAAAGGTCTTCGATCTCCTGCTCCTGCGTCGGGACGCCCTTTTTCTTCTTCAGCGGTGAAGATTTCAGAATCTTTCGCAAGGGGCGCATGATTCATCCTTCCTGGCGGATCCGTGGCTCGAAAACGCTGCGTCCAGTCTCGGCTGTATACCACGCTATAGAACAAGAGTTCAAGGCCTTTTCCGTCGATGTTCAAAGAGGTTGCGGGGGTTTCATCCTGCGAGGACGTTTTGGCGCCGCGGTCCCAAGATTCGTCTCATCCGGAGGATGCAAAGTTGGCGTCGACTTTTTGCAGACCTTAGTCTAATCTCGGTATCCATAATCGCAGCGCTTCGGAGATGTCGACGAACGCATGGAAACACTGACCTCCCACGAGCTGACCGCACTTTTCCTCGCCCTCGGGGTGCTCCTCGCCTTCGCTCGCCTGCTCGGAGAGGTCGCCCGCCGACTCAATCAGCCGTCGGTGCTGGGAGAGATCCTGGCCGGGGTCATTCTCGGCCCGACGATCCTCGGGCGCCTCGCCCCGGACATCTCCCTTTTTCTCTTTCCGCAGTACGGCGACTCGGCCATTGTCTTCGACGCCTTCATGAGCCTGGCCATCTGCCTCTTTTTGTTGGTGGCCGGCCTGGAGGTGAACCTTTCGACCGTGTGGCGCCAGGGCAAGAGCGTCCTCGTCATCGGCAACGCGGGCATCCTCGTCCCGTTTGCCATGGGGTTCGCGGCGGCATGGTTTCTCCCTTCGGCCATGGGGATCGATCCCGGAGCCGATCCTCTGATCTTCGCGCTTTTCATCGCCACCGCGCTGTCGATCTCCGCGCTCCCCATCATCGCCAAGACGTTGATGGACCTCAATCTCTACCGCAGCGATTTCGGCATGATCGTCATCGCCTCGGCCGTCCTCAACGATCTGGCCGGTTGGATCATCTTCGCCGTCATCCTCGGGATGCTCGGCACCGCCACGGGGCATGTCCTCGGGGTGGGGGAGACGATCGGACTGACCCTGCTCTTCACTTTCCTCATGCTCACCGTCGGCCGAAAGGTCTTCGACCGGATGCTGTTGTGGATTCAGGCCCACTCGGTCTCTTCGGGGAGCGTCATCGGCTTCGTCCTCGCCGTCGCCCTGGTCGCCGCTGCCGGGACGGAGTGGCTCGGCGTGCACCTGATCTTCGGCGCCTTCATCGCCGGGGTGGCCCTCGGCGATTCCCCCCACCTGCGCGCCCGCACCCGATCGGTCATCGAGCAGTTCGTCTTCGTCATCTTCGCGCCCCTCTTCTTCGCCAGCATCGGCTTGAAGGTCGACTTCATCGCCAATTTCGACCCGGCGCTGGTGGCCCTGATCCTCGTGATCGCCTGCATCGGCAAAATCGTCGGGTGCGGATTGGGGGGGCGATGGATGGGGATGCCCGGGCGCGAAGCTCTCGCCCTCGGGTTCGCCATGAACGCCCGCGGCGCCATGGAGATCATCCTCGGCCTGCTGGCCTTGCGATATGGCCTGATCGGCGAGAAACTCTTCGTCGCGCTGGTGGCCATGGCGCTGGCCACCTCCATCATGAGCGGGCCGGCGATGCAGACGCTGCTGCGGTTGAAAAAACCTCGCCGGTTCTATGATTTTCTCGGTTCCAAAGGGTTCGTCGCGCACCTTTCGGCCATCGACCGCGAACCGGCCATCCGCGAGCTGGCGGCGCACCTCGCCGAATCGGCGGGCACCGACCCCGAGACGCTCGCCGAGGCCGCCATCGTGCGCGAACGCCTGATGGCCACCGGGGTGGGTCACGGCGTTGCGGTCCCCCACGCCCGCATCGAAGGGCTTGCCGCGCCGCTGGTGGGGGTCGGGATCTCCGGCGCCGGCATCGATTTCGACGCCCCGGACGGCGAAGCGGCCAATCTGGTCTTTCTGATCTTCACCCCCGAGGGCGACCCGACGATACAGCTCGAGATCCTGGCCGATATCGCCAGCACCTTCAGCGCCGTCGAGGTGCGCGATCAGGCCCTGCGCGCCCGCGGATACCACGAATTTCTTGCGACGGTCAAAGCCGCAAGGGAAAAGTGAGCGCCTCCCCTTGACCCCCCCGCCGCCCTGCATTACATTTGTCCCCCACTTCCGATTCACCACTTGGAGCCGCGCCAAAACATGACATCCAACGATTTTTCCCCGGGCATGAAAAAAGGGGGGCTGACGGTGCAAAGGGCGCCGCAGCGACTGACCTCCCATGACTACAACGCGCTGTCACCCGATGAGCGCCTTAATCTGGTGCGCACCGCCGAAGGGCGCCGTAAGTTCGACCTGATTCTCGACGCCCGCGACGCCGAGGCCTTGGTGCGTCGCCTCCCGTCCCAGGAGGTTTTTCTGCTCATCAAGGAGTTGGGCAAGGAAGACGTGCCGGAGCTGATCCAGTTCGCCTCCACCCGCCAGTTCACCGCCTTTCTCGATCTCGACTGCTGGGACGGCGACATCTACATCGGCTCTCGGGCGCTGGAGTGGCTCGTTGCGCTGATGGAAGGGGGGGAGGAGAAGGTGTGGCAGACGGCGAACGAGCTGGAATTCGAGCTTCTGGTGCTGACTCTGAAGAAGCTGATCAGCGTCAGTCGGGGGCCCGAGGACTATCTCGACGAAGACGCCCGGATGGAGGCGGTGCAGCGCGACGGCGGCTACGAGATCGAATTTCTCGCCGAGGGCGAGGAGGCCAAAGCGATCGAGGCGTTTCTCGATCTGCTACATCGCCGCGACAGGGCCTTTTATGTTCACCTGATGGAGGCGGTGCGCTGGGAGCAGGAGTCGCTCCTGGAAGAGGAGGTGCTGAGGCTGCGATCGGGGCGGCTGCAGGATATGGGATTCCCCGATCCCTTCGAGACCTTTGCGGTTCACGCGCCGCTCGAGCCCGAGCGGTTCGAGCCGTCGCGGTGGAAGAAGGGGAGCGTCCTTGCCGGCGAGCCGTCCGAAGCGCCGGGGTTCGTCCTGACGGCGGCCACCCCCCGCGGGCTTCTCGCCGACGTCCTCTCGGCGGGGCTCGACGCCGAGACGTGCTGGGAGCTGACCTTTGTCCTCAATCAGGTCGTCATGGCCGACCGCATCGATCTCGGCGACGCTTCCGCGGTGCGCGAGGCGATGGGCGAGGTCTTCCGCAATCTCAACCTGGCTCTGGAGCATCTGGCGGGGAGCGATACGGCCGAAGGGGCGCGGTACTTCTCCGAGGTCCATCTGCAGGCCCTCTTTCGTCTCGGCTTCAGTCTGCCGCTCGAGCTTCGAAAGCGCGCAAGAGAACTTGGCGCCTCCCCCGTCGGGGCGTATCTCGACGGCCCCTTCCGGGCGCTCGTCACCGCCCTCGATCGCAAAAAGCCGCGCTTCTTTGAAGGTCTGGAGGATGTCACCCGGGCCGGCGAGCGTCCGTTTTCCGAATCGCGCGAGCTGCGGCTCGCCGCGCAGTGGCTCGATCGGCTCGAGGTGCAAAGGCGCCTCTTCACCGAACGGCTCCCCTTCGAGCTGCCGGCCCCGTCCGATCTCGATCTCACCGGGTGCACCCCCGACGACCCGTCCGATCTCACCCTCTCCGACCTCTTCCTGACCGCCCTGGCCAACCGGATCCTCGGGCGGCCCTTCGCGCCCCACCCAATCCCGCGCAGCGAGCTTTCCGTCCTTCATGCCGAAATCTGTCTGAACGGAAAGCTCCTTGACGAGCTGCGATCGTCCACCGTCGAATGGCTCGAGTCGTTGTTGCCCGGCGCCGGCGAGTTCGGCCGGTGGTGCCTCGACATCTGGCAGGAGGAGCTGTGCGCCCACTCTCCTGACGACCTCGATCTCCCCTTTTTCGGCGGCCTGATCCTGCGCGACTGAGAAAGGGCGCTATCGCATTGGCAGGCTCAGCGGGGCGGGGGTCTCCTCCAGCAGGGATTTCGGCTCCAGACCTACGCGCACCGTCCCCCAGTGACGCCCCTGCAGGGTGATCGGCATGGCGAGGTCGCACAGGATCTCGCCCGTGTCGCGCATGTAGGTCTGAAGGAGGATCGGACGCGTGTTGCGGGCGGCCCTCAGGCCCGTGGGGTCGTTGTAGATGCGCTTGTCGCGGCTCTTGGCCAGATCCGTTTGATAGTCGCCGCTCGGCGGCTGGCAAAAGGTGCTGTTATGGGTCGGGGCGTATCCGTTGACGTCGAAGCAGATGGCGAAGCGGCCTCCGGGGATCTGCGCCAGGGTGCGGTCGTAGCAGGCCCGCAGCTCGGCTTCGATGCGCTCGTCGTAGGCGGTGTGATACTTGGGGGGATCGGTTCCGGGGATCGGACGGTAGTTCTGGTCGAAGAGGTTGAGCCCCGACTGCTGGTGTCTGAGCATCACGCTCTGCATTTCGTCGCGGAAGTGGCGGGTCTGCTCGATGACCTTCTCCAGGGCGCCTTCTCCGGTGCGGAAGCGGGCGACCGTCTCCTGCAGCTCTTCGGTGATGGTGCGCAGATGCGATGAGAGATCTTCGGCCTGCTGCATCATCTCGGTCACCTCGGTGCTCGCCGAGCGGATCTCGCCCACCTTGCCGTGCATCTGGTGGTTGGACGAGGAGAGCTCCTCGACCGACGCGCTGATCCCCTGCAGGCTGCTGTCGGTGCGTTCCAGAGCCTCCATCATCTCCCCGAAATTGGTGCAGGAGCGCTCCACCGCCGAGCGCGTCGCCACCGTGACCTGCCGCACCTGCTCCGACTCGTCGCGCGACGCCTCGATGCGTTCGAGCATTCCGCGCACCGTCTCGGCGATGTCCTCGCTGGCGGTGTTCACCTGCTCGGCCAGACGCTTCACTTCGTCGGCGACGATGCTGAAGCCCCGCCCGGCGCGTCCGGCGCGGGCCGCCTCGATGGCGGCGTTCAGCGCCAGAAGGGAGGTCTGGCTGCTGATCGTCTTGATGACGGTGACGATCTCGCGGATCTGTTTCGAATTCTCGTGGATGTCGGCGATGGCCAGCACCGATCGGTCGACCAGCGTGCTCATCTGCTCGATCTGACTGCTCGTCTCGATGAGCTCCTTGTGAGAGCGGCGCGCCGTCTCCAGGTTGGCGGAGGTGGCGCCGGCGATTTTCTGCGTGTGGTCGGCGATCTCCATGTGCGCCGACGTCGTCTCGCTGCTTCCGGCGAAAATCTCTCCCGCCATCTCGTTCTGGTATTCGGCCTTCTGCGCCGAAGCCCGCACCTTCCCCCCGACCTGCACCGAAGAGACCGCGATGTTCACTCCCATGCGGCGCAGCGAAATAAAGCTCTCGCGCAGCCGTTTCGAAAACATGTTGAGATTTTGCGCCAGGTCGCGGAATTCGTCGTGGGTGCGGGTCGGGAAGGTGAAGGAGAGGTCGGCTTCGGACGACTCCCCCTGCCTGAACGCCCGATTGAGCTCACGCACCGGAACCACGATCAGGTAGCGCAGAAAGAAGAGGGTCGCCGCCGTGGCGGCGACGGCGAGCGCGAAGATGAGGGTGACGTTCGTCAAAATCCCCTGTCCGATGGCCGAGATCTGGACGGCCGCCGTCGCCTCGATCCCCGCCGAGGCGACGGCGGCGTCGAGATTGCGAATCCCGAACCAGACCGCCGCCAGCGTAAGGGCCTGGATGGCGAGCAGGGCGCCGAGGTTGCCGATGAGTTTTCGGGTGAGGGTGGAGAAGAAACTTTGTTCCAGAGTTGAATAGAATTTTGCGATTCCGCGCATGCAGGGCTCCCATCAACCAAAGTTGGATCGTTCGGAGGAGGGAATGTAGAACATTTTTTTAAAAAAAGAAACACCTTGTTAAATGCAACCTTTTACATCCTTTTGGTGTCAAATCCGGGCGCCTTCAAAGTCATTTCGAGACGTTGTCCGAATAAAGGAGGGGGGGCGGAAAGAGGGAATTTTTCAGGCGGGGCAGACGGTACGCACTTCCATGGCGCGCCCCGTCCGGGTCAGGTAGAGGAAAAGGGCGACGGTGCGCCCCTCGTTCTGCGATAGGTGACGGAAGACGGCGGCGAAGAACTGCAATTTGATGCCGCGCCCTTTGACGGCGTCGGTTTCGAGGCGCACCCGCTCCCGCACGCGCAGCTTCTCGTCTTCGTCCAGGGCGGTGTCGAAGAAATCCGGAGCGCCCTCGGGGACGACCCGCTCGCACGAGGCGTAGTCCCAGGCGAGCGCTTCGCCGAGGTGTGCGTGCTGCTCGGCGCCAAATTCGGTGCGGACAAAGCGCCAGATCTCCTCGAAGAGCCCTCTTTGCGACAGGGGGCGGCGAAAGAGCCCTTCGCGTCGGAAGAACCCCTCCATTTTCGAAAGCCCGCCCGAAAGCGAACCGCACAGACGCTCCAAAGCGCAGAGATAGGAATCGAAGCGGCCGCTGTTCCAGGTGAGGTCGAGCAGCCGGGCGATCCCGCGCAGACGTTCGAGCTCATCAAAGCTCAGCTCGGGCGTTTCGAGAATGGTGTAGGGCGGGTGGGGGGCGTAGCGCAGGCCGATCTCTTCGGCCCTCTCCC
This sequence comes from Desulfuromonadales bacterium, assembly GCA_050485365.1. Lineage (GTDB taxonomy): Bacteria > Desulfobacterota > Desulfuromonadia > Desulfuromonadales > JACZKF01 > JARFUG01. Next base: position 48,403 of record JBJHBH010000007.1, on the reverse strand, counting down.
GCAGCATCGAACCGGGAAGGAGTTTGACCGCCTCGATCTGCAGCTCGTGCGGGCGCAGCGCGGCCACCCGGTCGATGGAACACAGGAAGTCGCCGTATCCCTCCCCCGGCAGTCCGGCGATCAGGTCGAGGTGCAGATGAATGTTGCCGCGCGCGCGCAGCCGGACGACCGCCGCTTCGAGGCGCTCCAGCGAGGCCGAACGGCCGACGGCGCTCAGCGTGGCAGGCAGGGTCGACTGCACACCGATCTCGAACTGAAAGACGCCGGGGGGAGCCGTTGCCAGAAGCGACAGCGTGGCGTCGTCGAGCAGATGGGCGCCGATCTCGAAATGGAAATGGCTTTTTCGATTGTGGGCGAGAATAAAGGCGAAGATCTCGCGGGCGCGGGCCGGGTCGTAATTGAAGGTGCGGTCGACGAGCTTGATCTTCGCGACCTCCGCCTCCATGAGGAGGAGCAGATCCGACTCGATGCGCTTTTTTGAGTACGAGCGTACAAGGGGGTCCCGGGCGCTCATGCAGAACGCGCAGGTGTAGGGACAGCCGCGGCTCGTCTCGTAGTAGACGAAGCCGCGGTGCAGATCGATGAGGCCGAGGGCGAAGGGGGAGGGAATGGCGTCGAGGTCGGCCAGCGGGGGGCTCTGCGACCCGCGCACGACGTCGCGCCCGCGCCGCAGGCTCACCCGCGCCGGAGCCTCGGGCTCGCGACCGGCGGCCCACTCGCGCAGCAGCGCCTTGAAGGGGAGCTCCCCCTCGCCGTGAACGATGGCGGCGATGCCGGGGTGCCGCTCGAAAAACGCCGCTCCCTCGTAGGAAATCTCCGGGCCGCCCAGAACGATCCGCAGGTTCGGCTTGAGAGTCGCCAGGACATCGGCGAGCTCGAGGGTCTCGCGCCGGTTCCACAGGTAGACCGAAAAGGCGATGACGTCGGGGGCCTCCTCCATCAGCGCCCCGAGGACGTTGTGCGGCGGCTCGTGTACGGTGTACTCCCGCAGGACGATCTCCCCGCAGTCCGAGCCGCAGTACGCCGCCAGGCAGGGCAGGGCGAGGCTCGCGTGGATGTACTTGCTGTGCAGGGTGGCCAGAACGGTTTTCATGGCGCAGAGAATAGCCGAAATGCGATCGGGGTCCAAAGAGAAAATCGAAGCGGGATAGGGTGGTTGCCCCTTTTAATCGCCCTGTGATATGCTGGCGCGTCGTTCAGGTTCAAGCCTCCGACCTTCACGGGTCGGGGCTGATGGTTTCAACCCCCTCCACCCTTGCCGCACGCCGGCTCCAGGGCACTGACGCTATGTCCCGCACCAAAACGATTCTCACCGTCGTCGCCGATCGCAACGGCGAGGTCTTCGAGCACCCCGGCCTCCTCATGGCCGGCGCCAACGGAGCCTGCGTCCGCTCTCCAAGGCCCGAAGAGCTCGTCCCACTCCCCGCCGGCAGCCGCCTCTTCACCATCCCGGGGGCCCCGCCGGTCGGCTTCGACCGCAAATCGGGGAAGCGCCGCCTCGTCGAGCGCCTCCCGGCCGACCTTGGGGGAGGCCCTGCACAGGCCGTCTCCGCCTTTCTGACCCCTGCCTACACACGCACGCTGTTGCCCGCGGCCGATTACGGGCGCAAGAAGGTCCAGCTTCCGCTGTGGTCCTACACCGCGGTGGGGTGGTGCGTGGAGGAGGAGCGCTTCTACGCCGCCGCCATCCAGGTCGACCGCAACACCCAGTGGCAGCCCGATCACTTTGACGACCGCCAGCTCGATCCGCTGGTGCGCAGCGCCCTTCGGGACGATCCGGACAACCGTCTTCTCGAACAGCTCGCGCGCTGCGCCGTCGACTATCACTGCTTCGCCGCGAAGAATCTTTTCTTTCGCCGATGGGAGGCGCCCCTGCCGACCTCCCCGGCCTGCAATTCGCGCTGCCTCGGCTGCATCTCCCTGCAGGAGTCCGACTGCTGCCCCGCCAGCCAGGAGCGCTTGACCTTCGTGCCGAGCGTCGAGGAGATCTGCCGCATCGCCGTCCCCCACCTGGAGCAGGCCCCCGAGGCGATCGTCTCCTTCGGGCAGGGGTGCGAGGGAGACCCCATCCTGCAGGCCGACGTGATCTGCGACGCCGTGCGCCGGATGCGCGAGCGCACCGCACGCGGCACCATCAACTTCAACTCCAACGCCTCGATCCCCGAGGCGATCGACCGCCTCGCCGACGCGGGAGTCGATTCGGTGCGCATCTCGCTCAACTCGGTGCGCGAACCGCTCTACAACGCCTACTACCGGCCGAGGGGGTACGCCTTTGCGGATGTCCTCGACTCGATCGGCCGGGCGAAAGATGCCGGTCTGTTCACCATGCTCAACTATCTCGTCTTCCCCGGCGTCACCGACCAGCCCGAGGAGATCGACGCGCTGATCGAGCTCGTCAAGCGCACCGGAGTCGATCTGATCCAGATGCGCAACCTGAGCATCGACCCCGTCCTTTACTGGCGTGCCATGGGCGAGCCGCCCGAGGGGGTCGGCATGGTTGAGATGATGACGAAAGTCATGCAGGAGGTCCCCTCGCTGCAGTACGGTTACTTCAACCGCACCCGCGAGAACTTCTACCCCGAGGGCGCCGCGCGGCAGTGGCCCATCCGCTGAACGGCCCGAACAAATGAATCAGAAATCACGGATGCAAGGAGAAGAGTCTTGAAGAAAAGCGTTATAATTTCCCTTATCATCGCCCTTTTCATGGGCGCCGCAAGCGCCTTTGCCGACACGCGCTACGTCTCCGACGAGGAGTTCACCGTTTTGCTGCGCGGAGGGATGGGGACTCAGTACCGAATTCTGCGCATGCTCAACGTGGGGACCCCCGTCACCGTCCTCGAAGAGCACGACGAGTATCTGAAGGTGCGCACGCGCCAGGGGCAGGAAGGGTATGTGCTCAAGCAGTTCATCAGCGCCCAGACGCCCAAGTCCGTCGTCATTTCCCGTCTTGAGACGCAGCTTGCCGATCTGCGGCAGAAGCTCGCGCAGACCGAGGCCGGCCAGGAGTCGCTGAGGGCCGACTCCGCCGCGCTCAACGCTGCCGAAGAAGAGCTGCGCAAGGTGACCGCGCAGCTGCGGGATCTGGAGGAGAAGTCGAGCGGCGTCATCGAGCTCTCCCAGGAACGCGATTTTCTGCGCGAACAGAACGAGATGCTCTCGGCGGAGGTTGCGGAGCTTCGCGAGGCCAACGACCAGCTCTTTTTCACGGCGATGATCAAATGGTTTTTGGCCGGAGGCGGGGTGCTCCTCGTCGGCTGGATCATCGGCAAGGTGCCCGGGAGAAAGCGCAAGGGGTATACCTTCTAGGGAGAACCGGATGGATTTACGGGGACTGTTCAGGTCGGCCCAGACGTGGTCGGTTCAGGAGGTGAAACAGTTTCTCCAGAGCCGGCATCCGGAGGACTACATCCTGCTCGATGTCTCCCGGCCCGAGGATTACAGGGAAGGGCATTTGCCCGGCGCCCGTTCGGTGCCGCTGGAGGACCTTGAGGACAAACTGTCGCGGCTTGACGCCGCAAAGCCGGTCATTCTCTACGGCGGCTCGGCCCTGCGCAGTCTGGCGGCGGTCTCCCTCCTCACTCAGGCGGGCTTTTCCGAAGTGCATCGGATGGAAGGGGGGCTGCAGGCGTGGCACGGACACGTGGCGGCGGCCTCGCCTGCGGCCGAACTGGACCTCTTTACCCGGGAGCGCACCGCCGAAGAGCACGCCGCTCTCGCCTGGCGTCTGGAGGAGGGGACCCGCCGTTTCTACGCCGAGATGGCCTCTCGAGTGCAGGACAAGGAGGCCGCCGAGCTCTTCAATGAGCTTGCCGGCGCCGAGGAACACCACAAGGCGACCCTGAGCGCTCTGTACGAAGGGCTCACCGGGAAGCCGGCGCCCATCGACTTTGCGGCCGAGGTTCTGCAGGGGGACGAGGGCGAAGGGGTCATGGAGGGAGGGATGCGCCTTGCGGAGGCGCTCGAATCGGTGAGCGGAATGCAGATCCGCCGCATCCTGGAGATGGCCGTTCGTCTCGAAACCAACGCCTACGACCGCTATCTGCTGATGCGCCTCGAGCTTCCGGACGAGAACGCCCGGCGCGTCTTCGAGATCCTCTCCGACGAGGAGAGGCGTCACCTGATCAAACTCGACCAGTTACTGAGACACTTCCTCTGAATCGAGAAAGGCGCGCGCCTCGGGGAGAAAGCGGCGAAAATCGTCTTCGAGCGCGTCGTAGTGCCGCTCAAGCTCGCTCAGCCCCTCGGCGATGGGGTTGGGGCGGCGAATCCGTTGCGAGATGCGCTGCAGCACGAGCCCGATCGTCTCGGGCTCGCGGTACGAGACGAGCCAGTTTCGCGCCATCATCCGCTGCGCAACCGGACGAAACGACGGGGGGAGGTCCGCCTCGTTGTGCCGCAGCAGGCGGTAGATCCCCTCGGCGAACCTCTCCAGGGGAAGAGGGGAGTAGGCGCTCCAGTTGCGCGCCATGAAATGGTCGTAGAAGACGTCGACGAGGATCGGCTTGCAGATGCCGAAGCGCTCGTCGAGGCGTCTTTTGCTGCGGATGAAATTCTCGCTCACCGAGGTGAAGTGATCGGTCTGGCGGTGTCGCCGGATCCCCCGGCGTATCCCCTCGGGGATGTCGTCGGTGAGCGGTCCCTTGACGAAATCGCCGATCACTGCTCCGAGCAGCGACTCCTGCGTCTCTTCGGCAAGGTAGAGGTGGACGAGATAGTTCATCGGGGAGGGGCGAGGCGCTCGTCGCAGAGCCGGCGCAGATGCCCGGCGGCGTCCATCGCGTCGCGAAATCCGGAAGGGATCTCGCGCTCGGCCAGAAACTTCACGAGCTCCTCGGTGGCGGTGGTCGAGCTCTTCTCCTTTTCGAGAAGGGTCTCGAAAATCGAGGTCGCCTCGGCAAATCTTCCCTGCTCGAAGCGCAGTTTTCCCATTCCCAGCTGAGCGAAGTTGTCGTACTCGCGGCTCAGGATCGAAAGATAGCAGCGCTCGGCGGCTTCCATCTCTCCGATGTTGCGGTAGGCATCGCCGAGCCGCGAGACCATGTTGTTCGTCCCCGCGTTCTTTTCCAGTATCCGCTCCCACAACGCGATGGCGCTGCGATACTCCTTGCGGTAGCGGTGGACCTCCCCCAGGCCGTAGAGGGCATAGGGGTTTTCGGCATCCTGCGCCAGGGCATCGTTGTAGCAGGCCCGGGCTCTTTCCATATCTTCGCGGCGCCGGTAGAGGTTGCCCAGCATGGTGAGGATGTTGACCGGCTTCTGCCCCTTGCGAAGGAGCTCCTCGTAGCGGTGGATCGCCAGCTCTTCGCGCCCCGTCTTGTGATAAAGATCGGCAAGACCCAGCAGGGAGAAGCGGTCCGAGGGGCGCAGCTTCAGCACCCCGAGGTAGTACGCCTCGGCCTCCTCGGCTTGGCCCAGGGCCTTGAATCCGTCTCCCAGGCGCGTCATGACGAAGATGTCGTTGGGGCGCTTGGCGAGGTAGCGCCGCCACAGGGCGACGGCCTCCTCGGTCTTATCCTCTTCCCGCAGCGCATCGCCCAGCCCCCGCAGTGCAAAGAGATTGTCCGGGTCGTGCGCCAGGACTCGGCGGTAGAAATGCTGAGCCTCGGCGCTGCGATGCAGGCTGCGAAGCACATCGCCCATACCGGTCAGCAGGTAGGGGTTGTGCGCATCGATCTGCAGCGCCTCGGCAAAGACCGTCCGGGCCTCGCTCAGGCGGTTTTCCTTGATCAGGCGGTGCCCCCGCTTGGAGAGCTCGACCACCCGGTACTTTTCGTCAACAGGCTTCGCCAGTGTCATCCTTCGTCATTTCCCGATTGAATTAAATGGAAGCAAACTCCCGCCGTTTCGGGAGTTTCCAATGCAAGAGCCAGACCCTATCGCGCCGGGACGGAGGTTTTTTCGATATGGACGATCTCCACGATCGTCCCCCACATCCGGAAGCTCACCACCCCTTCGCTCGGCCGCAGCGTAGCGCGAACGGCCAAGCCGTCTTCCTTGAATTCCTCCGGCAGCCCCAGGGGGTCGAACTGGCGGCCGTCATCGGCGATGATGCCGTAGAAACCCCCCTCCAGCGGGACGTGGACGACTTTTCCCGTGACGATCATGTACGGATCTCCTGTGCCGGAAGGGATGGCGGATTGCGCCTCGTTCGGGGCCGCTGCGGCACATCCGCCGAAGAGAAGGGGAGAAAAGAGGAGAAAAAAAATGAGCCGTCGCATCGTGATGTCCCACTGGGTCAAGAGGAGCGTTTGTGGTGAAATGACGTGGTGCGCTGCCGCGAAACCGACTGAAAGAGCGTTGAAAATTTTCGAACAGCATAGCGTCCTTCGCCTCGTATTGCAACGGAAGTTGCGGTGGTCGGGGAATTGGAGGACGAAAACGGGCGCAGGTTCTCCCGGCGAAGGGGGGGCGCATAAACCGGTTGAATGCGCTTCGCAAATCAGCTAGATATGTGAGAATCTCGTCAACCCTCTTGCCTGAACGGGTCTATCATGATCAATATCCAGCGAATCACCGAAGAGTTCGAACGTCTCGCCTCCATCGCCAGCCCATCGGGGCGCGAGGGGGAGATCGCCCGTTATCTCATCGAGCGCTTTCGCCGTCTGGGGGCCGACGTGTTCATCGACGATTCTGCCGGGCGTACCGGGAGCGAGAGCGGAAATCTCATCGCTCGCCTGCCGGGGAGCCGGCCGGCGGAGCCGATCCTTCTGTCGGCACACATGGATACGGTGGGACCGGCAGACGGCGTCAAGCCGGTGCTGATCGACGGGGTCTTCACCAGCGCCGGCGAGACGATCCTCGGCGCTGACGACAAGGCCGGCATCGCCGAGATCATCGAAGCGATCGAGGTCCTGCGCGATCAGGGCATCGCCCATCCGCCCATCGAGGTCGTCATCACCGTCTGTGAAGAGACGGGGCTCACCGGTGCGAAGGCGCTCGACCCCACATTCATTACCGCTCGGCGGGGGCTCGCCCTCGATACCTCCGGCGTCGATCTGCTCATTCACAAGGCCCCCGGCGCCAACCGGTTGCGCATCGAGATCGTCGGGCAGGAGTCCCACGCCGGCATCGCTCCGGAGAAGGGGATCTCGGCCATCGAAGTCGCCGCCCGCGCCATCGCGGCCATGCGCCTGGGGCGCATCGACGAGGAGACGACGGCCAATATCGGCACCATCCAGGGGGGAGAGGCCGTCAACATCGTCCCTCGCCGCGTCACGTTGGAGGGGGAGGCCCGCAGCCATGACGCCGCCAAACTCGCCGCACAGACCGAGCACATGGTCGAATGCTTCCGGGAGGCGGCGCGCCGCTGCGCCAGGCAGATCGACGGCCGACAGGTGGAGGCGCAGGTGCACGTCGAAGTCGCTCCCGATTACCCGGGGATGGCCGTGCCGCGCGACGCCGCGGTGGTCGCTCTTGTCGAGCAGGCCGCCGCGCGCCTCGGCAGGCCTCTGGAGGTGCGCGCCGCGGGAGGAGGCTCCGACGCCAACATCTTCAACTCCTTCGGGGTCGAGACGGTCATTTTCGGTACCGGGATGACGGCGGTCCATTCGGTCAGCGAGTCGGTGCGGGTCGACGACATGGCGAGCGTCGCCGAGCTTCTAGTGGAGATACTTCGCACAGCATAAAGACGAGGTCTGCTTGATATGAAATTCTCCGTTTCCCCCTACATCGGCGAGGTGTGCTATCCCCCCATCTCGGAGGTGCGAGAGTGGATCTCCGGCCGCGAGTTTCCCGCCGAGCGTCCGCTGATCGACCTGTGCCAGGCGGTGCCCGACTGCCCTCCGGCGATGCTACTCACCAACTACCTGAGCCGCCTGGTCAGCGACCCTCAGATCTGCCGCTACACCCCAGACGAGGGTCTTCCGGAGGTGCGCGCCGCCCTGGGCCGCTGGTATGGGCGTCTCTACGGGACGCCTCTCGATCCGGGCGCCTTCTGCCTGAGCGTCGGGGCGAGCCAGGCCTTCTGGCTCGCCATGACGGTTCTGTGCAGCGAGGGGGACGAGGTCGTGGTTCAACTCCCGGCCTATTTCGACCATCTGATGGCTCTGCAGATGCTCGGTCTGCGCCCCGTCTTCGCCCCCTTCGACGAGGCGTCCGGGGGGATCCCCGATCCGGACGTCGTCGCCTCGCTCGTGACCCCCGCGACGAAGGCGATCCTTCTGGTCACGCCGAGCAATCCGACGGGGGTCGCCACGCCCCCCGAGATTCTCGCACAGCTCTACGCCCTGGCGAAGCAGCGGGGGATCGCTTTGATTCTCGACGAGACGTACAACGCCTTCCTCCCGCAGGGGGAGCGCCCCCACGAGCTCTTCGCCGACCCCGACTGGGGCGACCATCTTGTTCACATCGCTTCCTTCGGAAAGACTTTCTCCCTCACCGGATACCGGGCGGGGGCCCTCGCCGCCTCCCCCGCCTTTATCCGCCATGCCCTCAAGGTTCAGGACACCATGGCCGTGTGCCAGCCGCGCATCACCCAACTCGCCCTCGGCTTCGCCGCCGAGAAGCTCGACGGATGGGTGGCCGTCAACCGCGAGACGATGATCCTGCGCCACGATCTCTTCCGAAGCACCCTCGCCCAGGTCGACACTCCCTTCAAGCTCTCGGCGAGCGGCCCCTTCTTCGCCTGGATGCGGCACCCCTTCGCGGGGCGCAACGGGCGCGAGGTCGCCCGCGCCCTGGCCGACAAGGCGAACCTGCTGTGTCTGCCCGGCGAGGTCTTCGGCCCAGGCCTCGAAGGATACCTGCGCTTCGCCTTCGGGAATATCCGCGAAGGGGAGATCCCCGCAGCCGTTGAACGGCTGCGGAATTTTGAATTGTGAATTCTGGGTTTCGAATTTTGTGACGAATTCCACGGTGTTCCTGAATGACTTCCATTCAAAATTCGGCCGCACATCGTCTTCCTGTTGACGAGATACTTCCCCAACTGCGCACCGCCCTCGGTCAGCGGGAGGCGGCCGTCCTCCAGGCGCCGCCGGGGGCGGGGAAGACGACGCGGATTCCCCCGGCCCTGCTCGGTGAACCGTGGCTTGCGGGGAAGCGCATCGTCATGCTGGAGCCGCGCCGGCTGGCGGCCGCCCATGCGGCGCGGTTCATGGCGGCCTCTTTCGGCGAGGAGGTGGGGCGAACGGTCGGCTACGCCATCCGCTTCGAGCGGCGCGTTTCGTCCGCGACGCGCATCGAGGTGGTGACGGAGGGGATTCTCACGCGGCGCCTTCAGTCCGACCCGACCTTGGAAGGGGTCGGCCTCGTCATCTTCGACGAATTCCACGAACGGCATCTTCAGTCCGACCTCGCCCTGGCCCTGTGCCGCGACGCCCAGCTCGGCCTGCGCGAAGATCTGCGGATTCTCGTCATGTCCGCCACCCTCGACGCCGCCCCCGTCTCGGCCCTTCTGGGGGATGCGCCCCTGGTCACCGCCGAAGGGCGCTCCTTCCCGGTGGAGATCCGGCATCTCGCAGGAACCGGCTCCGCGGCGGACGATGCCGCGCGCGCGGTGCGGCGCGCCCTGCGGGAGACCGAAGGGGATCTCCTCGTCTTTCTCCCCGGTGCGGGGGAGATTCGGCGCTGCGCCGCGCAGCTCGCGGGCGAACCGGCCGTCGACGCCGAGGTCCTGCCGCTCTACGGCGAACTCCCCTTTGCCGAGCAGCAAAAGGCGATCCGCCCCGCCGAGCGCCGCCGCGTCGTCCTCTCCACCAACATCGCCGAAACGAGCCTCACCATCGAGGGGGTGCGCACGGTGATCGACAGCGGGTATGCGCGTCAGCCCCGCTTCAACGCGGCGGCCGGGATTCCGCGCCTCGAAACGGTCCGTATCTCCCGCGCTTCCGCCGACCAGCGGGCGGGTCGCGCCGGGCGCCTCGCCCCCGGCGTCTGCTACCGTCTCTGGAGCGAAGGGGAGCACGGCGCCCTGCTCCCCTTCGGGACGCCCGAGATCCGCTCCGGAGACCTGACAGGACTCGCCCTGGAGCTTGCCCGCTGGGGGATCGCCGACGCGGCCGGTCTCGCCTGGCTCGATCCGCCCCCCGAAGGGGCGCTCGTCGCCGCGCGGGATCTGCTTCGCCTTCTCGGCGCCCTGGACCCGCGCGGCGCCCTCACCCCCCTGGGGGAGGAGATGGCCGCGCTCCCCGTTCACCCCCGCCTTGCCCGCCTGCTGGTCGAGGGCCGACGGCGCGGCGCCGCCTGCCTCGCCTGCGATCTCGCGGCGCTTCTCTCCGAGCGGCAGATCGTCCGGCGCTCCGGCAGCGTTTCGCCGGACGATCTCGCCGATCAGGTGCGGATCCTCCGTCGGTTCCGCCGGGGGGAGCCGCTCCCTTCCTGGGTCGACGCCGGGGCCTGCGCCGTCGTGGAGCGCGCGGCCCGGCATCTCGCGCGCAGCCTCGGCGAATCATCCGGGCAGGAGCATGCGTTCGACGACGACGCCCTCGTCCTGCTTCTCGCTCCGGCCTTTCCTGATCGGATCGGCATGGAGCGGGAGCCGGGGAGTGGGCGGTATCTCCTGTCGGGAGGGAAGGGGGGACGGTTCGCCTCCCGACCGGGTGGGGCGAATCCGCCGATGATCGTGGCCGTCGAGATCGAAGGGGAGGAACGGGGTGAGGGGCTGATCCGCAAGGGATATCCCCTTGGCCGGGAGAGGTTCGAGGAGCTCTTCGGCGCCGAGGCGGTTTGGAGGCGCGAGGTCGTCTGGGACGCGCGGGAGGAGCGGGTCGTCTCCCGCGAGGTTCGCCGTTTCGGCGCCTTGACCCTCGGGAGCCGCCCCTGGAATGCCCCCGCCGACGCGACGACGGCGGCCGTGCTGGACGGGGTCCGGCAACTCGGCATCGATGCCCTCGACTGGAGCGGGGAAGGGGGGCGGCTCGCCGCCCGGGTCCGCTTCGCCGCCCGCGCCCTGCCGGAAGAGAACTGGCCCGACTTCTCGCCGCAGGGGCTGACCGCCTCGCTGGAGGCGTGGCTCGCCCCCTTCCTCGACAAGGTCCGCACCCGCGCCGATCTTCGGCGCCTCGATCTCCTCCCCGCCCTCGAAGCCCGCCTCGGCTGGTCCCTGCGCCGCCGTCTGGACGATCTCGCCCCGACCCACATCCCCGTCCCGAGCGGCCACCGGATACCGGTCGACTACGGTGACGAAAACGGCGGCGAACCGGTCCTCGCCGTCAAGCTCCAGGAGCTCTTCGGCCTCGCCGAAACCCCCCGTATCGCCGCCGGCCGCGTTCCTGTCCTCCTCCATCTCCTCTCGCCGGCCCGCCGCCCCATCCAGGTCACCCGCGACCTGCGCAGCTTCTGGGACAACGCCTATCCCGAGGTACGCAGGGAACTCAAAGGGCGGTATCCCAAACACCCCTGGCCCGACGATCCGTGGAATGCCGAGCCGACGCGAAGGACCAAGGCAAAGACCCATCAATGACCTTTCGACGAATCTAAAGCCCGGCGCCATGTTCACTCACCTGCACACCCACTCCTGCCTCTCTCCATCCTGGGGGATTCACCCTCCCGAGGCCCTGTGCGCGGCGGCGAAGGGGATGGGGATGTCGCGCCTGGCGCTCACCGACCGCAACGGCCTCTACGGCATCCCTCGCTTTCTGGAGGCCGCGAAGGAGGCTGGCATCACGCCGATCTTTGGCGCCGAGGCGGTGACGAAGCGGCACCGGGCGGTTCTGCTCGCCCGGGACGAAGAGGGGTACGCCGATCTGTGCCGGCTCCTCTCCGACCTGCACTGCCGCGAGGGGTTCGATCTCGCCGCCGAGCTTCCCCGGCGCCGCTCGGGGCTCCTCGTCCTCTCCGACGATCCGCACGTCCTTGCTCCCCTTCGGCGACAATCCCCCGAAGGGCTCTTCGTCGAGCTCTCCCCCGGTCACGGCATGCACAAGGCCCTGGCGCTGGCGCGGGAGTTGCGCCTTCCGCCGCTCGCCACGAGCCGGGCGGTCTTCTTGAACGCGGGGGATTTCCCCTTGCACCGGGTGCGGCGCGCCATCGCCCTGAATACCAAGCTCTCACGCCTGAGCCCGGATCTGTGCGCCCGGGAGGGAGACATTCTTCTGGCGTCGGAGCGGATGGCCGACTTCTTCCCTCACTGCCCCCAGGCTCTGGAGAATACAGTAAGGGCGGCCGAGATGTGCCGCACCGACTGGGACTTCTCCGAGACGATCTTCCCCGCCTTCCGGGGGATGGCGGATGGCGAGGCCTTCGCCGAACTGGAGGCGCGCGCCCGCAAGGGGGCGCTGAAGCGCTACGGCGCCATCGACGAGACGGTGGAGGCGCGCCTGGGCAAAGAGCTCTCGATCATCCGCGACAAGGGGTTCGCTCACTACTTTCTGGTGGTGGAGGAGATCGCCCGCCGTTCGCCGCGCACCTGCGGGCGGGGGAGCGCCGCGGCGTCGCTCGTCGCGTACTGCCTTGAGATTACCCACGTCGATCCGATACGTTACAACCTCTTCTTCGAGCGCTTTCTCAACCCAGGGCGCATCGATCCGCCCGATATCGACATCGACTTTCCGTGGGACGAGCGTGACGCCGTCCTCGACTTCGCCTTCGCCCGCTACGGGGCGCGGCGCGCCGCCATGGTCTCGAATCAGGTGGGGTTCAAGGGGCGCGCCGCCCTGCGTGAGGTTGCCAAGGTCTACGGGATGCCCGAGGGGGAGATCCGCGAAGTCACCGAGCGCATCTCCGGCTACTGGAAGGCCGACCAGGCCGCCGGTGCGGTGACGCGCCACCCGCTCTTTCAGGGGGAGACGCTGGGGGAGGAGTGGCGCGAGATCATCGCCGTCGCCTCGGGCCTGAAGGGGCAATTGCGCCACCTTTCGCTGCACTGCGGGGGGCTCATCGTCGTCCCCGACGAGATCCGCCGCTACGTCCCCGTGGAGGTCTCGGCCAAGGGGCTCCCCCTCATCCAGTGGGAAAAAGACCAAGCCGAGGCCGCCGGGCTGGTGAAGATCGACATCCTGGGGAACCGCTCTCTCGCCGTCATCCGCGACGCCATGGCGGCGGTGGAAGCGAATACCGGGCGCCATATCGATTACGCGAGTTGGGACCCCTTGGCCGACGAGGCGACCCGCAGGCTCCTGCAGCGCGGTGCGAGCATGGGGTGCTTCTACATCGAGTCGCCGGCCACCCGCCAGTTGCTGCGGCGCATGTGGGGGGAAGAGCCCACGCAGGTCGCCCTTGCGTGCGACATCTTCGAGCATCTGGTGATGGCGTCCTCCATCATCCGCCCCGCCGCCAACAGCTTCATCCGCGAGTTCGTGGCGCGCATGCGCGGCAAAGCCTGGGAGCCGCTCCATCCGCTGCTGCGCGAGGTGCTCGACGAAACCTACGGCATCGCCATCTACCAGGAGCAGATCACCCAGATGGCGATGGCGCTGGCTGATTTCTCTCCCTTCGACGGCGACCAACTGCGCAAGATCATCAGCAAGAAGCACAAGGCGAAAAAACTCGCCGACTACCGGCGGATGTTTTTTGCAGGGGGCGCAAAGAAGGGAGTGGCGCAGGAGGTGCTGGAGCGGGCGTGGGAGCAGATCCTCTCCTTCGGCGGATACTCCTTCTGCAAGCCGCACTCGGCCTCGTACGCTCTGGTGAGCTGCAAATCGGCGTATCTCAAGGCCAACCACCCGGCCGAGTTTGTGGCGGCGGTGATCTCCAATCAGGGGGGATACTATTCCCCCTTCGCTTATCTCTCCGAGGGGCGGCGGCTGGGTCTGCGCATTCTGCCGCCCGATATCAACGAGAGCGACTATCCGTACAGAGGGAAGGGGAGAGAGGTGCGCATCGGGCTGATGCAGGTGCAGGGGCTGACCCGACGCGCGGTGGAGGCACTTATTGAAGCGAGGGGAGGGGGGCGATTCGGAAGCTTCCGTGATTTTCTGCGGCGGGTCCTCATCGACTCGGCCGACGTGCGCCGTCTGGTGAAAGCGGGGTGCTTCGACACGCTGGAGGGGATGGCGCGCCGCCCGGCTCTGCTGTGGGAGCTGCTCGCCCACCATCACCACGAGCCGCAGCAAAGCGGACTCCTCTTTCCCGAGGCGCCTGCGACTCTCCCCAGCCCGCCCCCCTACGACGAGGAGGAGGTGCTGCGCCAGGAGATCGAGACGCTGGGGATGCTCGTCTCGCGCCACCCCCTCTCACTGCACCGGCTGGCGCTGTCGCGCCTGAAACCGGTCCCCGCCGCCGATCTCCTTCAGTGGACGGGGCGCTACGTCACCGTCGCCGGCTGGTGGGTGACGGCCAAGACGGTGCAGGATAAGGACGGCCGCCCCATGGAGTTCGTCTCCTTCGAAGACACCACCGCCATCTTCGACGCCACCTTCTTCCCCGCCGCCTACGCCCGCTTTTGCCGGAAGCTGACGCGGCATCGCCCCTATCTGCTCAAAGGGAAGGTGGAAGAGGAGTACGGCGTGGCGACGCTGACGGTGGAGTGGGTGGGGTTTTTGGATGAGGGGAAATTTTGAATTTTGGATTTTGAATTTTGAACTGTAGGGGCGCAATTCATTGCGCCCTTGTTCCGGATAAACGGTCAAATCAAAATGCAATTCGGGCGCGATGAATCACGCCCCTACCATGATCCTGCTTGTAAGGGTAGGTGCTTTTATATCTGTGTGTATTCGTGTGTATTCGTGGCGAGTTTGCTTTAGAAGTTCATTCAAAATTACTTTTCAAACCAGCTGCTGTTCTATCGCATACCGCGTCAGTTCGGCATTGTTCTTCAGATTCATCTTTTTCAGCAGATTCGCCCGGTGGGTGCTGACGGTCTTGATGCTCAGGGCGAGCTCTTCGGCGATGCCGCCGGCGGTCTTCCCCGAGCCGATCATGCACAGGATCTGGTATTCGCGGTTGGAGAGCTCGCTGTGGATCGGTCTCTCCCCTGCGCCGTCCATTGTGGAGACGAGGACGTCGGCCAAGGACGGACTGACGTACTTCTTCCCCTCCATCGCCAGATTCATGGCGGCAAGGAGCTCGGCGGGGGCGCACCCTTTGGTGATGTACCCCGAGGCGCCGGCCCGCAGGGCGCGGATCGCGTACTGCTCCTCCGGATGCATGCTCAACATGAGGACCGGCAGCTCGGGCCGGATGCGCTTGAGCTCCATCAGGATGTCAAGCCCGTTCCTCCCCGGCATGGAGATGTCGAGGAGGATCAGGTCGTATCGGGTCTCCAACACTTTTTTCAGCGCCTCGGCGCCGTTCGCCGCTTCATCGATCAAAGCCGATTCGGCCTTTTTGGCGATGACCTGCCTGAGCCCCTCCCGAAAGATGGCGTGATCGTCGGCGATGAGAATTCGTTTGAATCCGTGCATGGGCAATCCGTCATCCGCTTCGCGGCGGTATTGGGTTCTTTGCAGAAGAGATTCGGTTTTTTCGACAAGCAGCGATCGTCGCCCTCATCAAGGTCGTCTACGCGGCATCCGTGCTCCGCTCTGCTTTCAGGCCTCCGGTTCCAGGCTCCAGGCTGTCGGATGCCGCCTTTCTCAGCGATAGAACGGGTCTCGCCTCGGGTTCGCGGGGGAGGCTCACCTTCACCGTCGTTCCCCGTTGTGCATATCCTTCGATTTCCACCGTTCCGCCCAGAAACCCCGCACGCTCGCGCATGCCGAGAAGTCCCAGCGAGCGCTGGCCGTTGATCTCGCCCCGCGTGATGCCGCGACCGTTGTCGCTGACCTGCAGCGTGAAACCTTCGGCGTTTTCCGACAGGCGCACCGAGACCCGCGTTGCCTCCGCATGCCGAAGGACGTTCGTCAACGTCTCCTGCAGGATACGAAAGAGGGCGGTGGAGCGCTCCCGGTCGGGGCCGTCGCCCTTCAGGCCGATGCGGATGTCGCAGCGAATGCCGGTCCTTTTCTGGAATTCGCCGCAATGCCACTGGATCGCCGCCGCAAGCCCGAGATCGTCGAGCATGATCGGCCGCAGCTCCGCCGAGACGCGCTGAACCGTCCTGATGGTCGAATCGATGAGCCCCTTCATCGAAGAGACTTTCCGACTGAGCTCCCCCTCGGGGGGGAGCTCGCACTCCACCAGGGCCGTTTCCATCGACAGCGTCGCAAGGACCTGCCCGAGCTCGTCGTGGATCTCCCTGGCGATGCGCGTACGCTCCTCCTCCCGCACCTTTTCGAGGTGCCGCGACAGTTGGCGCAGCTCTTCCCGCGAAGAGCGCAGCTCCGACTCGTTGTTCTTGCGCTCGGTGATGTCGCGTGAAATCACCAGAACCGAAGGGATGGATCCGTCGGCCGCAACCTCCGGCACCAGCCGGGCCTCGAAGACGGAGGGTCCGGATATCGGATAGGACGTTTCGATGAGCGCCGCTCGGCCGCTGGAGAACGCCAGACAGATCTCCTTCTCCCAGGCCTCGCAGAGAACCCGCATGATGCCCAGCTCTCGCCCGGTCTTGCCGATGATCGAGTCCGCCAGAATGGCGACGTTGCGCTCGAAGGCCGGATTGACGTAGACGAAGCGGAACTGACGGTCGAAGCGCATGATGAGATCGGGGGAGTTCTCCGCCAGCGACCGGAAGTTCTTCTCCTGCCGCGAAAGAGCTTCCTCCACCTTGCGCCGCTCTGAGATGTTGCGCCGCAACGGTCGCAGCACGAAATAGACGAGGGGCGGAAAGAGAAAGGCGATGAGCAAAAGAGGAATGAGAACGAAAATGATCAGCCGGATATCGAGGGAATACCAGAGGGCGTGAGGCAAGGGGAGGTAAAGAAAAAGATAGAGAAGTCCCATCATCGTGACTTCGGCAAAAAAGATGGCGCAGAGCATGATGGCCATCAGATGCCACGGCGACTCGTAGAGCGAAGCCGGTATCTCTTTGCGCCCGGCTTCAAGGGCTGTTTGCCACGACGGCATGGTGTTCCTCTGCATCAAATGCCCCCCGAACGTCCCCTCTTCTTTTTGTTGAAGAGGGGACCGAATAATCCCATTACGTCAAGGAACGATGACTTTCACAAGCGCCTTCGCTCTGGCGTCTCCAGCAATGTAGGTGATTTCAGCGGTGTAGGTTCCGGTGATGGTCGCTCCGCTGACGGTGACGGTCGAATCACATCTGCCCAAAAGGTTTGTCTCACATCCGGAGGCGACGAGATGGAAAGAAGACCCTTCGACCGACGCGGTGATTTCCACAAATGCTCCAACAGGCCAGAAGGGGAGAGGAATCTTCCCGCCGCCATCCTCCAGAATCAAGGTAATGTCTCCAGAGGCGCCATTGTTCAGTTGCAGGGTTGAAGGAATGGCCTCCAGACCGAATCCTGCGATGGGAGCGAAGCAGAATCTGCCTTCGTCGATGGTCGTCGCCCGATCAGAAAACTTCACCCCAGGATCGAGATCGAGCGGGCCGGGATCAGCGCTCGACTCAGCGACAACGAAGACTCGTGCCGAGCCGATCGGCTGGTGCCGGATGTCGACCTGTGGAAACCACCCACAGCCGACTCCGATTGTTGAAGCATTGGCGGGATAAGTGACGAAGATGTCAGCAAGACCGTTCCTCGTCAGAGTGGTGCCGGGAGTCAGGGTGTCGGTATTGCCTCTCTCCAAGGTCCCGGAAATGCTGCCTCCGATCAGGGATGCGCCGACGATGAAGCGTCGTTCAGTCTCGTCTACGATTGAATACGGAGTTTGAACTTCCAGGTTTGATCCGTTCGCAATGAACGCCACATGGCGGCTCTTGTCTTGAGGGGGGACGAAATCCATTAGCATGACGCGGTCGTTGGCCTGAATACCCCTGGGATAATCGTTGCGGATAATGGTTGAATTGAAAATGTCCTCATCATCAGCACGCAGCGTTGTACCGTTGACGACTGCCTGACCCGATGCGATTACCGAATCGACGAGGCCGAGATGAATCGCTGTGCCGTCAGGTACGGTGTTGCCGTATCGATCGGTGACAATGGCCGTTCCGATTCGTCTGTAGACCCCGCCACCCAGGTTCTCAACGGCTTCGCTAATCGGTGTGGTCAGCACGATGGTGTGGGGTGGGCCGGAGGCGATCACCGCCAGGGGAAGGGCTGCGACGACTCTCCTTTCAGGGGGAAGCAGCACCCCATGGGCATCGTAGAGAGCTTCGATGCGCAACTCGACCGAGCCGGGCAGAGTGCCGGATTGCAGGTTCAGGTTGGCCGATCCTCCGTCGGTCCTGATGTCGATGAAACCCGAAGCCCGTGTGTCGATGAATTCTTTGGTGGGGTTTCCGCCGGAGTCCTGAGTGGATCTCGCTCCAGTGATGTATTCACCCCCCTTGGGGTGCGTCGCGAAGCTGACCCGCAGGTTGTTCAGGAGTTGGTTCTCATAACGTCTTTCATCGATGAAATTCCCCGCGTCATCCAGGACTTCAATCTTGAACGTGGTTAGATCGAGTTGTCCGACTCCCTTGACGGCCAGGTGAGGAGTGCTGACGGAGATGCGGATGCTGGACGGCTCTCCGCTAGAGAGAGATCCGACGTTGACCGTCTGAGTGATGTCGGCAAACTCGGCGAGGCTTAAGGTAACCGTACCTGCCTGCTGAGGTGCGGTGTAGTAGAATGTCGCAACCCCTCCGCTTGTCGTGATGTTGCTCTGCGGGGTGCGTGGCGGGAGCGCCGTCGTAAAGATGCTTCCCCCTCCGTTGGAGAGAAGCGTAACGCTGGTCCCGTTTGCGACAGGATTTTCATATTTGTCGTAAAGAGAGACGGTGACGTTCGTCTGAGACGAGCCATCGGCCGGAAGGCTTTTCGGAAGCACCGAGATGATCGATTTGTCCGGATCGGGAGGCCCGGGAATGAAAGAAATCGTACCTTTGCGCGAGAATCCGGAAACATCGGCGAAGATCTCCGCTACTGCAGGCTTCGTCGGAGCTGCGAGGAAGACGGCCGCGCGCCCCTCTTTGTCGGTGATTTCAGAATCCTTACTCAAGGTTCCCGCAGTGGCCGTGAAGTTAACCGTTATCCCGGCCAAGGGTGCTCCTTCGAGGTTGAGAACGGTGGCTCGGACAAGGACAACTGAAGACCCATCGGCAATGACCGATTCTTGTCCCAACGTTAAAGCGACGTCGTTTACCGAGGCCGGGCTGCCGGGAATGGCGACGTCCCCCTCACGCGGTTCCAGCAATCCGGCCAGATCGGTGCTGCCGTCTCCGCTTCCGCAACCCTGGAGCGAAAAAAACAATGACAGAATCAGAAATCCAACCACCAAACGTTTCATAATGCCCCCTGAAGCGAGATCAAAGTGATTCTGCCGATGCGAATTCCATCATCGGTCAAAACCTGTACGATACGAATCCACCGCCGGAAAATTCGGTCTTGTATTGCGCTTCCGCTTCGAGGCGAAGAGGACCGACGTCGACAGCGATGCCGGCGAATCCACCGAAGTTCCGATCTTCGTTGATGTTCCTTCCTGTGCCGGCGTTGTTCTGTAGTTTGGCTTGATTGCCGAATACCACCGGCCCGGCGTAGAAGATGGCCTGCCCGAACCTGGCCTGGAAGGGGAGCCCCGCTTGGGCTTCCCACATGTTGCGGATGCTGAATCCGTCGCTGCTGAAACGGCCGAAATAGGCCCCCTGCACAACGAGTCCCCAGCCGAAATGCCTCCCGTCGTAAAACGCCCCTCGAACTCCCGCGCCGCCGAACGGCTTGAAGTCGCTGTCGAACTGGTCGTTGATTTCCAGATCGGCGGCGCCGCCGCGAACGAAGATCTCCCAGCGCGGTTCGTCTTCGATGCCCATGAGATATCCGGCATGCAGATAGATCCGGTGCTGATCGAAATCGAGATTTTCCCATTCCCCCTGATAGAAAAAGTAGCCGGCCCCTACGTTCACTTTTCCCAGATCCCTCGCGGCCGGCGTAGCCGGGCCGAGGTGAAAGGCAAAAGCCGGCGTAGCGAAGAGGCAGATCATCAGGGCAAACACAAATTTCTTCATTCGTAACTCCCTCCAACCTTTGAAATCATCATGCACGAAAACCGGTTGCTTCAGCGCGGCCTGAACTGCGCGCTCTCGGCGTTCAATAGTCCAGCTTCTCCTGTTGGCTCAACCTGTCCAGGTTCTCCTTCGCCAGGGCATAAAACTGCGGATTCAAATCGAGCGCTCGGCGGAAGGCTCTCTCCGCGTGCTCGCGCTTGCCTTGCGTCATGTAGATGTATCCGATGTTGTTCCAGGCCGCGGCGTCGCCGACGGTCCTGCGGAAAAGCTCGAAGGCTTTTTCCGCTTCTCCATTGAGGACATAGGCGACGGCAAGGTTGTTCTGCGCCCTTCCGTCGAAGGAACTGCGCCTGAGCGCCTGGCGCAGGGCGTCGATGGCGTCGGGGTACATTTCGCGCATCAGAAAGTGGAACCCGAGATTGTTGTAGGCCGCGGCGCTGTTCGGACGAAGCCCGATCGCTTCACGGTGCAGAGGTTCGGCTTCCTCGAAGCGCTCCAGCGCGTCGAGGGTGATCGCTGTCTCGGTCAGCGCCTCGATCTGCTGGGGTGCGAGAGCACGAGCGCTCTGAAAGATTTCGAGGGCGCTCTCCGGTTCGCTCCCTTCGCGATGGAGGCGACCCAGGGCGATCATCGCCGGGACGAAGTCGGGCTGCGATTCGAGGGCGCTCAGGTACGCGGTTCTGGCTCCCTCGGTATGTCCCGCCGTCCTCTGCAGATCGCCGAAGGCGACGTAGGCCGCCGCGTTATCCGGATCTTTCTTCAGTGCGGTCAGAAAATGGATTCTAGCCAACTGCAGGTTTCCTCGCGCCAGATAATCGTGCCCCTGCTGAAGCAGGATGTGAACCGGCAGTTCTTCGAGCCGACTCCCTTCCTCGCCGCGCAGCGGATCTCCCACACCCGCCAGATCGGCAGCGCGCAAATTGGTATGGGTCACGGTTTTGGTGCTGCATCCGGCAAGCAGAAGCAGAATAAGCAGAGAGAGAACAAGTCTGGTCATGCGTAACCTCGTCAATCGGCTGTGCGTGGTCTGCCGCTTCGCGGCGTCAGGTGGGCCTTTGCCTTCATCCTTGCTGCGTCACCCGCCCCCCATCCTCGGGAGCAGGTTCCTTGCGATCTGGATGGCGGCGGGGCCGAGCAGGACGACGAAGATCGTCGGGAAGATGAACAGTACGAGCGGCAGCAGCAGCTTGACCGATGCCTTGGCCGCGATCTCCTCGGCCATCTGGCGCCTCTTGGTGCGCATGCTCTCCGAATGTACCCGCAGCGCCTGGGCGAGGCTGGTGCCGAAGCGGTTGGTCTGGATCAGCACGGTGGTCAGGTTTTGTACCTCGGGGACCCCCGTGCGCAGGGCCATGTTGCGCAGCGCTTCGTCGCGGGGCTTTCCGGCGCGCACCTCGAGGTTGGTGAGCAGAAACTCGTCGCTGAGATCCGGGGAAAGGGAGCGGATCTCTTCGCCGACCCGCTTGAAGGTCATGTCGAGGGCAAGCCCCGCCTCGACGCATACGACCATCATGTCCAGAGCGTCAGGCACCCCTTTGAAGATCCTCTCTTGGCGTTTCTGGCGAAAATGCGAGACGACGACATCGGGCAGGAAGTAGCCGACCGCCGCGAGGACGACCGCGACGATGACCGACTGCGGAGTGAACGAGATGAAGATCTCCTTCAGAAGATACAGAGCGGGGAGCACCACCGTGCCGGCCGTTTTGGCCGCCAGAAAGGTGTGGTAGGCCTGATTGGAGCGGAAGCCCGCCTGGATCAGTTTCATCCGGACTTGTTTGCTCGTCGCCTCTTCGCTCGGCACCGAGAGCTTGTGCAGCGGCTTGGTGATGCGGGCGACAAGACCCGACGATTCCTCCTGCACCAGCTTTTTGCGCCCTCTGATCACCGCTCCCGGCGCGGTCAGCAATCGGTTGAGACGCTCTCCGATGGCCTGGGGGCGTATCGAGACGAGGGCGATGGCCGCCGTCACCGAGGCGACCGTCAGGAAAACGAGAGCCAGAATGGCGTAGTGACCGGCATCTCCGGACAGGAGGATCAGCAGTTCGTTCATGGCTCAGATCTCGATTCGGGTCATCTTTTTGATCACCACGGTGCCCAGAAACATGTTGATGATCGAGACGACCAGCATCATGTAGCCGATGCGGTCGTTCCAGAGCAGGGAGACGTAGTCGTAATTCACGAAGTAGAGATAGACGAACAGGGCCACCGGCAGACCGATGAGGACGACGCCCGAGAGGCGCCCTTCGGCGGTGAGGGTCTGGACGTGGCGCGTGAACTTGGTGCGCTCGCGGATCAGACCGCTGATCTGGTCGAGGATCTCGGCGATGTTGCCGCCGGTTTCGCGCTGGATCAGGGTGGCGACGGCGAAGAAGCGCAGATCGCGGCTCGGCACCCGTTCGCACATGTTTTCGAGCGCCTCGCGGAAGGAGAGGCCGAGGTTGATCTCGTCGATGGCGGCGGCGAACTCCGAGCGGATCGGCTCGTCCATCTCCTGCGTGATGATCTCCATCCCCGCCGACAGCGCGTGTCCCGAGCGCAGCGAACGCGAGAGCAGATCGAGCGCTTCGGGGAGCTGCTCGTCGAACTTGACCAGACCCTGGCGCTCGCGCGATTTCAGCCAGACGAAGGGGAGGAAGAGCATCGCCAGGCCGGGAGCGACGGCGGCGCTCCAGTGCGGCAAAAGCCGCACGCCCATCAGAAATCCCATCCCCCCGAGGGTCAGGCTCAGCAGCAAAAAGGTCGTGGCGTTCATCGCCACCCCCGAGCGCACCAGCATCCGGTCGAGCCCCTGCACGCGGGGCAGGGCGTACGCGATCTGTTCGAGAACGCTGGCGTCGTTCAGCGCACGATTTTTGTAGAGCGTGAGCTTTTCCTTCCCGTGCCGCCCTCCTGCCGACATGTAGAGGAGGCGCTTTTTGATGGCGTAGCGCTCCTTCAGGTGGCTGCGCGACCACGCCAGCCATCCGACCGCCACCAGGGTGACGGCGAAGAGAAAGACGGAGATGAGGAAGAAAAGCGTCGTAAGGTCCATGGAAAGTCCGTGAAATCAGGTTTTTAGGCTGAAGGCTGTTAGGCTGAAGGAAAACCTTTAAGTCAGGGGTTTAGGCTGAAGGCTGATAGGCTATTAGGAAAAGCGCAGCCTAAAAACCTTCAGCCTGATTAGTTTCACTCATAAAACTTCTCCGCAGAGAAGAGGTCGGGCGGCAGCTTGATGCCGGCGGTTTCCAGCTTGTCGGCGAACTTGGGGCGGATGCCGGTGGCCCGGAATCGCCCGAGGACTTTGCCGTCTTCAGCGATCCCCCTCTTTTCAAAGACAAAGATGTCCTGCAGGGTGACCATCTCTCCTTCCATCCCCACCACTTCGCTGATGGAGACGATTTTTCTGCTGCCGTCGGGCAGGCGCGACGCCTGGATGATCAGGTCGAGGGCCGAGCTCGTCATGAAGCGCATCGCCTTTTCGGGGAGCTGAATGCCGGTCATCATGATCATCGATTCGAGGCGGGTCAGCGAGTCGCGCGGTGTGTTGGCGTGGATCGTCGTCAGCGAGCCGTCGTGGCCGGTGTTCATCGCCTGCAGCATGTCGAAGGCTTCGGCGCCGCGCACCTCGCCGACGATGATGCGGTCGGGGCGCATGCGCAGCGAGTTGATGACCAGGTCGCGCGGCGCGACCTGCCCCTTCCCCTCGATGCTCGGAGGGCGTGTTTCGAGGCGCACGACGTGCTCCTGCTGCAGCTGGAGCTCGGCCGCGTCTTCGATGGTGACGATACGCTCGCTGGCGGGGATGAAGCCCGACAAGACGTTGAGGAGCGTCGTTTTGCCCGCGCCGGTCCCCCCCGAGATCATGATGTTGAGCTTGGCCTTGACGCATCCGGCCAGAAACTCACCCGTTTCGCGCGAAAGGGCGCCGAAGCGGATCAGGTCTTCCATCTTCAGCGGATCGACGGCGAAGCGGCGGATCGAGACGATGGGGCCGTCGATGGCCAGGGGAGGGATGATGGCGTTGACGCGTGAGCCGTCCGCCAGGCGGGCATCGACCATGGGGGTCGATTCGTCGATGCGGCGCCCGATCCGCGAGACGATGCGGTCGAGGACGTTCATCAGGTGCTTGTCGTCGAGAAAGCGCGAGCGCGTGCGCTCCAGCAGACCTTTGCGCTCGACGTAGATGTGGCTGTAGGTGTTGATCAGGATGTCCGAGACGGTCGGATCGCGAAGAAACGGCTCGATCGGCCCGAGCCCCCGCAGCTCGTCGACGATTTCGTCGACCAGAAAGCGCGTCTCCTCCTCATTGAGCAGAGCCTTCTCCTCGTGCAGGAGGGTTTCGACCATCTGCGCCAGCTCGGGGCGCACATCGTCCATATCCATCGTGTCGAGAGCCTCGAGGTTGAGCTCGTCGACCAGACGGGTGTGGATGTTGTGCTTGATTTTGTAATAGAGCTCGTCCTTCTCGTACTGCCATCCGTCCGTCTTCAGGGTCAGGACGGGGGGCGGAGTTTCAGGTTCCGAAGGCTCGATTTTGCGGTTGCGAGAGAAAAAAGCCATTTAAACGGTATCTCCTGAATTTAAGGCTAAGACCTGAAATGAACACAGATAACTGCGGATAAAGGTGGATAAGGATTTTTACACAGCCTTACCCAGCAACCCCTTCGCGCCCCGATACTGTGGAAAGGCTGCCGGGTCCTGGAGTTTCTGTGTGAACTCGGTAATGCTTCGCGCCAGAGCCGAACGTGGGTTGTATCGCATAAGGGGTGTGCCGCGGTTGATCGATTCGATGGTGCTCTCGAAGTCGTTGGGAAAAAGCCAGTAGATGCGGCACCCGAGGGTCTTTTCCACCTCGTCGAGAGTGCCGGCCTGCCCCTTCAGATAGCGATTGACGACGACTTCGGTTCTGCTGATCCCAGCTTTGCGCAGCATCTTCAACAGGCGGGATGCATTGCGCACTGCTGGGACCGAGAGGTCGGTGACGATGAAGGTCGTGTTCGCGACGCGCAGCGCTGCGAGGGTGCGTTCGTCGACATCCATGGCGGGGCAGTCGACAACCACTGATTCATAATGGCTGCGGCAGATCTGGAGAACCTTCCCGACGTGCTCCTCCGTGACATCGGCGCTCTCATCCGGCGCCGTCGGCGCGGCGAGAAGGTGAAAACCGTCGTCGGTCTTCTCCATGACTCCGAGCAGAAAAGCTGCATCCAGGCGGTCGTAGTTGCGGATCACGTCGGAGATCGTCGTCTTGGGCACCAGGTCGAGCAGAACGCTGCTGTCGCCCGCCTGAAGGTTCAGGTCGACCAGCGAACATCGTCGCGTTTTCTGACCGGCCAGAACCGCCGCCGTGTTGACGGACAGAATCGTCGTTCCCAGTCCACCTTTGCTGCCGAGAAAGGCATATGCTCTGCCTGCCGTCTTCTTCCCCCCGTCCAGCAGTTTCAATTGCATCCGATCGATCGCTTCGCGGATCTTCTGGGGGTTGATCGGCTTCATGAAGAACTCGTTCGCACCGGCCTTCATGATTTCGACGATGTTTTCTGGGCTTGAATTCGAAGAGACGACGAAGATGCCGACATTCGGGAAATCGACGCGCAGATCCCGAATCTTCTCGAAAATGTTCCCGGACTCCACTTCATCATCGAGGAAGAAGATATTCGGCGCGACCGGATCGGGTTGAGACGCAATGGTGATGTCTGGCTCGTTGTCGAACTCCTCCGAGAGAATTTTCCCGATGAAGGGGTCGTGGACATCGAGGGTTATGTAGAGGGGGTGAAGCATGCAATCCTCAATTATCTGACGAGAACAGGGCTCTGTGCCATGACTCCGAAGAACTGGCCACCGGATGCACCCCGGGGAGGAACAAATTCACAAGACGGAAGAAAATAAATCGACTTCTTGTCAAGGGCGGCATAGGTGTCTTCCTGATTGCGCAGATCAAAGTACTCCACGAAGTCATCCCAAGCCTCTTGATCCGTGTGTTCCGGATTTCTGATCCACCGAGGCTTGGTTGGGTGATTCATTATGGAAGGATAGGTGAGCTGCCCTTGACCCGACTCACTGACCCACACTACACTAATGTTTATTGCACCAACAACTCTGGAACAATTCGCGACGTTATTACCTGGACAATCAATCACCGGAAGAGTCAAGTTCCAGGGTTGGTCCGGTATCCCATTGGGATTGGGATTGCCTTGACTATCCCATAGATCAATCGAAACTATGGATTCCTCACCATTTTCATCCACCAGAACATTTGATCCGGCCTTCCAGCAATCGCGAAAGTTTCTGAATATGTTGTCCTGAACCCCTCCTGTTGTCCCCATCCAGTCACCGGTAATTTCATGGGGATTCCCCCCATTGCAACTGGATCCAATAGGAATATTGCTCGGATTTGCGGTCTGACACGGCTGACTCCAGTTCGTCCATCCCCCTGTATTGCTCGTTGAAGGATTATTGCCGCTATTCAACATTCGTCCGATA
Source organism: Desulfuromonadales bacterium (assembly GCA_050485365.1). GTDB lineage: Bacteria > Desulfobacterota > Desulfuromonadia > Desulfuromonadales > JACZKF01 > JARFUG01. The sequence continues at coordinate 22,080 of JBJHBH010000007.1, read as the reverse complement.
TTGCAGGTAACATTTCCGAATTCATCGGTTATTGCCCGACTGCATATCGGTATAGGCATGTCAAAATCACCTGGGAAAAATCTACCTGGTGCTGAAATGTAAGCAATTGCCGTTTTTGAACGTTGAAAAGATTGATAATTGAAAATTCCGGCAAAAAAGGATGGTATATTGCTTCTGGTAACCCTTACCTCTATTGCATTTATCACTTCGTCTGGATTTCCGGTGAAAAAGTCCGGTTGTTCAAGACTTGGGTTGGGTGTGAAAGAATCCGGAAATATCCATGAGCCTCTTTTTATGTCTCCATTGTTGGAGGCATAGTCATTTATTTCGATCAATACTCCACCGCTTAAATTCGCCAATGCTGTTTCGTATGCCACTCTATTGGCATCTTCATTGATCGAATTGTCAGGGTTCAGAAGGACTGCCGCACCCGCCAATGCCCCTGCGTCAGCCGCGTTTTGAAGCTCGTTTCCAACTAAAATCAAGTGGCCGATATCAATTGCGAGCGCTGAAATCCCGATGAATACAGTCAACAGTACAGCCACCAAGATCAAAACCGCTCCTCGATTGTTGCTGTATATTCTGCCGTTCATTTATTCAGCCCTCATCGTAGTTTCGGCCACCAGATTGATCGGACCGGTCAATGTTTTGATGAAGTTGGGAAGCACAAGAAAGGTGTAGGGATACGAAACGGTAACCGTCAATAACTCGCCCGATTCAAGATCGCTCATGTTCCCTGGAGTGGTCGTGACGGTCGGATTGATCGGTGTTCCGAAGGTAATCAGAAAATCCTGGCAATAGCTGAGAACGATATCCTCGATTTCCACAGACGATATCCTTGGATCGCCGAAAACGATTCCCGCTCGTGCGCCCTCCCGGCTGGCGTTGGTAATGACCGCTTTGTCGTACAGAAGTATTCCGAACTCGATGATCCCGAATAAAAGAACGATCAGAATAGGAAGAATAAGGGCAAACTCGATCATGGAGGCCCCGGATTCTGCTGATCGTTTCATAGTTTTCCTCAATTTCTGATCCATGGCGAACCCTGCGTTTTATTCACCTAAACCGAATTCGTAGATAGCACTTCGTCTCGGTTTATCCATATACATCTGATTGCGAACACTCATGACCTCTTCAGCTGTGATACCCGTCATCCCTTCTGGAATGCGATCCAGGTTCTGAGGCTCTTTATTGACGATCTGCGCGTCCCAAGCGGCCCGGCTGTCCCTGCCGAACTCCTGGTCGAGGTAGTAGGCCTCCTTGAACGGAGCGCAGCCGGCCGCCGTGGCGAGCAATATCCCAACGAGTACGATTCGCTTCATTCCCGTCTCCTTTAAACAGTGAAAATCTCTACCACCCCCCAACCCCCTCCTGATCCAGGAGGGGGCTCAGGTCTTCTCCCCTCCTATTTTTAGGAGGGGCCGGGGGTGGTAAGGTCTTACTTATCCATCCTACTGCACGCTTTGATATCCGAAATCCCCATCCAGCCCCCCCGATCGGATCGGCGAAACCCTGGGACGCAGGTACTCGTTCGCGCCGAAGGCCGACACCTCGTCAAAGGGTCGTCTCCCTTCGAGGCGTCCTTCCAGATAGAACTCCCAGCGGTTCGGTGGCTGAAGGTGTTCGCCGGGGAATTTGATCGACCCGGCGGGGACGGGCTTGACGATCCGTGGGGTGATGGCGATGAGGAGATCGGTCTTCTGCTGGCGGTAGGTCGAACTGCGGAAGAGGGCGCCCAGGATCGGGATATCGCCGAGACCCGGAATCTTCTCGATGTTCTCGCGCAAGTTGTCCTGCAGCAGGCCGGCGAGGGCCAGAGTCTGCCCGTCGTACATCTCCACCGTCGTCTCCAGACGCCGGGTCGAGAGGTTCGGCACGATGAAGTTCGCCCCCTGAATCCCTGCTGGCACGACGCTCGTCGAGACGATTTCGCTGACGCTCGGCGCGACACGAAGGCTGATGCGGCCGTCGTCGAGGACGACGGGAATAAACCGCAAGGCGACACCGAACTCCTTGAATTCGATGGTGATTCGGTCGAGAGACTGGGGAACGGGGATGGGGAATTCGCCACCGGCCAGAAAGCTTGCTTCCTGACCGCTCGTCGTCACGAGTCGCGGCTCGGCCAGAGTGCGGGCGAGACCGTTCGATTCGAGAAAGCGCAGCGAGGTCTGGAAATTGTCGATATTGAGAAAGACGTTCGCGGCGCTCCCCGCGAAGTTCAGCATCAGCGAGCCCGGATTCTGAATCAACCCGTCGATGGCGCCGTCGAAAATGCCCGACTGATTCGGCGCGTTGGGGAAGTTGGCGTTGATGAAGGCATCCCTGATCGGTGTGAAGACCGGGGCGGTGCCGACGGCGCCGGTAAAGTTGTTGCCCAGCCCTTCGAGGCCGACTCCGGCTTTGAGGTCGCGGTCCCAGTTGCGGGTGACTTCGGCGACCTTGACTTCGAGCATCACCTGCTGCGGCCCCCGCACTCGCAGGAGGTTGGTCACGCCGGCGCCCGAGCGCCCCGTCCCGCGCACCGCTTCGACGCCCTCGCCCTCCTTGGGCAGATAATTCTGGGCGAGGCGAACCACCTCCTCGACAACTGCCGGGCTCGAAACGGTTCCGGAGAGGACGACGCCCTTTTCCGACGAATGAACGAGGATCTCCTCGTTCGGGTAGAGCTCGGCGATCCGCTCTTTCAGCCCGGTGAGATCGAGGTGCACCACGGCGTCGATCAGGGTTCGACCGCGCTCGTCTTCCCAGAGGATGATGCTCGTGTATCCGACTTTTTTTCCGTAGACGTAGAGCTCACGGGGGGAGAGGACGACGACATCGGCCACCTCGGGATCGGCGATGGAGACGCGCTTGAAGGGGTAGTCGGTATAGACCAGCTCCGAGCCGCCGAGGCGAAGCTGAAGAGTGCGCTGCTCGGGCTGCGCGTGAGAGATGCCGAATCCGTAAAGAAGCAAGAGCAGGGTCATTGCCGCCAGAGTGGAACAACGGTAAAGCCGGTATTTCATTGCAATTCCTCCTTGAATGGAGCAAATCCTCGTCTGCGTCATTCTGTGTAGGGGCGCGATTCATCGCGCCCGGGAGCCCCTACAATTCCCCTTTGAAATCGAGCGATTCCTTCTCCGACCGCCGAATGACCTCGACCTGGAAGGTCGGCGGGGGAGGGGGCGCCGGTCTTCTGACGGCGCGCACCGGCGCAGGCCGCTGCACGACCACGGGAGCGGGCGGCGGCTCGGGGGCGATTTCTTCGAGAGGGTTCAGCAGCGAAAGATGGATCTGGCCGTTGTGCATCTCCAGAGCGAGCTTCTCGGCGTCTTTCGGCTCGAGCTCCAAAGTGACGGTGCGCACGATCTTCGGCTTGCCGTCTTCCGTGTAGGTCTCCTGCGCGATGGCGAGAACCCGGATTCGCTTCAGCAGGGTGTCCACCGAGCGCCTCTGACGGTCCTCCGAGACGGAGATCACGTCGACATAGGTATTCGGCAAAATGAAACCTCCGACACCGCTGACCTCATCCACCCGTACCGCCATGGCCCGCATTCCCGGGGTGATGGTCGCCACCATCCCCGCGCCGGAACCTGGAGGAGCAAGGTTCGAGTGGAGCACCGGCGCGCCGGTCCACAACTTGGTCGTCACCGTTCGGCCCATCAGGTCGTCGAGATTGTGAAAGGCCCCCCGAGGGACGCTCCCTCGCGGCCATTCGGTGAGGGCGAGATGGTCCGCCGAGAGAGGGGTGCCGATGTCGAGATCTCTTTTGGCGACGACGACCCGCACGGCGGGAATTTTCTCTTCCACCTCGACGGGGGCTGCGATCTGCTGGCTGCGGGCCGAGAGCCACTTGTTCGCAAGGACGACCGCCGTCAAGCCGAAGCCGACGGCCAGCACGAGAGCGATCAGGGCACCATAACGTTTCATGCTGGACCTCCGTGGGGCGGAGCGAAATGTTGGTCTTTTGTCGTTAGAGATTTTAAACCGAATGAGACTAATGTCAAAGGAAATTTATGATCTTCTGCTAATCTTATTTAAGTTGTTCTTCAAGTGGTCGAAATTGTGAAGAGAAATGCTCTTTCGGTCAGCCACGAATAAACACGAATACACACGAATCAAGGACAAGGTCAGGAGGTTTTTTATTCGTGTTAATTCGTGTGAATTTGTGGCTATTGGAGTCTTAGACGAGATTTCCCCAGACAAGAAAGGCGACATACCCCAGGAGCATCGCCGGAGCGTAGGGGAGTTTGTGTTTCTTCTTCGACGGACCTGGAGCGAAGCAGCGAGGATCACGGGTCGCGGCAAAGGTGCCGAAGGCCATGATGCCGGCCCGCGCCTTCTCCCGAATGTTGCAGGCGAAAAGGATGTAGATCAGAGAAAACAGCCCCCCAATGATTGCCGTGTAGAGAAACGTCTGAAAGATCGCTGAGGGCCCGATCAGGGCCCCCAGCGCAGCAAAACCTTTGACGTCACCAGCACCCATTCCACTCATCAGAAACGGCAGGAGGAAGAGGAAAAAGCCTGCCAGCAGTCCGAAACCTAAGAATTTGAATCCTTCTATCCCGCCAAAGTACGTGTGGATGGCGAGTGCTGCAATGCAGACAGGAAGCGAGATTAGGTTCGGGATTTTCCTCTTCCAAAGGTCAGTCACTGATATTGCTATCAGAAATATGAGCGAAAAGGCTGAAATCATTTTGGTTACTGGGCGCCGGCACCACCAACTGCAGTCGATACAGCTGTAAAGGCTGTATTCAATTGACCTCCGAGAACGCCGACAATGGCAACGCAAACAGCAGCAATCAAAGCTACCATCAAGCCATACTCAACCATGGTTGCCCCTTCCTCGTCCTTCCACAGTTCCATCATCTTCTGCTTCATCTTTTCCATTGTCTTACCTCCTTTTATGCCGTTGAAGTTATGGCAGCAGAACTGCCGGTGGAAACAATTTGCTCAAGGCCAGGGGATGAAGAAGAGGTCCGCAGCGCTCAGGCCCAAGGCTGTGACCGCTAGCACACATGCCGCAGCGATGAACCCGACCATGATGGCGTATTCGACCATCGTCGCTCCTTCGTCCTCTGTGATCAGCTTTTCGAATTTTCGCAGGAGTTTCATTTTGGCACTCCGTTGACTGCGCTTGCGTCCGTTGGTTGTAAATAATTAAACATTTCTAGTGATAAAAGTAAACCTGCAGATTGGCTGATTGTTGCTTAGGAATATCTGGAATGAGGGGTAGGGTTTTGTCCTAGGGAGGGGCAAAAAGGAGATGCAGGGGGCAAGGAACAAGGGAGGGGAGGTGGACGGAATTCCGAAAGGGCTCTGAGACGCAGGACGCCGAGGAAACGTCCCGGATGGCGCAAGGCCACGGTTTGCTGCGCCATCCGGGAGGGATAGTTGGATTTTAGTGCAGCGTCGCGTCCTGTTCGAGGCCGATCATCAGGTAGTCGGCTTCGTCGGTGGTGACGTTCTGGGCGGTGACGCGCCCCTGGATTTCGGGGAGCACGACGCGATAATCGGCGGCGTCCATCATTTCGAACTCGACCTGACGCGGGATGCCGTATTTCCATGCGTGGGCGCTGCCAGCCAGCACGACGATGACTTTTTGCGGATGGTTTCGGGCGTAGTTGACGAGGTTGTGTGCCATCGCCGTGTCCCAGACCATCTGCGCCTCGCAGAAGTGGCGAAAGGCCATCTCCCCGTGTGCGTGTGCTCCGAGGGCGCGGCGGATGAACTCCTCGTAGGCGGGGTCGACGTCGCAGCGTACCCCCGGGACATCCTCCAGCTGTTCGGGGGTGAGCGATTCGAAGCCCTCGCGGGCGACCTGCTGGGTGATCTCGCGTGGGACGTTCAGGGCGACCAGAGCAATCCCCTCGTCGCGGGCGAAGCGCAGGATGTCGGCGTACATCTCCCACATCCCCCAGTTGCGTTCGAATTCCCGTCGAAACGCCCCTTCGTCCATCTCTCCGGCGACCCATCGATCGAGAACGTCTTGGTGCTGCGCCCGGAACATCTCCAGGCCGATGGCGACCTCTTCCCCCGCGCGGTGCAGCGCTTCGATGATCTGCAACTGCGCCTGGTGGTGACTGATGCGGTCGTGCAGCTCGCCGACAAAGACCATCTGCGTGGTGCGCAGCTCGGCGATCATCTGCTCGAAGGGGACGTAGTCGCGCTCGCGCACGTCGAGGATGTGGGCGACGGCGGAGGCGGAGGTGAAGACGAGGGCGGCCGCGAAGAGGGCGACGGCCGACAGTGCGAGGGCGTAAAGGGGTTTGCGAAAGAGCCTTTTCATGTCTCCTCCAGGCGAGTGCGTTTGGCGTTGAAGGCGCTCATGCACGTCAAGGGGCTACTCTCTTCCAGGGTCGAAGGAGTGAATGAGGGGGGATTCGGTCACGGGCCAGATCCCGCGATCGACGTTCTCCCCTTCGGTGAAGGCCAGATAGCTGTAGCGGCCGTAATGGGGAATCCTTCGGGCGGCGTCGGCCGCGGCTTCGGGTGACCCCGCAAGGAAGAGCGCCGCGGTGCGGCCCGGCTCCGAGGGGTGCGCCAGGGTGATGAACAGAGCGCTTGCCGGATCGTCGTAGGCACGTTCGTTGAGGACTGTGCGGCCGGGGTGAAGCTGCAGGTCCGCCGGCGACGACGGCAGAAGCTCCTTTCGCGACGGCACCCCGATGAAGAGCAGGTCGTGACGCCGCAGGTGACGGGCGCCGATTTCCGACTCGCGCCGCACCGTCGCCCTGTCCTGCCCGAGGGCACGCAGCAGCAGGCGGGCGGCGGCGAGGGTCTCGTCCGAGACGTTGTCGGCGGCGACGGCCAGTAGGGCGGGCGACCCGCGCACGGCGTTCACCGTCGGGGGGATTTCGCTCAGGTCGAGGCGCCTGAACAGATCGGCCTGCGGATCGACGAGGAGGCGTCTCGGGGGAGCGTCGCTCACGATTTCAAAGGGGACGACGGGGGCGCCGGAGTGAAGGATCGTCTCGACCGCCTCCCCATCGACCTCCAGACGCATCGGGACCCGCAACTCGTAGGCGGGGGGGCGCTGGCGCAGCACGCCGCTGACGACCCACTGCTCGCCTCGTCGCTCTTGGCGCACCTGCTCCAGGGAAAGGACGGGGGCTCCGGTGCGGCTCACCCACTGCTCGAAGAAGGTCTGCAGATCGACGCCGGCGGTTTCGCCCAGCGTCGCGGCGATGTCGTCCCACGTCACGTGCTCGAACATTCGCTGCGTCGCCAAACGGCGCAGCCCCGCCCAGAACGCCTCCTCCCCCACGGCGCGGCGCGTCATGTGAAAGACCATCGCCGCCTTGCCGTACCCGATGGCGCGCTGCGCGGCGCTGGTGCGGTGGGTGAATCGGGTGAGCGGCATCTCCTCGCCCGGCGACACGAGGGTGGCGTAGTCGCGAAGGAGCTGAAGGCGGTAGTTGCGCCCCTCCTCCTCGGACTGGAGCTCCCGGTAGAGATAGTCGGCGACATAGGTGGTGAGCCCTTCGGACCAGTTCCCCTGCCGCATGTCGACCCGCACCCCGTTGCCCCACCACGAGTGGGCGACTTCGTGGCCGAGGCTCGTCTCCACGATGAAGGGGAGGCGGATGATGGTGCTCCCCAGCAGCGTCCAGGACGGAAAGCCGTAGCCGGTGGGGAAGAAGTTCTCGACCACGGCGAACTTCTCGAAAGGGTAGGGGCCGAACAGATCCTCGTACAGCGCGATATAGTCGCTCGTCGCCTGCAGGTAGGTCTCGACCAGGTCGCGGCTGTGCGGATAGAAGAAGGTGTAGACGGGGATGTCGCCGACGCGGGTTTCGTGCATCTCGAATGGGCCGGCCGACAACGCCAGCGCGCGCATGGGACGGTCCGACTCCCACACGGTGCGCCCAGGCTCGTGCAGCACCAGCCTGCCGTCGCTGACGGCGCTCATCCCCTCGGGGGTGTCGACCTGCAGGCGAAACGAGGCGGCGCTGCCGGGCAGCTGCGGATGCCAGCGGGCTCCGCCGCCGAGAAAGGCCCCTTGCTCGCCGATCGTCCCCGCCACGCCGTAGCTCGGATCTTCGGTCATGATCGGGGTCGAAGGGGCCTGGTCCGCGAAGCGGGCGCGATAGCGAATCTCGATGACGACCTCGTCGGCCGGGGCGGGCGTCCTCACGGTGAGCCGTCCCTGGCGGAAGGTCCAGGGGCTCTCCCGGCCATCGGTCTTCACCGCGACGATCTCGGCGTCGGGGGTCAGCTCGAAGGCGATGCGCCCGGTGCCGCCGGTGGCGACGCGGATGCGGTCTGTCCCCTCGATCATCTGTTTCTCGGGGATCAGGCGCACCGACAGGTCGTGGTGCAGCGCGAGCGGTGCCGAAAGAAGAGGGACCGCCGGCAGAAGGAGCAGAGCGAGGGCGATGACGATGACGATGACGATGACGGTTTCGAAACGCTTCATAAAACCTCCCGCCCGCTATTATATCCAATGATTTCAGCTTGTCTGCCGACGCCCTTCGCCGGACGATCGGGATCGACCTTGACAGCGCTCATTTGAAGACATTACATTCAGCCCTCGAACCACCAGAGAATAGGTGCGACCGTGCTCAAAAAACTGTTCGCTGCGAGAAAGCGCAAACCGTGCGGCCCGGTGGAGCCGTCCCAGAAGGCGGGGGCGCTTTTCGCCTCGGGGCTGAACTGCGCCCAGGCGGTTCTTCAGGCCGTCAGCGGACGCGACGACGAGGAGCTCATGCGCATGGCGAAGATCTTCGGCGGCGGCATCGCCGGGAGCAAGTGCCTGTGCGGCGCGGTGACCGGGGGCGCCATGGCCCTCGCCCTGGCGGGGCGTGAGAAGGAGGGAGAGCGCCTGGTGAAGGAGTTTCGCAGCAAGTTCGGCGTCACCTGCTGCAGCGTTCTGTCGCGCCCCTACGTCTGGAAGAGCAAGGAGCATCTGAAGAACTGCCGTCTTCTGACCGAGGAGGCGGCGCGCATCGCCGCGGAGATCCTTCGAGAGTGATCGCGGCGGGGCGGGGTGCGAGGGCGCGATGAGTCGCATCGAAGGGCGCGATGAATCGCGCTCCTACGGACGGAATCCTGGAATGATCGCTTCGAAAAAGGCGTTTCTCACCAGACCGACGATGATCTCCCATGTGCTCGCCTCCGGATCCTCGACCTCTCCGCTCAGGTCGAATTCGGTGGCGATCTCGTCCCGTGGGCTCTCCAGCAGCGAGGCGATGACGTCGAGGGCGCGTTCGTAGAGCTCGCGCAGCAACCCCTCGTCCTCTTCGGGGTCGTGGATCTGGAGCTCTTCGATGAAGGGGCGCGCATAGCCGTCGATGTACCCGTCGCGCACGGTGATCTCCGAATAGAGGGCGAACCACCCTTCGGCGGGTTCGATCCCCACGTGCGCCTGAAGCAGGTCGCTGAGCGCCGGAATGCGCGTTCCTTCGATCCGGACCATCAGGTCGAAGTCGGCCCCTTCGGTCTCCGGGCGAAAATGCGCCACGACCTCGGTTTCGCCGCTCCCCATGAAGAACCCGGAGATGTACGCCTCGGCCGGCCCCTCTCCGAAGCGGTCTGACACATTGGTCAGCTCGACCTGCGCCCCGGAAAGGTAGATGCGGTATTGCGGCTCTTCGGTGTGGTTGACGAGGCCGAGCTCCGCGTCGGTCACCCGCAGCCGATCGAGGCGGTAGGTGATGTCCTCGGGAGGCTCGGGATCGGCCGGCTCATCGGTGAGAAGATAGTCGGCGTGCAGCCGATCGAGCCTGACGTCGGTTAAATGGATGTTTTTGATCTCCGGAGAGATTTCGAAGGAGCCGACGGCCGAGAGGAGCCCGTCCGAGATCCACAAGTCGCCCCGCGAGGCGACGGGTCCGATGCGCCCCAGTGGAACCGAGCGCACATCGAGCTGCGCCAGAACCGCCGGATGCGGCGCCGCCAGAAGGTCGGCGTGCCCCTCGACCTTCACGGAGCCGTCCTCGAACACGGCGGTTTCGATCACGAAGGGCGAGGGGTACTTCTCCTCGAGCGTCCTGACCGTGCGGATGTTCTCGATCACGGCGTTCAGCCGCGACAGGCTCAGCGAGTGGTCGAGCTCCTCGTCGATATAGGTGATTTGCGCATCGACGATTTCGATGCGGTTGAACTTCAGCGGATGGATCTCCTCCAGCGCCTCTCGCCAGCCGCGCTCATCCAGCGTCCGTTCGTCCCTTCGTTCCTCGCGAAGCTGTTCGAGGTTGATGAAGAGGCGCGGCGACTCGATGCGCCAGTTGGAGACCAGGCGGCCGCGCAGGAGCGCCCTCCAGTGAATGTCGGCCTTGAGCCGGGGGACGGTCGCCACGGCCGGTTCGGGATGGGCGTCCTGCCGCACGACCATGTCGTTGATGGTGACCGAGAGGCCGATGAGGCGCAAATCGAGGTCCGGGACCGAAACGCTGTAGCCGTCGAGGGTTTCGTTTATCCGCTCTTCGACCGCCCTGCGCATCGGCTCCTCGATGAGGACCGAGGCGACGAGGAGCAGCGCGGCCACCAGGACGAGGGCGCCGCCGATCCAAAGGAGCGCTCGACCCGCGCGGCTGCCGGGTTTAATAAATCCGTTCGAATTCCGCATGGTTGTCTCCGTCTTCCCTCCAGTATATCCGCGATGGAAGGAATTGTTCGCATGGGGCGGCCGACGTCCCATGCGGCTCGCAGGATCCGATGACGCTCAACGCCGCGCATGCGGCCGAGAAGGGGAGATTCATGCACGACTACATCTTCACCCTCGATTTCCAGGTGCGCGACTACGAGATCGACATGCAGGGGATCGTCAACAACGCCGTCTACCAGAACTATCTGGAGCACACCCGTCACGAATTCCTCAAGTCCATCGACCTCGATTTCGCCCGCTTCGCCCGCGAGGGGATCAATCTGGTGGTGGTGCGTACCGAGCTCGACTACCGCCATCCCCTCAAGAGCGCAGACCGCTTCTGGGTGGGACTCAAGCTCGAGCGGGTGTCGCGCCTGCGCTTTGCCTTTGTTCAGGACATCTTTCGATACCCCGACCGCAAGCCGATCCTCAACGCTCGAGTCATCGGCACGGCGATCAACGCCAAGGGGCGTCCGGTGCTGCCCCCCGAGCTCGAAGCGCGGCTCGGGGCGCCCCAGTAGACCGGAGCGCCGCTCGGCGAAAAACCTCTTGGCTCCCGGTTGCCGGGTCGTCGAAATCCCCCCTCCTCGCAAACATCGCAAGATCAACTCCCTACCGGGTTTTCCTCGTCGTTAATCCCGCCTGCCCGCCTTTTTAATTCCCGACTGGTCGAAAAAACTCTGAGAATTCCGTATAATAGCTGTAATCACTCAATCAGTGGCCCTTTGGCGGGGCCGCTGTTCGGAGGACAAAAATGGCTCAGAGCACGGAAAATGGAACGCTTCTTCATCATCTGAACGCCGTGAAGGGAGGGGAGCGCCGATTCGAGAATGCTTTCCAGGGCGTCGCCCGAATGATTCTCGAGGACGAAATCGAAAAGGTCGTGGTGAACGGCAAAACGACCTACGATTTCAAGATCTTCCGGCAGGGTCGCAAGCACGCCATCGGCATGTACGACGAGATCAACTCGCTCGTCTCCTTCGTCAAGGACGCCGCCGAAGGGGGGTCGAGCAAGGAGATGGCCTTCGTGCTCGTCGGCGAGCCGGGCAACGGCAAAACGTTCTTCGTCGAGTTTCTCTGCGCGAAGTACCGCCAGTTCCTCATGCGCGACGAGAACCGCAAGTACACCTTCCGCCTGAACGGCATGGACCGCCTCGGCAGCTACGGGCGCATCAAATCGATCGACTCGCAGACCTTCGAGGATCCGCTGATTCTCGCCATGAACCTGCACGACGACCCCGAGCAGAGCCGCGAGTGGCTCGCCCGCGAGGCCGGCTTCGACGATCAGCAGATCGAGCGCCTCTACGAGAACTACCGCCCCCTGGGCGCCTGCAGCAGCTACATGTGGAACGACATCCGCGCCTTCGCCGGGGGAGATCTGGAGGAGATGCTCAAGTTCGTCGAGATCATCCCGGTGCCCTTGACCGAGAGTCTGGGGACGGTGACCGGCAAATACGCCGCCAAGGACAAGATCACCTCGTCGGCCGTCGACCTGCTCGGCGAAGAGTCGATCCAGCGCCTGCTGCACATCACCGACACCAACAACCCCTATCGCTTCGACCTGCGCCGCGGGGCGCTGGCACGGGTGGCGGGAGGCGGGATTCACTTCTCGGACGAGATCTACAAGAACAAGAAGGACCTCGTGCAGGTCTACCTGGGGGTGATCCAGAACCGGGTCATCGAGATGGACGGCTACAAGTGGCCCATCGACACCCTGATCATCGCCACGAGCAACAACGCCGAGTTCAACCGCTTCCTGGCCGAAAAGGAAGAAGCCCCCATCGTCGACCGCTGCCGCATCTGCTACGTCTCGCACAACACCAACTACCGCATGCAGAAGTATCTGACCGACTACGCCATCGGCAGCGAGACGAAAACGACGCTGACCAAGGAGGAACTGCACCAGGACCCGAACCTCAACTACGCCGCCTCGGCGGCGGTCGTCCTGTCGCGGCTGCCGCGCTCTGAAAAGCTCACCGCCGTCGAGACGATGAAGCTCGCCGCCGGCGAAGTCGCCGGGGAGAAGAGCATCAAGACGCTGGCCGAGGTGATCGACGCCCTCAACCAGGAGCCCGACATCACCCGGCGCTTCGGTCAGAAGGGGCTGGGGCAGCGCAATCTGGGCCGCGCCATCCAGCTCCTGGTGGAGAGCTCGGAGACGAACGAGGGGCGCTGCATGTTCGCCTACGACGTCTTTCTCGCCATCGAGCGTGTGATCCTCGATTACGTCCCCGACGCCTCCGACAGGGGGAAGTACCTCGAAGATCTCAAGATCGCCAAGGGGCTCTACCGCGAGCGGATCATGACCGAGATGTTCAACGCCTACATGGACGAGCCTTTTGCCATCCGCAAGGACGTGATGAACTACGTCAACATGATTATCGGCGTCGACGCCGAAAACCTCGGTCCCGACAAGATGTGGAAGTACAAGGACCCCCAGACCAAGGAGCTCAAGGCCCTCAAGATCGACGAGCGCTACATCCGCAACATCGAAGAGCGCCTGGGGCTCAAGACCGAGGAGCAGATCGAGACGTTCCGCACCTCGATCCGCAAGATCTACGGGCAGAAGATCTCCGTCGATCCGAACTACGACTTCATGGACAACCTCGAGCTCGTCAAGGCGGTTACCGACGTGCGCCTCAAGAGCGACATCGCCGGGGCGGGGAGCCTCATCGGCGCTCTGGCCAACCGCACCAACGAGGAGAACCAGAAGCTCTACGACCGCATGGTCGACACCATGCTCCACAAGCTCGGCTACTGCAACACCTGCGCGCAGAAGACGATCGAGTACTTCTGCACGCAGGAGGACGAGATGTAAAAAAAGCAGGCATGAGGCGATAGGCACGAGGCGATAGGGAGAAACCAGCCCCCATGCCCATCGCTCATCGCCCATCGCCCATCGCCTATCGCCCATTGCCAGGGTTTGCATGCGTGACTACTACGAAGAGCTGAAAAAACGCGGTATCCCTTCCGAGCTGGAAGAGAAGATCCGGCGGGAGATGGAATTGGGAGGATCGCACGATCTTCCTGCCGAAAAGGTTCTGTCTGCGCCTTTGGCGCCGTCTCTTTACGGATGGGACGATTTCAGCGTGCTGATGCGCCTGGAACGTCCCCAGAGCCCGTATACGACCAACATCCGTTCCATCGACGAGCTTCTGGAGCGCGACCGGCAGCGCGAAATCGACGGTTTTCCCCGCAAGATCCGCGTGGGCAAGCTGGTGCGTCCGGGCAAAGGGGACGCGGGGAAGGTCGTTATCGTGCCGACGACGGTGGAGGAGAAGTTCCTGCACGACAACGCCATTCCGCCGCAAGGGGGCGGAGGGAGCGGCGGCAGTACGGGAGGCTCGGGCGACGGCGAGGAAGGGGAGGTCATCGGCGAGCAGCCGGTCCACGACCCCGGCGAAGCCGGTGAGGGGGGCGCGGGGCAGGGGGAGGGCGGAGGGCACGAGGTCGAGTCGAGCGCCTACGATCTCGGCAGGATTCTCACCGAGAAGTTCGAGCTCCCCAACCTCAAGGAGAAGGGGAAGAAGCGTGCCCTGAGCCGCTACACCTACGATCTGACCGACCGCAACCGCGGATTCGGGCAGATCCTCGACAAGAAGGCGACGCTGCGGCGCATCCTCGAGACGAACATGAACCTGGGGAACGTCCCCGACATCAATGAGATCGACCCGTCACGGATGCTCATCTCCCCCAGCGACAAGGTCTATCGGACCCTCTCGCGCGAGAAGGACTACGAGTCGCAGGCGATGGTCTTTTTCCTGCGCGACTACTCCGGCTCGATGATGGGCAAGGCGACGGAGCTGGTGGTGTCGCAGCATGTGCTGATCTACAGCTGGCTCCTTTTCCAGTACGAGCGGCAGGTCGAGTCGCGCTTCATTCTGCACGACACCGAGGCGCGCGAGGTCCCCGACTTCCATACCTACTACAACTCGCGCGTCGCCGGCGGCACGCGCGTCGCCTCGGCCTTTCGGCTGGTGAACGAGATCGTCGAGCAGGAGAGCCTCGCGCGCGACTACAACATCTACGTCTTTCACGGCACCGACGGCGACGACTGGGACGCCGACGGGCAGGAGCTCATCCCCGAGTTGCAGGCGATGCTCGGCTACGCCAACCGGGTCGGCGTCACCATCGCCGAGCACACCTACAGCGGCGTCGGCGCCACCGAGGTCGAACGCAATTTCAAGAAGTCGGGCCTGCTGGAGAGCCGACCCGAACTGGTGCGCCTCGACGTCATGGGCGAAGACGCCGACGAGCCGAGGGTCATCGAGGGGATCAAGAAACTGATTTCGTAGGGGCAGGCAAGAGGCGAGAGGTAAGGCAAAGGCCATTACCACTGCCTGGATTTGCCATAGCCCATAGCCCATAGCCTTGGCCGTTTATGGAACTGGTATCCCAACACACCAAATCGATCATGGAGGGGTGCAAGGAGCGGGCGCGCCGCGCGGGGCTGCGTTTCGAGGACGAGACGCTCGAATACCTGGTGACCAACCGCGACCTGCTCGAGCTCACCCCCAAGAACATGATCCCGACCCTGTACGACTACTGGGTTCACGACGTCGAGGTCCTGAAAGAGAAGGGTCGCTACGAGCTTTACCCGAGCAACCCCTACGAGACGGTCATCAACACCCGCCCGGCCATCTCGTACTACAATGACAACAACCCCGATTGGCTCAACGTGATGATCTTCTATCACGTGCTGGGGCATATCGACTTCTTCCAGAACAACCTCTTCTTCCGCCACACCTGGGATTACGATCTGACCGGGCAAGCCCTGGCCGACAAGCGCCTGATCTCTTCGCTGCGCTCGCGCCACGGGCGCTGGGTCGACTACGTCATCGAGTTCTCGCGCGGCATCGACAACCTCGTCGGCTATTTCGACGAGCTGTCGCGCATCTACGCCCCCGGCAGCGCCGAGCGCCCCACCCGCCTCGATTTCTATTTCGACGTCTTTTTGCAGAGCGAGCGCAAGGTCCGCGTCGCCGACTACGTCAAGGAGGTGAACCGCTACAACGACTGCATCCGCCGCTACGGCGATCTGGGGGAGCAGACCTTCTTCGCCGACACGGCGGCCAAATATCCCGAGCTCGAGGCGCTCTACGCCAATAGCCTCGAGAGCAAACCCGCGCGCCGCCTCGATCTGTTGCAGTTTCTGATGGAGCACTCCGATTTTCTGAACCGCGATGAGAACGGCTGGATGAAGTCGGTGCTGCAGATCGTGCGCAAGACCTCCATCTACTTCCAGCCGCAGATCCGCACCAAGATCATGAACGAGGGGTGGGCGAGCTACTGGCACGAGAAGCTCTTCATGCAGGACGAGCGCATCAGCGGCCACGAGGTCGAATACGCCCGCGTCCACTCCGGCGTCGTCTCGCTGCCCAGGGTCGGCCTCAACCCCTACGCCCTGGGGATGCGCATGTTCCAGAACATCGAGGAGATGGCGGATAAGGGGCGCTACTCGGCGGCCTATCAACGCATCCTAGACGCCGAAGAGCGCCGCAGCTACGATCTCGGCACGGCAGCGGGGCGCGAGACGATCTTCAGGGTCCGCGAGGATTTCTCGGATTATCTCTTCCTGCGCACCTTCCTCGACCAGGAGCTTGTCGATCGCCACCGGCTCTTCGTCACCGAGCGCCGTCTGAATCAGGAGCGCATGGTCTGGGAATACGTCGTGAAGAGCCGAAACGTCGACGACTACCGCCGGATGCTCCTCGACCAGCTCTATCATCCGCCGCGCATCGAGATCGATAAAGAAAAGAGCGCGGGAAATCTCCTCTACCTCGTTCACCGTTTCGAGGGGAAGCCGCTGGTGCAGGAGTACATCCCCAACACCCTGCTCGGCATCGAATATCTGTGGGGAGGGCCGGTGCGCCTCGAAACGAGCGAGGCGCTCAGAAGCGCCCCCTCCGAGGTGGAGCAGGGCGCAGAGATCGAATGGCGCAGGATCGTCTACGAGGTCAAGGACCGCAAAATCTCCAAGACGCCGCTGTTCTGACGCCGTGGCGCGATCATTGCGCCCTCATAACTGTTCATCTGAGGTGGAAAGGGTCTCGCGTCCCCCACTCCGAGGGACGCCATGAACCCATCCATGGGGGCTTGGCCGGCGCCATCCGGGCGCCGGACACCCTCTATGTGGGCGCCCCGAGCCCCCTGGTGAGCTCATTATCCATATTCATAGGCCACAGCATGGGAACGATAGATCGGGCACTTCAGCAGATCGACCGAAACATCAGCCACTGGGAGCAGCGCAGCGCCATCCCCTTCGAGGATTTTCTGCAGGTTCTGAGCGAACGCCCCCACCGGGTGCTGCGCAACATCTTTCAGGTCTTCTACGACCTGGTCACCACGACCGTCACCGAAGGGGTCGACGAATACCCCGACGACCCGGAATCGATCCATTTCGTCAACTACGATTGCAGCCGCCTCTTCGTCGAGGGGTCCGATCAGCCTTTCTTCGCCGACCGTCTCTTCGCCAACCGCCTCGTCAATCTCGTCGACGCGCTCAAACGCGGCGCCCAGCAGAACAAGATCTATATCTTCGAAGGCCCGCACGGCTGCGGCAAGAGCACTTTTCTCAACAATCTGCTCAGCCGCTTCGAACGCTTCGCCAACACCGAGGAGGGGGCGCGCTTCGAGGTCGTCTGGCGCCTCGACCGGCAGATATTGGGGCTGCGCGAATACGGCACCGCCCCAGGGACCGAGGACACCGTCGAAATCCCCTGCCCGAGCCACGACAACCCGATCCTGCTCATCCCCAAGGCGTACCGGCGCCAGTTTCTGGAGGATCTCTTTCGCGAGGACGCGTTCCGCGAGACACTCTTCAGCCAGAAGGAGTACGACTGGATCTTCAAGGCCGAGCCGTGCACCATCTGCTCTTCCCTCTATCAGGCTCTGCTCGAGCGCCTCGGAAGCCCGCGGGCGGTCTACCGCATGCTCTTCGCGCGCCCCTATCACTTCAACCGCCGCCTCTCCGAGGGGATCAGCGTCTTCAATCCCGGCGACAAACCCCTCAAACAGCCGGTGCTGACCAACGAGATGCTGCAAAACCGCATCAACGAGGTGCTGCGCGACAGCAACCGGGTGCGCTACGTCTTCTCTCGCTTCGCCAAGACGAACAACGGCATCTACGCCCTGATGGACATCAAGAGCCACAATACCGATCGCCTCATCGAGCTGCACAACGTCATCAGCGAGGGGGTGCACAAGGTGGAGGACGTCGAGGAGAACGTCAACTCCCTCTTTCTGGCCCTGATGAACCCGGAGGATCGCGCCAACATTCAGGATTTCCCCTCCTTCTCCGACCGCATCGAGTACATCAAGGTCCCCTACGTCCTCGATCTGACCACCGAGGTGGAGATCTACCGCAACATCTTCGGCCGCCACATCGACGGCAACTTTCTGCCGCGTGTCCTGCACAACTTCGCCCGGGTCATCATCTCCTCGCGGCTGAGCCTGCGCTCCGAGGCGATGAACGAGTGGATCCCCGACTCGGCAAAGTACCGCCTCTACTGCGACGAGAACCTGCAGCTGCTCAAGATGGAGATCTACACCGGCAACATCCCCAAGTGGCTCGACGAGGAGGACCGAAAACGCCTCACCGCCAAGCGGCGTCGGCGCATCATCGCCGAGTCGGAGGCCGAAGGGGCGCACGGCTTCTCCGGGCGCGACTCGATCCGCATCTTCAACGAGTTCTACAGCGCCTTTGCCCGCAAGGACCACCTCATCAACATGGCGGTGCTGCATAAATTCTTCACCATGGTGCACAAGGAGCTCAGCGATTCGATCCCCTATGGCTTTCTCGATTCGCTGCTGCGCATGTACGACTACACCATCCTGCAGGAGGTGAAGGAGTCGCTCTACTACTACAACGAAGAGCGCATCTCGCGCGACATCCAGAACTATCTCTTCGCCGTGAACTTCGAGCCGGGGACGGTGGAGACGTGCCGCTTCACCGGCGAGAAGATCGAGATCACCGAAGAGTTCTTCAACGCCCTGGAGACGCGCTTTCTCGGCGCCGAGGTCTACCGGGTGCATCGCCTCGCCTTTCGCCGCGACACCCAGCGCGAATACACCGCCGACACCCTGACGCGCGAGATCATGGCCGAAGGCAAGGCGATCACCGAGACGAAGCTCTATCAGGGGCTCAAGGAGCGCTATGTCCACAATCTAAAGGAAAAGGTCCTCGATCCGTTCCTCGACAACGAGAACTTCCGAAGGGCCATCAAGGACTACGACAACAAGGAGGCGTTCAAGACGTACGACAAGAGGATTCGAGGGGATGTGACGTTTCTTATGAGCAACCTGTGCAAAAACTATCACTACACCCGGCAGGGGGCCAAGGACATCTGCATCTACGTCGTCGACAACGATCTGGCCCGAAAGTTCGGCCAATCGTGAAGGCCTTCCGGTCGTGAATGAGGAGGAAATTCAGATGTTTGCGGCCGGGCGTTGCTCCGACGGCGCCTCCGGCACCGGGAGGGGAACGGGACGGGGACCGCGCCCGAGCCCCTGCAGGTCGCGCCCCGCAGGCGCCTGGAAGGCGCGCAGGCCGAACTCGGGGAGGACGGCGAAGAGGTGGTCGAAGATGTCGGCCTGGATCGACTCGTAGAAGGCCCAGCGCGTGTCGTTGGTGAAGACGTAGATCTCGATGGGGAGCCCCTCGGCGGTGGGGGCGAGCTGGCGCACCAGGAAGGTCATGTCCTGGCGGATGCCGGGGTGATTGCGCAGATACGCGATGCAGTAGGCGCGAAACGTCCCGATGTTGGTCAGGCGACGGCCGTTGGCGAGAACCTGAAGCTCCGTCGCTGCGATGTGCTCGCGGTTGTGCTCCTCGATCTCGCGCACCTTCTGCTCCAGATAGGGGCGCAGCAGCCGGATCCCCTTGAGGCGATCGAGCGTCTCGGCGTCGATGAACCGGATGGTGTTCACGTCGATGGCAATCGCCCGTTTGATGCGCCGCCCGCCGCTCTCGCTCATGCCGCGCCAGTTTCTGAACGATGACGAGACGAGCTCGTAGGCCGGAATCGTCGCGATGGTGCGGTCCCAGTTCTGCACCCGCACCGTAGTGAGAGAGACGTCGATGACGTCGCCGTCGGCGCCGTGCTTGGGCATCTCGATCCAGTCCCCCTGCCGCACCAGATCCATCGTCGTGATCTGAACCCCCGCTACCAGACCCAGAATCGAATCCTTGAAGATCAGCAGCAGGATTGCCGTCAGCGCCCCGAGCCCCGAGATGAAAAAGAGGGGGCTGCGGTCGGCGAGCTGCGACAGCACCAGGATGAGGGAGAGCAAAAAGGCGACGAGCTTGACCGCCTGAACGAACCCCCGGATCGGAACGTGGCGGCGTGACGGACTCGCCCGATAGAGCTCGGTGCCGGCGTTCAGCAGGGCGTCGAAGACGAGAAACCCGGCGATGATGAAATAGATATTGTTGAGGCGCCACAGAACCCCGAAGGTTTCGCTCGCGGCGTCGAGGGCGAGCGGAAGGCCGAAGGCGAAGACGACCGCCGGCAACAGATGCGAGGCCCGGTCGACCACCTTCTGCTCGATGATCACGTTGTCCCACTGTACCGGACTCTTTTCGGCGATCTTCTTGATGAGCGGCACCACCACGACGCGGCATGCGAAGTACGAGACGAAGGCGGCTGCAAGCAGAAGGGCGAAGGGGAGGACCTGGGAAAATAGGTCGGAAGTCATCGATCGAACGTCTCCAGGATGATTCATTGATAGGTTCAGATGGATAATAAGGGATGGATGCAAAGGTTTTCAAGAGAGCTGAGTGTTTTTTCGAAAACGGGGCGCCATGCCGATGGAGATCTTGGGCGCGAAGAGAGTTTTTGGGCACTCGGCTAAAGACAACTTGAGCGGTTTGATTTTTCCCGGAACGGTGGTAAATTCATCCTCACTTCGATCGCGCGATCGAGGCGCCTCTGTGCCCCGACTCAGCGCACTCAATTACCAGCAGGAGGATGTATGAAACGTTCGTATCTCGCCTTCGTCACCGCCGCAATCCTGACCGCTGCGGTCCCCGTTCTCGCGTCGGAGGTCTTCGAGTTCAAGGCGAGGAACGGTACGGTCACCTTCGACCACACCGCTCACCAGCAGAGACTCAGCGGCGATTGCGCCAAGTGCCATCAGGGAGCTCCCGGCAAGATCGGCATCAACCGGGATGTGGCACACGATATGTGCGTCAACTGCCACCGAGAGATGAACGGCCCCACCCGCTGCACAGACTGTCACAAGCGATAATTGCCCGCTGCGACAGCTTCGATCCACACGAAAACCCCGCCGGGAGATGGGCGGGGTTTTCGTGTTCCGGAGAGTGGACGTCCTGACGACATGCGAACTTCGCTCCTTCATTGACAGCCACCCGGATCAGCGGTATTAATTTAATAAAATGTCGAAATTACAATCTGTTTTCACGATGAGGCGGCAGTGACCATCTGGACTGTTTTCCATTTCGCAGGGGGGATCGGGCTCTTCCTGCTCGGGATGCGGCTCATGACCGACGGCCTCAAGGTCGCGGCGGGGGAGGCTCTTCGCGACATCCTGGCCACCGGTACCTCGACGCCGCTGCGGGGGATCTTCTCCGGAGCCCTCATAACCGCCCTGGTGCAGTCGTCGAGCGCCGTCATCTTCGCCGTCATCGGCTTCGTCAACGCCGGTCTGCTCACCCTGCTGCAGGCGGTCGGGGTCATCTTCGGCAGCAACGTCGGCACGACGGTGACGAGCTGGCTCGTGGCCCTGGTCGGCTTCAAGGTCGATCTGCAGGCGCTTGCCCTGCCGGCCATCGCCCTCGGGATGTTTCTGCGCGTCTTCGCGGGGGGAACCCGCGGCGGTGCCCTTGGCGAAGCCCTCGCCGGCTTCGGCGTCTTTTTCCTGGGCATCGACATCCTCAAGGACACCTTCGTCGGGCTCGATCAGCAACTGCGCATCGAGGAACTCGCCGGCGAAGGGGTCGTGTCGCTGCTGCTCTTCGTCGGAATCGGATTTTTGCTGACCGTCCTGATGCAGTCCTCCAGCGCCGCCCTGGCCGTCACGCTGACCGCAGCGGGGGGGGGCTTCATCCCCCTGACCGCCGCAGCGGCCACCGTCATCGGGGCCAACGTCGGCACCACCTCCACGGCGGCCTTCGCCGTGATCGGGGCGACCCCCAACGCCAAGCGCGCAGCGCTGACCCATGTTTTGTTCAACATCGTCACCGGCATCGCCGCCTTTATCGCCCTGCAGCCCCTCCTGTGGGCGGTGCAGGGGGTCGGTTCGCTCATCGGGATGAGCGCGCCGGCGACCTCTCTGGCCATCTTTCATACTCTGACCAAGCTCCTCGGGCTTTTGCTGCTGCTCCCTGCGACCCCTGCTCTGGTGCGCTACCTCGAAGGACGCTTCCGAGCCGCCGACGAGAACGAGAGCCGCCCGCAGCACCTCGACCGCAACGTCATCGCCGCCCCCGCCCTCGCCGTCGAGGCCCTCATCCTCGAGCTGCGGCGCATCGGCGCCCTCGCCCGACGCTCGGC
>JBJHBH010000006.1:0-73698 GCA_050485365.1 Desulfuromonadales bacterium | reverse complement strand
CCTGCAATATCAATGGATTATGCGCAAAATCATAACACAGATGGGCATTTTAACCTAGTTTGTTCGAAGAGTTTTTCAGCAACCTGATAATGGAATCAGCACCTTTGCTGCGGCTTTTTCGCAAAGGCGACCTTTCGCCGAGGTCGGTCCCATCGCGGCGCATTTGACGGAAGGACCCGACGATGATCGAAGAAATCGGCAGCGTTGTGGAGCTCAAGGGAAAGCACCTCGCGGTGGTTCTGTGCGAGAAGGGGAGTTTCTGCAAGCACTGCGCTTCGATGGAGAACTGCCGAATCGGTGACGACAACCGCTCGATGCTCGTCGAAGCGCACAACCCCCTCGGCGCTTCGGTCGGCGATCGGGTGAAGATCGTGACGAGCTCGCGCAGCTTTCTGCAGTCGTCCTTCATCCTCTACATCGTCCCCCTGCTCGCCCTGGTCGTCGGCGCGATTCTCGGTCATACGGTCGGACAGCGTCTGGTCGACGGCCCCGACCCCGATCTGCTTTCGGCGATCGTCGGCGTCGTCTTTCTCGTCGGCTCCTTCTTCGTCATCCGCATCGGCAGCCGCGCGCTCCCCAAGGAGAACTACCTTCCCCGCATCGCCGAAATCCTCTCCGAGGAAGAGGCCTTCGTGAGAGACCTGGAAAAAAATGGGAATTAAGATCATCGCCACCAACAAAAAAGCCTATCACGACTACTTCATCGACGATGTCTACGAGGCCGGCATCGTTCTGGCCGGCACCGAGGTCAAATCCCTTCGGGAGGGGAAGGTCAACCTGAAGGAGGCGTTCTGTCGCATCAAGGACGGCGAGGTGTTCATCAACAACATGAACATCAGCCCCTACGTGCACGGCAATCGCGAGAACCCCGACGATCCCACCCGGGTGCGCAAGCTGCTGCTGCACCGAGAGGAAATCGGCAAACTGATCCGCAAAGTCGACGAGCGCGGCTTCTCTCTGGTGCCGACCAAGATCTACTTCAAGAACAACCGCGCAAAGCTCGAAATCGGACTGGCGCGAGGGAAGAAGCTTCACGACAAGCGCGAGACCCTCAAGCGCAAAGAAGCCGACCGTGAGGTCGCCAAGGCGATCAAGCAGAGCAGAGAATAGGGCAAAGACGAAAAGACCCTCCGGAAACACTTGAAATTTCGGTCGAAATACCGTATAAAGGAAGTCGGTTTTAAAAAACACCACTCGCAACGCCTCAAGCTGCCGGATACCGATTTACGGGGGTGACCTGGTTTCGACGGAGGTTGGAAGCGAAGGTGGCATGCCGGGGACGCCAGTTGGCCTCGTTAAAAAACTGGCACAAACACAAACGCCGACAACGACGTTCGTTACGCACTGGCAGCTTAATTGCTGCCACGTCTCCTGACCCATCTCCCGTGTGGGGCTTGAGACGTCAATTCAGCGGGATAGCAAAGGTGCCCGTCCGCGGCACCGGCGCGAAACCTTAGCGGACTCGCCCGACGGAAATCCTGTCCGTAGGAGCTCCGGCGGGTCAAATCAATATACGGACTAAGCATGTAGAAGCCTTACGTGAAAGACGTTCGGACGCGGGTTCGATTCCCGCCACCTCCACCAATCGCACCAAGAACGGGTAAAGCCGGGAACAGCAGGGAAGGTCGGAAAGCCAGTAGAAACAAGGCTTCCGGCCTTTTTTGCGTCCTATCGCTTCCCGGTTTTTCCCTTGACAACCCGAATATGTGGGGGCAACATTGGGGACAACTGAGTTGCCCCCAAAGGGAGTTGCCCCCATGCCCTTGACTGATTCCGCAATCCGCAGCGCAAAGCCTGGAGAAAAGACTATCAAGCTCTTTGACGGCGGAGGCCTCTACCTCGAAGTTGCCCCCAGTGGGGGCAAGTGGTGGCGGCTGAAGTATCGCCATGGGGGCAAGGAGAAAAGAATCTCCCTCGGTGTATATCCCGATGTGCCTCTCAAGCGGGCTAGAGAAAAAAGGGATGAAGCTCGGCAACTTCTTGCGGAGGGAATCGATCCAGGGGAGCACAGAAAAGCTGTAAAGGCGGCCGGGGCTGATTGCGGAATCGACAGTTTTGAGGTGATTGCCCGGGAGTGGTTTCAGAAGTTCTCTCCGACTTGGGCGGAGAACCATTCAGGCCGAATTCTTCGCCGCCTGGAGCGTGATATCTTCCCGTGGCTCGGCGTTCGACCTGTCAACGAGATCACGCCTCCGGAACTGCTGGCGGTCCTGCGCCGGATCGAGTCTCGAGGAGCCGTTGAAACCGCTCATCGTGCTATGCAGAACTGCGGTCAAATCTTCCGGTATGCCGTTGCCACCGGCCGCGCCGAGCGGGATCCTGCCGCCGATCTGCGCGGGGCGATTCCCCCGACCAAAGTACAACATCACCCGAGCGTCAAAGACCCGAAGGCAGTTGCCAAGCTCTTGAAGGCCATTGAAGGATATGAGGGCTCGTTGATTACCCGCAGTGCGCTCCAATTAGCCCCTCTGGTCTTCGTTCGCCCCGGGGAGCTACGTCACGCTGAATGGACGGAGATCGACCTGGAGAAGGGGGAATGGCGCATTCCTGCGGCGAAGATGAAAATGAAAGAGCAGCACATTGTCCCCCTCTCCCGGCAGGCTTGTGCGGTCCTCAGAGAGCTGCAGCCTCAAACTGGTGGCGGTAGGTATGTCTTCCCCGCGGTGAGGGGAGGAGATCGCCGCCCGATGTCCGAAAACACCGTCAACGCGGCTCTCCGTCGCCTCGGTTACGGCAAGGACGAAATGACCGGCCACGGGTTCCGGTCGATCGCGTCAACGATGCTGCATGAACAGGGGTGGCCTTCGGCCGTGATCGAACGACAGCTCGCGCACGGGGAGCGGAACAAGGTCAAAGCCGCGTACAATTTTGCAGAGCATCTTCCGGAGAGGCGGAAGATGATGCAGGCCTGGGCGGACTATTTGGACGGGCTGAAAGAGGAGGGGAGGGTGATTCCATTAAGGAAAACAGGAGGTACACAATGACAGTTGAGGGAAAAAGGATTACCGACATCGACGGCCTGATTCGCCTAATCTCCTGCAAGGAAATCAAGGAGAATGGTGGAACAAATCGGACCTATTATGCTTTTAATCTAGAGGGCGCGCCCTTGGATGGATCACCATTCGACACCATAGAGGGCGCCATTACAGCACTTCGAGACTTTTGCTCTGACCTTTTCGATAACAGTTCATCGCCTCGGTATTAGCTTGACTCTCTCGCCCCTAACGTGTAGACCTTATTAAGGTTCGCGACGGGGGGAGCGGCCACCTTCCCCCCCTCCAGGTGTTCACTTCCCTCGCCGCGGGCTCTGTCTCTCCCTGTACGCAGGGGTAGAAAGATTCGGCCCAGCCATGCTGGCCGAGCGGTTCAAGTTTCTTCCCTGCACGCAGGGGCAAGCCCTCACTCCCCGGAGTAGAGGGCTTTAACTTTTTGTCCTACCGCTCTGCTTCGCCTCCGGGTTCCCTCCCTTCCCCTCTCCCCGGTTCCGCCTGGCTGCGCGGCGGACCGGCGAGGGGTCCCCGGGTCGGCGGCCCGTGCCGCCCTTCGGCTCTGGCTGCGGCGGTGCAGGTTTCGGCCTTTAGATCCAAGGCGTGGGGAAGGAAAGGGAAAGGCTATTTCGCCCCCACCCTCTCCCTCAGTTTCTTCTCTCGCCGCTCTTGCTCACCGACGACAGCATTCAACTCCGCGCGCCATCGCCGCGTCTGCTCGCTATGTGTCGCCCGCGCGTCGATAAGGTCCGGCAGTTTCGGCCTGCCTGGGTCTCGTTTGCGTTCACCGTTGCCGTACCGTACGGCCGCCTTTGTCCACTTCTGTAGCCCGGTTTCGTACTCCTGCTCTTGCCGTGCAAGCTCTGCATCGATCTTGGCGAGCTCGCACTCGATTTCCGTTCTCATCTGCAAGAGCTCTCGGTCCTTCGCCCTGATAATAATCGCCAGCCTCTCCAGCCCGCCGCCGAATTCCGCCATTTTCGCCTCCATTATTTCAAGCCTCGCCCTTGCCTTCCGAGGTAGAATTCTTTAATTTCCGCCTCGCTGCCCTTCTCACTTTCATCAGTTCGCTCAATGCTGCGCGGATCTCGTCAACTTGTTTGTCTGTTGCTCTCTGTTCATGTTCACAATTATCAGCGAGCAAGCGCAGTTTGTTGACAATATATCCAGGCGCATGCCGCAAGCTCCGCGCTAAGTCATCGCGTTTTTTTTGCTCGAAATGCCCTTCAAGCTCCCCGCGTTCGGCGTCGGTCAGTTTCTCAAGGGTCTCCTGGTCGATGCCGTCAATACTGCTTTCCCAAGAATCAAAACTCCCGAGCATCTTGATTTTGCTGCGCCCTGTGCCCCTGATGAGGTTTCCGCTCTCGTCGCGCTGCGCGGGGACGTACTCAGTTCGAAGCATCTGGATCTTCCGGCCGACTTCTCGCAATTGCATGTGACCACCTCCTTTTCCCTGACTGCATGCTGTTTTAATTCATCATGCATAAAATGATATTCCATAAACGGCATACTGTCAACTTTTTATTATGCTATGCTGTCTGTTTTTTATGATGTATGCAGTTTAAAATGCAATGTCTATAGATGTCTATATAAAGTGACGGCCTGCTGTCTGTTTTTGGCACGGTATATGCTATCATTCAGGTGACGGCGGTCTGTCCGTTTTTAAGTGTGTA
The DNA here is from genome assembly GCA_050485365.1 of Desulfuromonadales bacterium. Taxonomy (GTDB): domain Bacteria; phylum Desulfobacterota; class Desulfuromonadia; order Desulfuromonadales; family JACZKF01; genus JARFUG01. The sequence continues at coordinate 69,038 of JBJHBH010000006.1, read as the reverse complement.
TGCGGATGGAAAGCGAGAACATTAGAAAATCCTCCCCCGGAACCAGACCGCCCGGCCCTCCGCCGTCGCTCCACTCCAGGCGCCGAGGCCGAATCAACCACCTCTCTCAACAACCGGGTCTAAAAAAAGCCCCAAAACTCCGACACCTTAGCTTGAGCCGGGCGCCACGAGGCGCCGACCCGGGGACCCCTCCCGGGATGCCAGCGAAGCGCAGCAGCCGGGGAGAGGGGAAGGGAGGGAACCCGGCGATGGCAGAATGATTCGACCTCGCGCAGCGTGCCTTTGCCTGTTTCTTGACCCCGCCCGGCGCTCGCTTGTCGAGTGCGGGGCGCTCTCTCCCCCGATCTGCCCCGGAGTTCCAGAGCGGTTTTCCTGGAGCTCGGGGGCAGGGGGAGCACTCAGAAAGGCCCCTTGCTCTTGCCTTTGCCCTTCGCCTTTCGCGTTAGCCAGAGCGGCCCCCAGATTCACCGGGGGGCAACGCCCTAATGGTTGTCGCCGTTTTCCTGATTTTCGGCCCAAAAAAAAGAGCCTGGACAATCGCCCAAGCTCTTGAAAATGTTTGACAAAACGCAACTTAAACGCTGCCGGGTTGATGCATCGTCTCTCGCCCCGGCGTCGCCCCTGACCCCGGCGGCGATCCGGCGCCGGGCCGCGGGGTGGTTCCTGCGCCGGTTCCGGCCCCCGGAGCCCTGCCGCTGCCGAGGCTCTGTAGCCGCCCCGCGCTCCCTGCGAGCCCCGGCGCCGCACCGCTCGCAGCTCGCGCAACCGCCGCTTCATCGCTCGAAGAGTCTTGGCCCTGCATCAGGTGCCCAATGTAAGACATTGCTTGATCAGGCAAAAACGTAATTAATCCGTACAGTTTGTGCATTACCGTGAGCACGAGGCCGGTCATTATGAGCGACATCGTGACGTATCCGACAATATCGTCTCTCATCGAATCGCCAGCAAACGCGCTGAAAGCCGAGCCGATCGCGGAGAAAATCCCGGACGCGAGGACCGCGCTGAGCAGCAAACCCACCACCATCAGCGGCGGACGGATCAGCACGCCGAGAAACAGCAGATACCCTTGCCGCCCGTGCGCGCCTGCCAGCCCTTCGCCTTCGGGGATCGCGTGCGCCGCCGCCCAGAGCGGCGCGGCAATTATGCACTGCATGACCATGAGCAGCCAGCCGACAACCGCGAGAATCCACAAAATCATTGGTATTGCAGGGACATAGTAAGCGAGAGTCGCGCCGAGAACGTAGAGCGGAACGAGTAAAAATTTCGCTGTGGTGAGACCCGCGGACATGATCGCAGACGCGCCCGTCGCCACAGCGTTCACAATGCCGCCCACGATCGGAATCCCGCTCGCAACGCCTGACACTGCGTTCGCTGTCGCTGCCGCTGTGCCTGCAGCCGCAACGGTTCCAGCAAGCGCATGGCCTGTCGAGATCATGCCGTGCCCGACCCCAGCGAGTTGAACGACCGGATCGCCGGAACCGGCGAGCCATTCGGCCGGGCTCGGTAATGAGACGAGCCCGCCGAGGAGCTCGTAGCCTCCACCCGCCCCGCCGGAACGTTCGCGCGCGCGGCTGTCGCTCCATCGAACCGCAGCAGCTTCGACAGCCGACAGCTCTGCGCGAACTTCACCCGGGATCACTTCGAGCGCTGTTACAGTTGCAATCACCGGGGGCGCTGCGACTGCTTGACCGATATCTCGGCTCTCTCTCGATACAGACCAATAGTAAGATGCAACGCCGAGCCAGCCGTCATTCTGCGCTTTTTCGCGCCATTCGCTCATGCGTATTTGCTTCTGCTCGTCGCGAAACATCGCTGACGCTGGCGCAGCTTCTGCGATTCGCGCAGCATAGCGATTCGCAGCGGTTGACAGAGCAAAAGACGACACTGGGCGCGAGTCTTCGAGAAAGACAATAGCTTCGGGGTCGATCGCACTGACAAGCTCATAAAAGGCTTCTTTGCGTGCCTCACAAAGCGGATCATCAGCGCCAGCGGGGCACGGGATCGACACATTTCCGAGAGTGTAAGGTCCCGCTTTTGCGTTAAAAACATAGCTCCCAGACATGCTTGCTGGGTCTTGTCGCCACTCCAGGTCGCCGCCCGGGTCTTCATAGCCAACAAACACAAAAGACGCCTGCCGCGCTCGGATCTGCAGCATCGCAGCGGTGAGCGAGTCTGCTTCAAGCGTCGCCGGGGCGGTCGCGACGCTCGTCGTGATCGTGCCCCGGGTTTGAAGATGATCAGCAGCAAGCCCCCAAACACCAGAGGCAAAGCCGATTGATCCATAAATCATCGACATCATCAATGCTTGCAGAAGCGAGACCCCCGCCCACGGAAGGGGCATCAACAGAGAAACGGAGAAAATCGTGCGCAACGGCGTCCAGATCGTCGAGTACCGAGAGCCCAAAGGCTTGCCCTCGTGAGCCGTTCCCACAATTCCGACCATGATCACATAAATCATCATCACGATCGTCGCAGATAGCACGAGAGCGTTGAACATGCTCAAGATCTGAGTCACCGCCCCCGCGCCGCCCGCCGGGTCGGTGCCGGTCGCAATTGACTGCCAACCAACACCGAAAACTGAATCAAGAATTTTCACACTGAGATCGCCCGGCGGCGGTGTCATTTCCATGATTTTCCCTCCTATGCCCCCCGCTTCCGGGGGAGAGAATGTTAATTAATCAACTCTCCCCAGGAGCGAGAGTCAGAATCAGCCTTTCAGAACAACGGGCTCGAGATCCTTGAAGATATCGACGCCGCCGACACCGCCCCAGTGCTCGTGCAGCCGGCGGCCATCGGCAAGGCCACGCAGGTAATGGTAATAATCAGTTTGCATGACAGATTCAGGCGCCGCTTCGATGAGCGCATCAAGTCGCGCGAGCGGTTGAGCCGGTCCGGCGTCTTCAATTTGAGAATACCAATTTATAATCATTTCATCGTCGCTCGGCAGTTGATGTGTGTTGTTCATTGTCATTTCGCCCTCCGTAGTTGATTTCATGATTCTATGAATCAGTTTGCAGCCGCTTCGGCAGCGATTCTGTCTTTCTCGATTTTTTGATCTATATTCATGAGCGCAGATCGAAAGACCTCCTGAAATTTTCGCTGCACAAGAATTAGAGCAATAGCGTAGCCAATATTGTACGGCATAAGTGATTTTGCTTTTATTTTTTCAGCGAGCACATCGAATTGTCTTTTTTTAACAGAATCATTCGTTCGCATAATTGCGAAAATGCCCGGCTCGTCGACAGATTTGGATATATCTTTTTCTGTGCGCAACGTTTCACTGATAAACTCATTGCCTTCGCGATAGCCTTTCAAAAACTTCGGCCATAATTCAACAAGTTCCGCATCTGTAGCACCTTCGAGCAGTTCTCTTCTGCACTCAATCGAAGTTTTCTCGTCGTATTTACATTCCATACCCTCACACGATCTCATAATTGCACCTCCTGAATTTGTTTATTTAGTCAAAATGACCGTCGCCATGACCGTCAACAAAATGACAATAAAATATTTTTCTGCTTGCGTTGGTGCCGACATTGACCGATCTGCTTTTGTTTCTTTCTGATTTTCTTTCATTTTGCCCTCCGTTGTTGTTATGTAACTTAATAATACATACTTTGGTTCACATTTCAAGCTCTAATTCTAGTTCAAGTTGATTTATGTTTTGATGCACAATAGTGTGTTTGGTATCGTGCATTGTATTACTAACATTCTTTTGTTGTTCAGCAGTTTTATAGGCGAGCGTAGTCTCTTTTTGTTTTGCTTTTTCCATCTGTTTTATTGCTTGTTCGATCTGCGTGAAGACTTCTGGAGGCTCGATTTTATCTCCGTTGATCGTTTTTGTATCATTCTTTCCGCCAAGGTAAATCTCTGAATATTTGTCGAGATAAGATCGGCAAGCCCAGAAGTCTTCTTGATAGCCCTTCGGCAGGGGGTAACCTTCTGATTCGCTGATGGATTCGGCGAATTTGATCATTTTTTCGGTTGGGGGGATGGTGTCGAGGCCGGCCGCTGCGGCGGCGGATTTCAGCGATTGTTCGACTTCTTTTTTGTTGAGAAAGAGTCGCGCCACCTCTTTAAATCGCGACATTTGCACATATGTCATTTCCCTAGACGCCATGCTGCCCCCGCCTAAAACATACGCGCACTTCACCGAAACGCCCTGTGATTTGTGAGTTGTGACGGCATAACCGTGCGAAATATGGCCGTATTTCTCGCTGTCGAATTGGACTGAACGACCGTCATCCGTTTTGACCGTGAGCCGCATGCCTTTGCCGTCGCGTGATGGTAAAATCCGCGTCACGGTGCCGAGCACACCGTTTTCGACATTGACTTGTTTGGAATTCCGACCGAAAAGGATTCGATCGCCTTCGGCAAACTCAAGTTTGCCGTGGGACTCTGTCGAGACTTCGCACTTTGCGCCGAAGAGCCCATTTTCTCACATTTTTTCGCGTGCGAGGTCGTTCAGTTGCGCGACCTCGACGCGCGTTGAGCCTAAGATTAGATGCTCTGCTGGGCTTGAACAGCCGGCTTGATTGTTCCAAGTCTCAATAAGGTCTTTTATCGCGCCATCGCGGTTTTCCGCGATATGAAGAAGTCCCCGCTCGTGATACTCCGTGAGCGCCGCGGCTGCTTCGCCCCGCGCAAATTGATGCACGGTATTGACCGCCCAAGCTTCTTTCTGACGCCGGATTTCTGTGAGCTCGAAGTGCCCGATTTCGTTCGAGATCGCCTTAAAACTGCCTCCGGCATCGACTGGCTGCAGCTGTTTATCATCTCCGACGAGGACGAGTTTCGCGCCCGATTTTTGCGTCAGTTCCAGTAGTTTCGCCGTTTGACGACTGCCTACCATTCCGGCCTCGTCGATCACCAATATCGTTTTGGGGGTTAGGGTCGTTTTCCCTTCTTCGATTTCGCGCAGAAGAGAATGAATCGTCTGGCTTTTTATCCCGCTTTCGATCTGTAGACCGCTCGCGGCTTTCCCGGCCAGCGCCGCGCCCCTGACCTCGTATCCCGATTTTTCCCAAGCCTCCCGGGCTGCGCCCAACAAATAACTTTTTCCCGCTCCCGCCATGCCGACCAGGACGGCGGCGCCTCCCGGGGCGGTGATGTGCTGCAGGGCTTGGTCCTGCTGCTCGCTCAGCGTCCGCCCCGCCCGCGCGGCTTCCATCGCTGATTCGCTGACCTGATGGGAGGGCTGCCCGGCCAGGGTGGCGGCGGTTTCGATCATGTTTTTCTCGATTCGGACCATTTCCCGGGTGGACCAACGGACCTCCGGGGGGCGGGGGGTGGTGGCTTCGGAAAGGGGCTTTTCGAGTCTGATGAGTTCCGGAGAGTCGAGGAGCTGTTCGACCTGGGCGCGGATCTGCTCGGCATTCATGACCCCCTGCGCTTCAACGGCCACGAGTTTCCAGATATCGGCCTCGCGGAATGTTGATTCGCGCTCGGTCAATTTATAGAGAAGGTCCTCGATGGGAGGGAATGCAGGGGCTTTTTCCGGGTCGATTTCTGCACTCAAAACCGATTCATGGTCATATCCGTGTTCGCGGCCCGTGTCCTGCCATTCGGCAAACAGTTCTGAGCGCGGGCGGGCCTCTTTTTTCGACCTGGAATCGAGCGCAGCTATTTCGCTTGCCTTCGCTCCGGTATGTCCCGATTCTGCAAGACTTTTTTCGATCTCTTCGCGCCTCTTCGAAAATTCCTTTTCGAGCTCTCGGGGAGAGCCGGCGATTCGGAAAGAGTCGCCGTCACGCTCGATTTTATAGCCGAGCGCCTGGAGCTCGGCGGCGAGTTGGGCGCGGAAAATGGCCCCCGCCGCCATTTTGTGACTAAACATCTCTTTCGTTTCGAGGGTGCCGAAAGTACCGTCATTCCGGGCACATAGATTTGAAATTAAGAGATGTGTGTGAAGCTGAGGGTCTTGGGCGCGGCTCGTGCTGTGCTCGTAACTCGCCGCCACGAGGCCCGCCGGGCGCTCGGCCTCGGCCCCGCCTTTTCCGCGTCGCGTGATTGCTACGCTCTCCAGGTGTTTGAGGGCGGCTTGGACGGCTCTATCTTGCGCGGCTTGGATCGCGGAGCGTTGCACCGGGTCGCTTTGGCTCCATATGGTCGAAACTGACTTTGGCGCGCTGAATGAAAAATCCCAACCCCGACGGTGGTTCTCGCTGCCAGCGCTTTGCACAAGTTTTTCGCCGGTTTCAGGATGATAACCTGCAAAAATCCGGTGATACTGTTCTAATTCGACCTCGCCGGACAAGCCAAGCGCCGAAATTCCGGATCCCATCCACCGCCCCGGGGGCTCGCCGCCGTTGTTGTAGTAGTCTTCTTGCGCTAAATTGCTGTAGTAATTGAGGTTTTGGATTGCTGCGATGCTCAGCATTTTTCGGTCTCCTGTTCTTCGATCTCCCCGCCGACCAGCAGGCCTGCAACATCCTCAGCAAGGGAAGGGGTGTTGGCCTTATGACTTCCGGAACCCGCGATGTTTTCGACGATTTCTATGGCCGAAACCGCCGCGCTCATGGGGTCGACTATTGCGTCAAAAGTGCCTCCGGCGATTTCTGAACCGACGTCGGCAAGGGCGTCTGCGCTTTGGTTTTGGTTATCGTGGTTTTCATCACTTTCATCATCGGAATTTTCTATTTCGTCAATCTCGGGTGGAAAAAAGGTTTCGGGGTCTGGGTCGCCGGCCTCGATTTTTTCCGGCTCAACTTCGGCCTCCGGGACTTCCTGGGCCTCCGGTTCGCTGGCTTCGGGCTCGATCTCTTGATTCCCTCCGGGTGCCGCTTTTTCTTGTGCCGCCGCCGGGGGGGCGACTCCACCACCATTAAGGATTTCTCTGATGCGCGCGGGGGTATGTTGGATGTGGTTTTCGCGGACCTTTTCAGGCGTGAAGAAATCCCAATGCAGCAGATAAACAGTGTCATTGCCGGGAACATAGAAAATCCCGTCGATTCCGTCGTCTCCTGCGCCAATAAGATCGGTGAATTCGTCTGGAAAAATGACGGGCTCGCGCTCCCTGCGCCACGACTCAGACACGCTCGTCGCCGCTCCGCTCGTCACGTCGCGCTGCGCTCCGGGGCTCCAGCGCCAGATTTCGCGCTCGCCGAGAAGTTCGCTAAACCATTTCGGCGATTCTGTGCCCTTGATTCGCACGATGATCCAAGTGCCGAACATGCTTGCCCATGCTTGAGCCTGATGCACGCCGTAGATATCTCTGATTTGAGAAATGTCTTGTGTGCCCATTACGACGCGGCACCCTTTCGACCTGCCGACCGCTAAAAGTTGCGACAATTCAGGCATTTTGCCTAATTGCGGCAACTCGTCGAGGAAGAGCCAGACCTTTTCTTTTTTGCGGAAATCTGGGCTGCAGATGATCGACGTGCAGATAGAGACTATTGATTGACAGTAGGTCGAGGAGAGTGAGCGATACCGGTCATTCGCCGCCATGATGACCGTCCCCCAAGTCCCCTCTCCGGCCTGGCCGAGAAGCCATCTTCGAAAAGAGAATTTAGGTTTTCCGTGCGACCACTCGGCAAGATTTTCAAATTGTCCGAGCTGTGCAGAGAGAGTAATGAGTAACGATTGCGTCGTTTTGCTGGCCATCTCAGCGACCACGCGCGAGCCGAGCGGCTTGTGTTCTTTGACCGTTCTCATGATCTCATCATCGTCGATTAGGATTTTGATGATGTCGATCGGCCCCCATTTCTGCCCCTTGGTCTGCTGGCATTCGATGATCGCCGCTTCGAGAATGATTCGAGCACCAGGATCCCAGGGGACCTCTTGGCCGGGGATGAAGCGCATCGCCAGCGTCTCGGCGTCCCCTTTGTCCAAAACGTCCGCGCCCATATTCCACGCCGCACCGCGCTCGTCCCATGGGGCAAGGATCACGGCATGCCCCGGAATCCATTCTGTAAAATCAGGCTTCGGATCAAAAATCAGGCACTTGTCATTTCTCCGGATCGCTTCACAGATCAGGGGGGAGAGGATGGTGGTTTTGCCCTCGCCCGTCGCCCCCACAATCATCATGTGCTTACTTTCCAGATCCTGACTCATCTCTACGTCGGGATGGACCGGCAGGCCGACGCCGCTGCGCTTCCTGGAGCCATTCAAGGATTTTTGGGCATCTGCAGGAGCGGTCGAAATTTTTCGACCTCGGACGTGGACAGGGTTTTCGGGAGGGGTGGAGCAGAACCACGCCATGCTCAGCGCAGAAAGAGAGATAGCAGAGATGACCCCGAGCCCGGCGACCGCAAACCAGCCGCTGACATTCCCCCCCGTATTCGCGTAAATTTGCGCATATTTTTGGGCATATTTTCCTGGTTCGACGAGGGCAAAAATTGCCCACCATCCGATTTTCCACGCCGCGGCGACCTGCCGCCAGGGGGGCCATGATGTGTTGATCAGGTCTAGATGGACACCTGCCCCCCATGCGGCCGCAAGGCAAAGGGTCAGGCCGAGGAGCGCGCCGCCGGCAAATAGCCACATCATTTCTACAGGGTTTCGCCAGGGGGGCCGGGTCGGGCAGGGGATTTCGTGGCGTTTTTCCATGATTAATTCCTCCCCTGCTGAGCCTGGGCCTCCCGGGCGCGGCGGGCGACGGCAAGATTTTCCTCGATCACGAGGCGGGGGATTTGGGAGAGACGATCGGAGATGCGGTTTTCAAGAGCAGCGAGAGCGCCCTCGATCCCTCCGCCCCCGAGGCGCTCGAGCTCGGACTGGACTGCTTGGCGGATAAACTCCGCCGCCGTCGAGCCCTGCTTCTCTGCTGCCTGGACAATTCTTCTTTGGGTTTCCTGGTCGATCCTGACCGACACAACTGCTGATGTTTTCATTCGTAAACCTCCCTTTTGTTTACGTTTGTAAACCTGCATTCTCTGTTTACAATCCGACTACAAGGCAAACTACAAACCGACTACAAGAGCGACTACATATGTAAACAGTGATGTTTTCGGTGTAAACGCTGAGACGTCCTGATAAACATTCTATCCGTGTAAACATTTCTGTTTTCGTTGTAAACGCGCATCCCGTCTAGCTCTCCAGTCTTTTGGTTGAGCACCTGACGACACCGTAGGTGAGTCGGGTGTGCAAATAATCACATGTCGATTCTCTCGCTCTGCATTTTCGTCGTCAAGTGTTTTTGTGTTCTTGACATCTATTCTAATTTTCGCTGATGATGTCTTGATATAAAACAACAAAAAAGTTTGTTCAACAGAAAGCAGCTCCAACAGCTTCAACAGCTCCAACAGCTCCAACAGCTCCAACAGCTTCAACAGCTCCAACAGCTCCAACAGCTCCAACAGCTCCAACAACTCCAACAGCTCCAACAGCTCTAAACGCTCTAAACGCTCTAAACGCTCTAAACGCTCTAAACGCTCTAAACGCTCTAAACGCTCTAAACGCTCTAAACGCTCTAAACGCTCTAAACGCTCCAAACGGTCGAAGGGGTCGAAGGGGTCGAAGGGGTCGAAGGGGTCGAAGGGGTCGAAGGGGTCGAAAGGGTCGAAGGGGTCGAAAGGGTCGAAGGGGTCGAAGGGGTCGAAGGGGCAAAAGATGAAAATCCCGCCACCCGGGGTGGCGGGATTTAATAGGTCAGGCGAGAAGCTCTCTTCGCCACCGCTCTCGGTCTTCTTTGGAGCGGATGGAAGGCATATCACCTTCACCTGCAAAATCGGTCTTTTCTTCTTTGTCGAGCGCGCGAGTCTCTCTTTTCACCCATTCCCCAAATTGGGCATCGTCGATCTGAGAGAGGCCCCCCTGGGCTAAGATTCGCCGCTCGGCCGCCACGGCCCACCCTGCAGGGTTTCGTGGCGGGCCGCCGGCCTTGCCTCCAAACTTCATCCCCATCCTCAAGTAGTCGGGGAGCATGTCCTTATCCTGCGCAGAGAGTGCCGCCCACGCTTCCCCACGCCTTTGCCTTTGACTTTGGTTAAGACTCACGTTTGAGAAAGAGAGCGCACCACCACCGGCACCGTCCCCGGTTTGGTTTTGGTGGTTGGTGGTTTCTCTCTCGGTCTTTTTTGATTCTGTTCTTGCTAGATCGGTACTTAATATATCGACGTGTTCACCGTCGACGGGTGAACCATCGACGGGTGAACCGTCGACGGATTTCCCGTGCAAAATTTTTAATCTTTCTTGTGGACTCTCGAAGATTGTGCAAGGCCATTCCCACTTGCCCCCAGGTCCCTGGACTTTGTCTCTCTCCAAATAGCCCGCCGCTTGCAGCTCGTCGATGAGTCGCCGCAGCTTGTCCCTTCCTATTTTGCATTTTTGCATCAGGTGCCCCATTCTAATATTCCATCCATCAGGGTAGGAAAGGAGCCTCGCGAGCAGACCTAAAGATTCCAGAGACAAAGAAGAGTCCTGGAGCGTGTCATTGGCCAACACAGTGAATCTGCATGTTTTTTTAACTCGGACTATCGACATGATACCCTCCCCAGAGTGCAAAGGGAGGATGCAATCATTTTGCAAGCATCGTCGGCGGTGTTTTGCTTGCATTTAGCAAGCATAATGCAAGCATTCGATCGTTGTGATCGTTGTGATCGTTGTGATCGTTGTTTCCGCTTGATTCTTAAGCCGCTATTTGATACGGTTTTATCCATAGCTCATTCTCCTGCGGAGGCTTCGGAGGCCTGGGGATTGAGTGAACAGAATTGGGACCCTCGACGCGCCAACGTCGAGGGTTTCGTCGTTTTGTCCCTTTTGTTGTCCCGGATCTCATCATGCCGCCTCCGGCGGATGAGGGGTTTTCCGAGGCCGGCCTCGGCCTCGGCGACAGCTCCGAGAGTCGAGCCAGCGGAGCAGGGCAGGGGTTGGGTATAGAGTCCGCCCCCCCGCTCGGATTGCTTCAGGCGGACCTTGCTGCAAAGAGTCGAGGTTCGCCATAGTCTTTGGCGTCAGAAAGGGGAAGTGTTTGGCAATATCGACCCTGGCGATGATCGGCGGGTAGCGGTCGAGGTGATCGGAAAACTTGAACCTTTTCTCTTTTGTCATCTTTTGTTCTCCTCCTTTAAAAAGTAGTGCCCGAGGGTTCCTTGATTCTGATTAAAGGTATCATTGCAAACGCCGCGTGTCAATGAAAAAGCCCTGCAATTACAGGTGGTTAGCGTTTTGGGTAAAGGGGGGTACTTATCACACATTAGAATTAACACACTCTTTCCAAGTGGTTGAAAATACGCAAAAGTGAAAAATTTAACTGTCTTGGAGAGTGCGACGCTGGAGAGCATAGAAAGGAAGGAGCAATGCTGGGTGGCGCAAAATAATTTCAGAGATGCTCAGAGGGGATGGGAGCAAACAAGTGTGGGGGCAACATTGGGGGCATGACCGATTGGTGTGGCCGAAAAAGCCATAGATTTCAATATTGTTCGATTCCCGCCACCCCAATGAGTTCAGGTACTTAGAGCATGACTTGCTCAGGATTTGCCTGAAACTTTCTCACGACGCGGCCATCTCCTCATCCGAGGGGGTGGCCGCGTCGTTTTTCCACGCGACGAAATTCTCTCCGTAATACGCGCGGGCATGACCCTCCGCCGAAGAGCTTGGTTCTCCTCTCCCAAGGCGCGGATGCGCTCAATCTGTCGCCCCTTGCGCCAGAGAGACGTCCCTGGAGAGGATGACGTTGGCAAGGGCCGATCCGAGCGCAACAGTCACGATGAAGTCGAAGGCGTTCCACTTGGAAAGGGTCCGCTTTCCCGTCAACCGCAGAACAAGAACGATGAGGATGTAGGCGAGGACCCCCGTGATCAGCGTTCGCCCCAGAATTTGCACGCTATCGAGAAACATGGCTAAATGCGCCTCCTGCTGCAAGGTATGCGTGAAAAGATATTGGAACCTTATCACCCCACTAGACAGACCGGTCTATCTGTGTTATTGTTGAGTCGTAGGAAAAAAAAGGTAGGAGCAGAGGAGAAGAGTCATGAGAACCGTCACACAAATGAGTGCACACAGTGAAGAGCAAACGAGGAGCGCAGCGAAAATCCTCTTTCTCGACTTTGACGACGTGCTGAATACGGCAGAGACGCTGGCCCGTGGGGAGCTCTTTGAGAGCGCCAACATCGAGGCGCTCAACGCGGTGGTCGATCGCACCGGCGCCGCCATTGTCGTTACCTCGATGTGGCGCATTGGCGCCAGTGTGGAAGAACTGGAGGAGATCCTGGTTCAAGCCGGGGCACACGCTCGGGGACGGGTTGTCGGAGTGACCCCCTGCCTGGCGGAGGTGACCCGTGGCGCCGAAATTTCGGCCTGGCTGCAGCAGGCCCCCGTGCCGGTCGCGAGCTACGTCATTCTCGATGACCGCAGCGACATGGAGGCTCTTCAAGAACGCCTGGTGCAGACCGATCCGCAATTCGGCCTGGTCAATTCCCAGGTAGATGAAATCGTCGCGCGCCTTCAATGACGGGAAAATAATTTTCCAATAGGTAGACAGACAGGTCTATCTGCGATATGGTTTCACCATGACAACAAAAAAACGCACCGACATAGCTCCACGAGAGCGCATCATGAGCACGGCGGCTGAACTCTTCTTTCAGCAGGGATACCGGGCGACCGGCATCAACGAGGTCATCGAGAAGTCGGGAGTCGCGAAGGCGACCTTCTACAACCACTTTCCGACCAAAGAGGATCTTTGCCTGGCGTACCTGCAGGACCGCAACACCTCGGAGTACGAGGCGATCACGGCTTTCGTCAGGGACCGCGATACGCCGAGAGAGAGGCTTTTGGCGGTGATCGAATCGGTGGAACCGTGGCTGAAGGCGAACAGGCTTCGCGGCTGCGCGTTTTTGAACATGGTGGCCGAGATCCCCGATCCCCGCAACCTGCTCAGGCGCGAAGGGCATAAACACTACGAGAGCCTGCGCCGTCTTATTCGGGATTTGGCGCACGAACTGATCCAATCGGATCGATACAACTACGGCGAACTCGATGCCGACAGACTGGCGGACGACTATCTTGTCATTCTCGGGGGGACCATTGCGATGACGGAGATCTATAATGACATCTGGCCGGCGCGGCAGGGGGTCGAGATGGTAAAGCGTCTCATCGACTAAGGGGCGGAAGTTTTTTTGCCCGCAAACAAGACAGACTGATCTGTCTAACTAAATGGAGAAGAGAGATGGAAACCGCAAAAGAGATGAAAACCGTCAATGGGATTAATGTCACTCAGCTCTTTGACACCATCGAAGTGATCAAAAACAATCCGGATATCTCAAAGTTCAAGTTCCGTGCGACGAACCGCTGGGCCGGCAGCACGCACAACCAGGCCAGGGTCAAGGACTTCTACGGTGCGCTGCAGGAAGACGACTCCCGTGAGGCGATGCACTTCGAAATCGATGAGCCGCCGGTCCTGCTCGGAACCAACCTGGGAGCCAACCCCGTCGAGTATCTGCTCGTCGGCCTCTCCGGATGCCTCACGACGGCGATGGTCGCCCACGCCGCGGCACGGGGGATCGAGATCAGATCGATCGAATCACGCTACGAAGGCGATCTCAACGTGCAGGGTTTTCTCGGACTCTCCGAGACCATTCCGGTCGCCTACCAGGGAATCCGCGTCTCATTCAAGATCGAGGCCGATTTGAGCGAAGAGGAAAAAGAGGAGCTTCTGGCCATGGCCCAGAAATACTCCCCGGTCTTCAACTCCCTTGCAAAGCCGGTTCCCGTACAGGTAAACCTCGATAGATCCTGAAAACCGCACACAGAAGGGCCGTGATCAAACATCACGGCCCTTCTGTGTGCGGTTTTTCTCTAAGATGAGTTCTCTGCTGAAGGATTCCTTTTATGGATGGGCTAGAGTTTCGACGGTTCAAAGAAGCAGACCTGCCTCTTTTTGAGCAAATGGTCCTGGCACTTTATCGCGAAGATGAACCTGGTAAGCCGATGTCGAGTGAAAAGGTGCAACGAACGGCCAAAGAATTGGTACTTCATCCGCATAAGGGAGAGATCACCCTTTTCCAGATCAAGGAGGATGTGGTTGGCTATGCCATTCTCATCCATCTCTGGAGCAATGAGTACGGCGGGCATATCGTCTCAGTCGACGAACTCTACGTCAAACCGGCGTGGCGCAAGCAGGGAATCGGGACTGCTTTCATGGATTATATTTCCGAAACGAGCGAAGCCCACGTAAAAGCGATCCAGTTGGAGGTGACGCCGACAAACAAGAGGGCACTGGCGTACTTCATGCGACAGGGGTTGACGCCCTCAGCAAATTATCATCTTTTGAAAAGACTGAGGAGCTAAGAGCACTCCAGGGTTGCACTCGGGACCGAAACAGTTTCCTCGCAGTTTGGTGCCGGTATGTTTCAGACACGAAAAAGGGCCAATTCATTCAGGTCCTTTCTCTTGAGGCAGGCGCTATGAGAATTGGACAAGGCTCTTCCCGCGGGCTTGGACCGCACTTGCGCCAGCCTCTCTGTTCACTCCATCAGAGCGGCCTGGCGTTCGGCAAGAGATTCAGGTGCTTGCTGGAAGAACGAACGAAAGCAGTTATAAAACTATAAAGAGAGTACCTGGCGCAAGGTTTCCTAGCGACTCGAAATCCGTCCCGACAGAGAAATCAGGGTATGGTTAAGAAGATATCTGAAAACATGGTCCCTCCGGACGGCTCGGAATCAAAGCGTGAGTTGGCAAGGGACAGGTCGGAATGGGCACTGCAGCGGACCCTTTTCGCCAGAGAGAGAACCTTCAGCGCCTGGATGCGAACCGCTCTGGCAACCGTCGCCGCCGGGCTTGCCTTTGCACGACTGATCAGTCATCCAGGGATGCCGCTACTCACGCTCATTCTGGGAGGGGTATTCGTTGGTGTCGGCGTGGGGATTTTTGCCATCGCCCTGTGGCGATACTGGGATGGTTACCGCGAGATGAAGGAGCAGGGCTTCAGGATGTTTCCCTTTTGGGGTATCGCCATTCTGATCTCCATTCTCATCCTGAGCTCGCTGATCGCGCTCTTCCTTGTAGTTTCGGCTGACTAGCGCCAATCGCAACTCGTCCCATCCCCTGGAAAACTGCCAAAGGAGAAAGGCTATGAAGATGTACGCGAGGTTCGGCGCCATGATAGCGACCTCCACCGTTGTCATGCTGGGGCTTATGTATCTGAACACTTACCAGTTAGACCACGTGAGTTTCAGTGAAACGCGTACATACATGGCGTTCGTGATGGGAGCTTCAATGGCGGTCATCATGCTGTCCTTCATGCAGAACATGCTCACCAATCGGCGAGTAAATATCAGTATCTTCGTTGGGAGCGCTGTCGTATTCTCTCTAGCCCTCTGGCTCGTGCGCAGCCAGGTGACCGTCGAGGATGTGTCTTATATGAAGGCCATGATTCCGCACCATTCAATCGCGATTCTGACGAGCGAGCGCGCTCAGATCACAGATCCGCGCGTCCGTGAACTTGCCGACAAGATCATCGAAAGTCAGCGTAAAGAAATCTCCGAAATGAAGGCGCTGATCGAAGATCTGCAGAATCGGCCATAGTCATCACTCACCTTCTTACAATTTCGTCTATCAACTCACGGCTAGGGAGCATTTTGAAACCCGGCTTGGGATTCGGGAGTAAACATTTCGGCCGGATACCTTCAACCGGTGGATCTCACAACCTCAACGGGGGCAGTTCCGGCCTGACTCCTGTTATCCTCATCTCCCTCGTCTCCGTCGCCTGGGCGCCCTCGGGTGCCTCTTCGCCATGATCGTAGTCAATCCGACCTTCACCATCATCGCCCTGATCGTCGTGCTACTTATCCATACCGCCCTCATTCGACGCCAACTTGAAGCTCCCTTCGGAGATGTGCGCAGCGGCCTCTTCGTCGCTCTGGCCGAATGGGCGGCCAAGAAGTCGGGGGAGATCGCCGCCGCACGGGAGCGCACATGGAAGGCCAATCTGCTGGTGCCGGTGGAAGAGATCAACCACCTGCGCCAGACATTCGCCATCATCCGCGATCTCAGCTATCCCAAGGGCTTCCTCAAGGTGGTCGGTCTCACCGGGCGGGTCCGGGAAGAGACGCTTGCGGACGAGCTTCCCCGCATTATCGAGAGCTTCCGGGAGGAGAAGATCTTCGCCACCTGGACAGTGATTTCAGCGGCCAGCTTTGGAGACAACCTCAAAGCGGGGATCGAGACCTTCGGCGGGACCTTCTTCAGGCCGAACATCCTTTTTCTGCGCATGCCCGAGACGCCCGAGCGCGAGCCTGAGGTGACGGAGATCATCGAAACCGCACTGCAGGCCAAAATCGGCGTACTTCTCTTTTGCGATTTTCAACACCGAGGGCTGGATATCCACCGACGCATTAACGTCTGGTTCTCCGACCGCGGTCCCGGGTGGGAGGTGAGCATGGACTTGGGAAACCAGGACCTGGCCGTCCTGACCGGTTATAAGCTCATGAAGAACTGGGACGCCCGACTCTATTTCGTCGCCGCCCTGCAGGACGAGGGGCGCAGGGACGCCGCTGAGCGCTTCCCGCATTCCTGCGAGTGTGGCGGGCGCAGGGTTTCCCTTCCGGGAGTCGGAGGCGAAACGGCCAATTTGTTGCATTGGTGCCGCCGCACAAGGAAGGGGAGCTGACCTTCTCATTTCTGGCTCGCGACATCACCGAGCGGAAGAAACTGGGACAGGCCGTTCGCAAATCCGAAAGGCGCTTTCGCTTATTTCACCCACACTGTCTGGATATTCACAAACTCCTTGATCCCGTAATAGGAAAGCTCGCGCCCGTACCCCGAGATCTTCACGCCGCCGAACGGCAGGCGCGGATCACTCTTAACGATGCCGTTGATGAAGACCGCCCCGGCATCGATTCGTGCGGCGATCGCCTCCCCTTTGAAGCTGTTGCGGGTCCAGAGCGAGGCGCCCAGGCCAAAGGGTGTGGCGTTGGCGACCTCCACCGCCTCCTTTTCATCGCGCACCTTAAAGACCGAGGCGACCGGCCCGAAGAGTTCTTCGTCGCAGGCGGGCATTCCCGGCGATAGATCAGTCAGTACAGTCGGAGGATAAAAATAACCCTGACGCTCCATCGGCTTGCCGCCCAGAAGCACTTTGGCGCCCATGGCCACAGAGGTTTCCACTTGACGGTGCAGTTCCCGCATCAGGTCCTCGCGCGCCTGGGGGCCGATCTGCGTACGCTCGTCGAGAGGATCGCCCACCACCAGTTTCGACATGGCGGTCCGAAATCTGTCGAGCCAGGCATCATATATCTCCGCCTCGACAATGAATCGCTTGGCGGCGATGCAGCTCTGCCCGGAGTTGAGGCAGCGGGCTTTCGCACCTGTTTTTGCAGACTCCTCCAGATCGGCATCGGCGAGAACGATGAAGGGGTCGCTTCCGCCCAACTCCAGCACGGTTTTCTTCAGCATCTCCCCGGCTTTGGCCGCCACGGTGCGGCCGGCCCTGTCACTTCCGGTCAGGGTGACCGCCTTGATCGTCTCGTTCTCTATGACCTTCTCCACCTGCCCGGAGCCGATCAACAGGGCACGAAAGACATTTTCGGGGAAGCCGGCTTGGCGGAAGATCTCCTCAATGGCCAGGGCGCAACGCGGTACGTTGGAGGCGTGCTTGAGTGCAGCGGCGTTGCCGGCCATCAGTGCCGGAGCGGCAAACCGGAAGACCTGCCAGAAGGGGAAGTTCCACGGCATCACCGCCAGAATCGTCCCGAGGGGGCGAAAGGCGGCGTAGGCCCGGGCGCCGTCGCTCTTTGCCGGCTCATCGGCGAGCATCGCTTCGGCATTCTCGGCGTAGTAGTCGCAGACCCAGGCGCATTTCTCGATCTCGGCACGGCCGCCGGCGATCGGTTTGCCCATCTCCAGCGCCATGATCCGCGCGAATTCGTCTTTGTTGCGGCGAAGCACCTGCGCCGCCCGACGCATGCTGTCCGAGCGCTGCGAAAATGACGTATGACGCCAGTCCAGCCAAGCCGCATTCACGCCGGAGAGATTTTCCCGTGTACGGTCCGGGGGCCATTCGTCGAACGTTTCCAGCGTCTCCCCGGTGGTGGGATTAATCGATTCCAAAGCCATCTATCTCTCCTGGAAAGTTTTTTCAATTCTCCCACCCACCCGTCAGCATTGTCAAACTACTGTCGAAGGCTGCCGCTATCGCCTAGCTTCCACGTAGGTTCAATCGCCCTTCATCCATGTGTAGGAAACCAAGGAAAAGAGTCAGCTTTTTCGGTCTATTTTCTCCGTCTTTTCCAACTCGATTGCACTTACCCATTGCACAGGAGTAATCGGATTGTTGAAAAATGAAGCACTAACTCTCCCGAGCTAATCATCGAGACAAGAAGTAGAACAGAGTAGGTGTGTCCAGATGAACGGGGTGCCTTCCTTGTTCTGATGGTCGGGAATTACGGAAACCTCAAGCCAGTTATACCTCCTTCTCACATGTGGATTTCTTTTCGCTTAAGGCGTATGATTGGCTCTCCTTGAACCCGAGGCCATGGGCTTCATGCAAAAGCGACTTCCCATAAAATCCGCCCCACTACAGCGAAACTCCTGCGTGTTTCTCGGAGCATGGATCTGGCTGCTGCCGGCGATCCTCCTGTTGGCGCTGCAGACAAATGCCCTTGCCGAGGATTTTCGCTACCGGCCTGCCGACGCGCTCTGCGCCCCCTTTTTCAGCCCGGATCTGGCGGCAACCGCTCCTCTGTCGCCGGAGAATGCCGACAACCTTCCGACTTCTTTCGCTTCACCTCCGTGCAGCATCGCGCTTCCTGCCTCAAACCGGTCCATCCATCTACTTAAGCGCGAGTCGACCTTTCTCGACCCATCCGCCGCATTTCCTGCATTTTCCCTTCCGCGCCCACCGCCTCACTCCTGAGTCTGTTCGATCACTGTGAACCGCCTGTCCCTTTCAAGGGGCAGGCCCGAACCGTCTCTGTGAGATAAGGCTCCTTGACGCATTGTGCCGGCGCCTGCCAGTCGTGATCTGTCCGGCTGAAGGAAGTTCCGGTCTACCCCAGTTAAGAAGGTGAGGCAAATGCAGATTGTCAGACCCAACAGCACTTTCGACTTTGTCGGGAAAAATCGAATCGCCGTCCTGCTCTCCGTTTTAGTGATCCTTGCCGGACTCGTCTCGCTCGTCTCCAAGGGGGGGCCTGAGTACGGTATAGACTTCGCCGGCGGCACTCTCATCCAGGTTCAATTTGTTTACCCGACTCAGCCGGGCGAAATACGAGATGCTCTCGAAAGTCTGGGCTTGCGCTCTCTCACAATCCAACAGTTCGGTGACCAATCGAATGAGTTCCTGATCCGGACCCAGGAGAGCGGCACCGAAGTGAAGCAATTTTCGCATACGATAAAAGAGGCGCTTGAGCAGAGTTTCGGCAAAGGGGGGCTGGAGGTGCGCCGGACCGAAATGGTGGGACCTCAGGTCGGAAAAGAGCTGCGGGAAAAAGGTCTTTTGGCGCTTCTCTATGCGATCCTCGGTACGCTGGTCTATATCTCGTGGCGCTTCGAGTTCCGCTTCGCCGTGGGGGCCGTCGTCGCCCTCGTGCACGACGTACTGATCACGCTCGGATTCTTCTCGATCTTCGGCAAGGAGATCGACCTGCCGATCATCGCCGCCTTTCTCACCATCATCGGCTATTCGCTTAACGACACGATCATCATCTTCGACAGAATCCGAGAAAACCTCGGCAGGTACCCTGGTGAGGGGTTCGCCGCCACCGTCAACCGAAGCATCAACGAGACCCTCTCGCGAACCCTGCTGACGTCGGGGACGACCCTCATGGTGGTGACCTCCCTTTTTCTCCTGGGGGGCGCGGTCATCCGAAACTTCGCCTTCGCCCTGCTGGTGGGGATCGTTGCGGGGACCTACTCCACCATCTTCGTCGCCAGCGCTCTCGTCCTCGCATGGGAGAAGCATCGCCCTCGCATGGAAAAGGAGGCGCTGCCGGAAACCCCATGAGAGGCTAGTGGCGGCAGGAGATGCCATCCGGGAGAACCCGATGGCATCTCCTCATGCACCTTGGCGTCAACTCGGCACAGGAAAGAGCCGCTTCGGCACCCACCACAGATAGACCACCATCCCGACAAGCTCCACCAGGGACTGGCGACGGCGGCCAGCTCGAACGACGAAGGAAGAGCAAGGGCGAGGGGAAGCACCACAAAGGAGTTGCGGTGCCGAAACTGAACGCGAGGACCCTGCCCTGCCGTGGCGGAAGTCCGAAAGGGCGTGAAAGGATGCGGGCCGATAAGGCCGCGACGGTGAGAAAGGCGGTAAAGACCAGGAGCAGCGGGTCGAAAAGGTCGATCGACCCCAGAACGAGGTGCACCTGCGTAGCCGCGATGGAGAAGACGACAATAGCAAGAAGAGGCAAGGAGTTTTGCGTTTCAGCGGGGTGAAGCCTCGGATTTCGCCTCAGAAGAGGAGAGGAAAAGAAAAAACGAAAGTGCTCATTTTGTAAAGTCCATGGGATTGTACTCTCAAGAGGTTGGTCTCATCAGCAAAATAGAGCAGGACGCGTGACGAACGACTCTTTCAGAAATGCTCCCGATGAAGAAGCGCAGAATCCGCTCAGGCACACTTGTGTTATAGAAACCCAGCACAATGAGATCGATTTCCTCGGTCTTCGCATAGTCGAGCAGACACGCGGCAGGGTGGCCCCGCAAGGTGTGGAGGAGAGCCTGCCGCCCTGCAGCACGAAAATTATCCTTTATTCGATCCAGATCCCCGAGCACCTGGTCTGCATCGAGGCCATTGCGCAGGTGTTCGGACTCACGCTGAGGGAGGTTTGGATTCATTGGGCGAAGAACGGTGACGAGGTGTATTCTTGCATCCGGCGGCAGGGGGAAGCGAAGAAGGTTTTGGGCCGCTGCAATCGACGGCCCTGTTCCATCAAAGGCGAAAAGGATGTTGCGCATCGAGGTGTATTTCTGCCGAGCCACCAGCACGGAGCAGGGCGCATGTCGAAGCACGCGTCTCGCATCTCTTCCGACAGAACTCCCTTTAGCCCCCAGCACAAGCAGGTCTGACGCCGACCGCCTTGCCTCCTTGAGAATCCCCTCGTCCGCAAAGCCTTCTGCGTTTCTGGTGTCGATCGTAGCGGCTGTCCCCGAAAGATCCTCGAACGCTGACGTGAAGATCTGGTCATAGGCGATCTCTCCGCTTCGATCATCCACCGTGAAAATAGTCAGTCGATCTTTCGGGGAAAGATTCAGGCTCGTCAGCAAAACGCCGGCTGCCCGCGCCTGAGAAGAGCCGTCTGTGGCGTACAATATTCGCATAAAACCTCCTGACCTTTATTCTGAAACACAAAGTCCGCGAAGGACCAGATCGGTAAGACTCACGACACCGACCACCTCGCCGTTCTCGACGACGGGTGCCCGGGAGATATCGAAACGGTCGAAGAGGCGCGCGCAGTAGCGGATATCCATCCCCGGATCGACTGAAATCAGTGGTTTGGCCATGATTTCGTAGACGTTCACCCGCTGCGGCGCCCGGTCTTTGGCGAGGACCTGCCGTGCGATATCGGAGAGGAGGAGCAGACCATACTCGTCCTCGGGATGGCGTTTTTGCACCAGCAAGCACTTGAGCCCCTTCTCCCGCATGATGTTCAGGGCCTCCCGGATGCTGAGCATGCCTTCCACCGTCACGACGTTCGGCGTCATCACGTCCCGAACGCGTATCCTTTTTCTCTCGTTCATATCTCATCCTCCACGACGGACGATAGCTTGCGGATCTGCTGACTCACCCCGACTGCATCCTCGACATCGAGCTGAAAGGCGATTCCGGTCCCCGGGGTATCGTCGAATTCCCCCACACGGGCGATCGTTTCGAGAATCGATCGGCTCAGGTGCTCCTCTACCAGGAATAGGAGCATGTCACGCTGCGCTTCAAGAGCGAGGCCGAAAAAGGTGCGCTTCTGCTCCAGCCCTTCTCCCCGGGCCTGATTGAGAACGGTGGCCCCTGTGGCCCCGGCATCCCGGGCTGCGGCAAGGATCACGTCTGTCTTGGCATCTTCCACCAGGGCGATGATGAGTTTGAAATGCATGACACTCTCCTTCTCTCGATACAGCGCCTCATGGGGCGCTAGTTTTCTTCGCGACGCCCCGCCAGATACCCGGCAATTTGCGCATACCCCATCACCATCGCCACGGGGGTGAGCGCCGCCATCACCACAAGTCCGAAACCGTCCGCAAGGACGCTGCGACCGGGGATCTCCATGGCCAGAGCTGCACCGATGGAGATCAGCAGCGGAACGAGGATCGTCGAAACTCCGGCAACACCGGCATCGTAGGCCAGAGGTCGTATCACCGGTGGGGCGTAACGGGACTGAATCCAGATCACCACGATGAAAGGCGCCACCAAGTGGGAGACGTGCCATCCCCATACGATCCTGAGGACGCTGAGGCCCACGCCGATTGTCGCGCCCGAGGCCACCACCAGGCGCATCCGTACCGCGTCGATCGTCCCCCCCGAGACCTGCTGCGCGCGCTGCGAAAGGGATGTGAGAACGGGTTCGGCAAAGACTGCAGCGAAAGTGACGGCGGCGGCAAAGGCCCCGATGCCGAGCATAAGGCTCCAGGCTGATCCTGCGCCGCTGCGTTCGAGGAGCTGCCCGGTCATGACCTCTCCGAGGGGAAAGACCGCCATCTCCAACCCGAGAACAAGAAGAATCAGGCCGGCCAGCATATACCCGAAACCGGCCGCCACCCTTCCCGCACGGGGAAATGGCCGACGTAGCACGAGATACTGAAAGGCAAAGAGGACCAGGGCGACGAGCAGAACGTCCCAGAGGGCGGAAAAAGGGGGCTGGAAGAGCCCGCTCATGCCAGAGCTCCCGCCAGCGCGCCGTAAGCCAGGACGAAAATAGCAGGGAGTATGGCCGTAAGTGCGACCAGGCCGAAGCCGTCAGACAGAGGATTGCGCCCGGCGATGCTCGAAGCGAGGCCGATCCCCAGAGCGGTCACCAGCGGCACGGTAATCGTCGAGAGGGTCACGGGCCCGGCATCGAGAGCGACCGCCGAAAATTCCGCCGGCGCCAGGGGGAGGATCAGCGCGATGGCGAAGACGGCTGCGGCAAGCAGGCCGTGCAGCGCCCACCCCTTAACGGTACGAAGCACTCCGAGCATCAGGGCGCTCCCCACCCCAAAGGCAACGCTGAGGCGAAACCCCAAAGCATACCATTGGGCTGCCCGCGGCGTATCGGCAAGCATGCCGGCCTCGACGACCGCGGCGGCGACACGGTCTGCCACCGTGATCAGAGCGGGCTCGGCCATCGCCGTTCCAAAGCCCACCAGAAAGGAGAAGGTGAAGAGCCAGCGCAGGCTTCCCATGCGCACCAGGGCGCGCCCGATGCTCTCACCGGCCGGAAAGAGTGCGATTTCGAGCCCACGCATGAACAGACCCAGCCCCATGACGAGAAGGACCAGGCCGAGCATGATCCCGGGGAGATCAGGAAGGGGCTGTCTCAGCACCGCCCCCTGGAAAAAGGTGATCACGACCAGCAGAGGCGCGACATCCTTCATATGCCCGAGAATGTTCCTGCCGATGGAGATGAGCTCTTTCACAAAGACCTCTCCCCTGCAATTATTCGCCGGGTGTTCTCACCAGCAGGACGGACGCCGATGCGTAGCGCGCCACCTTCTCCGCAACGCTCCCAAGCAAAAAGCGGTGGAACCTCTCTGCCAGACTGGTCCCGTGAGAGCCGAGCACGATGAGGTCGATATCCTGCGCCTCTGCATAATCAATGATACTGGAAGCCGTCTCTCCCCGGACGGTATGCGAGACGGCACGGCGGCCTGCGGCGATGAAGTCATCTCTGGTGCGCGACATCTTTTCGATGACGCTGAGCTCATCGACTCCGGTATGCAGAAAAACAGGCTCCCTCTGGGGGTGACCGGGATACATCGGGGGGAGAACGGCCATGAGATAGACGACCGCTTCGGGGGTAAGAGGAAAGTTCAGAAGAGCTGCCGAGGCGGCGCAGGAGGGGCCGGTTCCATCGAAGGCCAGAAGAACCTTTCGGATGGATGCCTTATCGGGGCGAACGACCAGAACGGAGCAGGGCGCATATCGAATCACGCGAGCCGTAACGCCCCCAAGGAGAAAGCGCCTCGCGTCGGAGGTACCCTTCGCGCCTATAACGAGAAGGTCGGCCGACGAATCCTGACATTCGCCGAGAATCTCCTCGTCCGCATACCCCTTGTGCACCTTGGTCTCGATGATAGCCGAAGTCCCCGACAGATCCTCAGAGGCGCCCTTGAAGATGCCGTCGGAATCGATGTCGGCACTTTGATCATCCACCGTAACGACGGTGATGCGATCGTTTTGGGCGAGAATCAGGTTGGACAGCAAAACCCCGGCCGAACGCGCCTGGGGTGAGCCGTCCGTGGCATAGAGTATCCGCATGCTGTTCTCCGGTCATCGGTTCCCATCCGAAGTTTATGGATGGAAACAATTGGATTTCCTGGGTGAGAATACTCTCCTATTGTACACGGTGACGAACCGGTAGACTGAAAGTGACTTCACATTTGAAACGAAAGAACGAGCTGTCCGCAGGCGGATCAATCGGGAGCCAGCCATCGCCTGAATGTTCTGATCTGTTCAGGGGTCCCCAGTACGAGCGCTTCGTCTCCGTCGTTGATCGTCTCATCCCCGGCGGGGTTCACGATTCTTTTTCCGGCGCGGTCGATCCCGACGACCAGCACCCCGGTCTGGCGCTGCACCTGAAGTTCGGAGAGCGAGCCGCCGGCGCGGGGTCCGGCGGGGACGAGCACCCTCTCCAGGCGGGCCTGATCGAAATCGGCAACTTCATCGACATCCTTCAGTTTGCCCAGGCCCGAGCGCGCCGCGTCGATCTGTTCGGGCGTTCCGAGGAGCAGAAGCCGGTCGCCGGCATAGATCGCCTCCGTCGGCTCCGGGGCGATGATCGCGTGCCCCTGCCGGTCGATCTCCACGATGGTGCAGCCGAATTGCGAGCGCACATGCAGGTCGGCGATCCTCTGCCCCGAGCTCACTGCCCGCTCCGGCACGCGAAACTCCTGTACACGGATGTCCCAGTCGCCGGACTTCTCCAGCCAAGGGGCCGGCTCAGCTTCGACCTGCTGGGCCTCGGCGAAGACGTCCTGGAGAGTGTTCTGCCACCGGCTGTGCCAGTAGATGAAGCGGCGCGAGAAGATGATCAGAATGATCACCAGCACCGCTGCGACGACAATCCACCCCCAGTGCGGCAGAGATTCGGCCGGGAGGATATGAGCCATCCAGTAGGCAAGACCGAGGGCGCAAAGGGCCTTGACGCCGTTCTCGACAAGGGGGCCGGGGATGCGGGTGCGCGTCGAGGCGAGCTCGGCGAAGATCATCGCCATGGCGGCGAGATGGCGCCAGATCGCCACTAGGGGAACGAGCACCAGAACCCCGATCAGTGCCCAGAAAACAAGGCTCCCCGTTTCGGGCTGGAACGCGGCGCCAAAGCGGCTTTGCTGGAAAGCGCTCAGGAGCCGTTCGGAAAAGATGAGCAGGCCGGTGATGAAGAGCATCTCCAGAGTCATCTGCAGCAGCCTCTTTTTGCTCAACTGCCACCAGAAATGCCCCGCCTGTGCGTTGCCGAGCTGCGCCAGCCATCTGTGATAGGCCTCCAGGGTGCGTTGCAGGAAACGCGGTTCGGCCCTTTCGATCTTTGCCAGAAACGGCTCTGCGTGGCGGTTGATCACGGGAGAGAGCAGGACGGTGAGGATGGAGACCCCCACGGCGATCGAATAGAACTCCGGCGCCAGAACCTGCGCCCCCACCCCAAGGCCCGCGATGACGAAGGTGAACTCGCCCAGCGGCATCAGGGCGAGCCCGGCCCGGCGTGCATCACGGGGAGGGGCACCGGCCACCATAAGCGCCAAACCGGTCGAAAGGGAGCGGGCGACCATCGTGAAGAGGGTCAGCGCCAGAATCCAATGCAACACGCCCAGCATCAGATTCACTTCGATCATCATGCCGATGGCGACGAAAAAGACGCTGCTGAACATGTCGCGCATGCCGGAGAAGGCTTTCTCGACTCCGGGTTTTTGCGGCATCTCCGCAACGACCGCCCCCAGAAGAAAGGCGCCGAGAGCGAGCGAATACCCGGACTTCACCGCCGTGAGCCCGACCAGAAAGAGCAACCCCGCGATGACGATCGTCTGAAGCTCCGGATCGCCCTTGCCGTCGAGGCGCTGCAGAAGACGGGGGATGAAGAGGAGTCCGGTGATGACAAGCAGAACGACGAAGGCGACAAGGGCGATGAGGAGGGCTCCTATGTCGGGGGTATCGACGCCGACGGCGGCGACTTGGGAACCTAGGATCGCAAGCATGACGACGGCGACGACGTCCTCCAGCACCGTGACGCTCAGGGCAAGCTGCCCGGAACGTTCGTGGCTGAGATTCATGTCCCGGATGACCTTGGCGATGACGGCCGAACTGGAGACCATGAACATGGCGGCGATGAACAGAGTCTGCGTTCCCGTCCAGCCGACCCCTTTTCCGAGCAGTTGCGTCAGGTTGAAGACGAAAAAGGCACCAAGCGCCGTAGCAATGACGGTCGAGATCCCCATCTTTCGCAGGCGCGAAAGACTCAGTCCGAGGCCGATACCGAACATGAGGAAGACCAGGCCGAGGTGCGAGAGCGTCTCGATCCTTTCGATATCCAAGATGAGGGGAAAAGGCGGGGTGTGAGGGCCGATGACGATGCCGGCAAGGAGGTAGCCGACAATCACCGACAGGCCGATGCGCTTGCACAGCGCGCCGGCAATTCCGGCACCGAGCAAGACGATCGCCAAGTCCTGGATGAAATTGATACCTTCCATTGAAGCAAGCCTTCGGGAGAGAGTTTTCCGAAACTGTTATAATTTCAGTGGATCTTTGTTGCACAGACACTTTTCGCTGTCAATCAGATAAGAAGCCGTACATGGACTTGCGAATGCTCCTGCAACGCATCTTCACATTGGAGATTGCGGCAATCTGGTTTATGTTCCTCATGGTCGTCAACCTGTCACTTGAAAGATCAGCTTTATTCTTCCGTACGCTTGGCCTGTTATCGGCGTGGCGTGGAACAAAGGGATACGCCAGGGTTTTATCGTGAGCGCGTTTGGGACCCTGAGCGCAGCAGCAGGCTCCGTCATCCCGACTCATCCGGGCATCATCAGCCTCACAGAAGAGGGTCTACTGGTTTACGTTAAACTTTCTTCGATTGCTATCGGTGCTACCGCAGGCAAATACCTCGCACACCGGAAAATGCAGCAGGGCAGGTAAAATTTTTCTTTTTGGGGACTCGTTCTAGTTGGCGTCCCTGCTGAATCCTTCTTTCATGAAGCTCCTTTTTGATGTTACTTATTTGTGAGCGGATCAAGGATGGGGGAACCAAGGTAGGTTAAGATGTCATCTTATCAGAACCCATGCAATTGTAATCAGACTGGCTCTGACGAAGCTGGATTTCTCATGGACAGGCTGTCTCGTTGTGCTGGCTAGGAGACGGAGAACCTAAAGGGGGATCGTTGAGGATGGATTGGTCGAAATTCTTGGGAAACTTCGCTCGACCTCTGTTTTATCTCGGTGAAATACCGGTGACCGTGGTAAGCATGGTTCAGTTTATCGTATTGCTCATGCTGGTCATTCTGGCTGCGCGAACGGTCCGGCGCATGCTGCGTGCGCGCCTGCTTGTACGATTGCCGATCGGGCGAAGGGACGCAATAGCGCGTCTTGTCGGCTACGTTGTCCTAGCGCTCGGCTTTATGGTTGCGATGCAAACGCTTGGGGTTGACCTGACCGCGCTGACCGTTTTTGCCGGCGCCCTCAGCATCGGCATCGGGTTCGGATTACAAAACATCGCTAACAATTTCCTCAGCGGTTTGATCATTCTTGTCGAGCGACCGATTCAACTTGGTGACCGTGTGGAAATAGGGGGGGTGCAAGGGGACGTGGTACGCATCGGCGGGCGCAGCACCACCATTCGGAGCAACGACAACATCGACATGATCATTCCCAATGGAGAGTTTATCTCCGAACAGGTAGTCAATCTTAGTCACGGAGACCAAAAGGTGCGCATCCGTGTTCCATTCGGCGTCAGTTTCGGCAGTGATCCGCGCAAAGTGGAAAAGATCGCTTTGGAAGTGGCTGCCGCCGATGAACATGTGCTGAACATCCCCCAAGCCAGCGTACGGTTCATGGGGTTTGGCGACAATTCGATGAAGTTCGAGCTCCGGACCTGGACGGCCAAGATGGCGCATCAACCCGACTTGTTCCGCAGCAATCTGTACTTCGCGCTTTGGGACGGACTCAAGAAAGCCGGAATAGAAATTCCATTTTCACAACGCGATATCAACTTTCGAAATCCGATCCGGATTAAGAGCCGCGTATGACCGTCGCATTGGTGACTGGCGTCGAGACATTCTCCTCGCAGTCTCGATGGTGGGACTTTTGAGACGATGGAAGTGTGCTGTTTTAATCCTCCCTGGACCAGAAAGATTAAACACCGCATCCCCGGGCGCTTCAGCCTTGACGCGATTCCGCATTGTGTTTAAACTGTTAAACAAGTTAAACACCCAAAAGGAACCTGCCCTGGAGGAAAGGGATGATCGGACTACGAGATAAAGAGATCGAGGCAAGGCTGGAGAGGCTCGCCCAGAAGACGGGCAGAAGCAAGTCTTTTTACGTGCGCCAAGCCCTCCAGGAGTTTCTGGAGGATCGGGAAGACTACCTGCTCGGCCTGGCTCGTTTGGAAGCCGGCGGACGCCGGGTGAGCCTGGAGGATGCGGAGAAGGAACTGAATGACCTGGAGGGTTGAGATCCAGGAGCAGGCAATGACGGATCTGCGTCGGCTGGACCCCGAGGCTCGTCGACGGATTCTGAAATATTTTAGAGAACGGCTGGAAGGGAGCGAAAATCCCAGGCAGTTCGGCAAGCCATTGGTCGGCGACCGGGCCGGTTTGTGGCGGTATCGCATCGGAGATTACAGAGCTATTTGCCACCTGGAAGATCAGGTTCTGACCGTTCTGGTCCTTGCCGTGGGGCATCGAAAAAACGTCTATGACTGAAAAGCGATTGCGTATTCGGCACTCAATGGCCTCCAGGGATTTCCTTGGAGGCCATTGGCGTATCAGCCCGACTCATTGAGCCTGCGCTCTATTTTCCGCATAGAGCCGGTAAACAGAGGATCTGCTGATCCCATAATGGTCCGCGATCTCCGCCTTGCTGCAACCTGGCGCCTCAAAATCCTTGATCAGATCACGGATCTCCTGCTTGTTAAGTTTCGGCTTGGCTCCGAACTTTACTCCGCGGGTAATGGCTTTCAGCCGACCCTCCATGGACCTTTCCTTGATCAGTTCCCGCTCAAATTCGCCGAGGGCAGCCAAGATGTTGAATTGCAGTCGGCCATACATCGTCGTGGTGTCGATCCCCTGATCCAGTACGATCAGGTCGACCTTTTTCCCCTCCAGCTTTTGGACGATCCCTGCCAGATCTACGACTGAGCGAGCTAACCTGTCGAGCTTCGTGACCACAAAGACGTCTTCATCTCTCACGTAGTCCAAGGCTTTCTGAAGTTCCGGCCTGCCCTTGGCGGAGGCGGCAGACGCCTTTTCGGAGAAGATGCGATCGCAGTCAGCCAGGCGATCCAGTTGCACATCCAGTCTTTGCCCTGAAGAACTTACCCGCGCGTACCCGATTCTCATTCCCATGATTGCCTCCTTTCTGCTGTAGGACTGCGCTTTATTCAAGGAGTAATGGAAACTGATCGGGCATGAGTGGTGGGGGGATGAAATTGGCGGCTCTGACCCCTGCTCGTTTCCCGGGCAAAAAGCTAAAACCAACGTCCGAACGCGGAAGTTAATGCAACGGTCCACAGAGATCGCTCCGGTTGTCCAGTCTTCCTGTGGATACATGTTTCTGAAACGAGTTCAGGGAGGCAGGATTTGCAAGAACTCTTGCCACCCATCCTGAAAGACTCGGGCGACGCTAGCGAGACGATTGTGAGACGCCTCCAGGTGTGGCTCTCCATTATGTTGCCACCCCGGAGCGGTTGCGCCTTCGACTGGAGTTGATATAGATAAGTCGCGGTCACACCGGAAGATTCGAGGGAAGAGATGTCGGAACGCGGCCCCATTTACAACGTGGATGCCTGGCCGACCCTCCCATTCACGGAGTGGAAGGACACCTGCGCGACTCTTCACCTCTGGACTCAGATCATCGGAAAGATCCGGCTGGTGCAGACCCCCTGGGTAAATCACTCCTGGCATGTAGTCTTTTACCTCACCTCCCGCGGTCTCTCCACTTCACCGATCCCTTACGGGAGCCGGACCTTTCAGATCGACTTCGATTTCATCGAGCACCGGCTTCTGTTCCAAACCAGTGATGGCTCAGTCAGGACCATGTCTCTGATTCCACGCTCAGTGGCCGATTTCTACCGGGAGGTCTTGGCCATGCTGGTTGAGCTCGATCTGAAAGTCGATATTCACACGACACCTTCCGAACTCCCTGACCCCATTCCCTTCGACCTCGACGAACAGCATGCCGCTTACGATGCAGTCTTCGCGAACCGGTTCTGGCGCATCCTGGCCCAGGCCGACAGGGTATTGAAAGAATTCAGGGCTCGCTTCATCGGCAAGAGCAGCCCCGTGCACTTTTTCTGGGGATCTTTCGACCTGGCGGTGACGCGCTTCTCCGGCCGCCGGGCCCCCGAGCACCCGGGTGGCGTACCGCACCTTCCCAATTGGGTCGCCCGGGAGGCCTATTCGCACGAGGTGAGTAGTTGCGGATTTTGGCCGGGAAACGAGCAGTTCCCAGAACCCGCCTTCTATTCCTACGCCTATCCGGAGCCCGAGGGATTTGGCAGCGCCCGGGTAGTCCCCGACGCTGCTTTTTACCACCCAGACCTCAAGGAATTCGTCCTCCCTTACAAGGCCGTTCGAGAGGCGGCGTCACCGGATGAGATGCTCCTCGATTTCCTCCAGAGCACCTATGAGGCCGCCGCTGATCTCGGAGGATGGAACCGCAAGGAGTTGGAGGGAGGGGATTGATCGAACAATGATGATTGTGATCAAAATATGGCTGAGCACCAACAGATTTCCGCCGCTTCTACTAACACCCGGCATCCGCTTCGAGCAGATCGCAGGCGCCGACGCCCTCGTCCTCGGTGCCCCGGTCAACGGCCGGGTCCTCTTCCTCCCGGAGCAGATCGAAAAAAGCGGGCCCTAAAGACGTTCGGACATGTCGATCGTTTCCCTCCCGCCAACGACGCCGCCGCTCCCGATCCCCCCTTTGTCTTTCCTGCGCACCTTCACCTGATCGTTTGATCCCCCGCGGTTTCTTGATATTTTTTGAATAGGGCTTATGCGCTGCGAAAGAGGAGAGTGAGCAATGGCCAAGGATCATGGACCGCAGATCAAGGACGACGAACAGTACGAGGCGTTGCGCAAGGACGGGATGAGCAAGGAGAAGGCCGCCCGCATCGCCAACACGCCGCGCCGCGAGGCGGGAAGGCGAGGGGGGAAAGCGCCCAAATACGAGGAGTGGAGCAAGGACGAGTTGTACGAGAAGGCCAGGGAGGTGGGGATCGCGGGGCGCTCCGGAATGAACAAGGAAGAGCTCATCGATGCTCTGCGGCATCATTGAGCAAGTTCTCCCCTGAGCGGATCGAAAGTGCTTTTCTGCAGTGGAGAGTTTCAGGGGTGGCCCATCCGGCGCACCCTTTTTTCGTGCCCGCTCTGGGCGTCCGGCCGAGCCGACTTGAGAAGGGCGAAGTCTGATGCGATTCGTTCTTTACAACATACGATACGGAACAGGGGCGAAGATGATCGATTTTCTGAGCCCATCGACCCGCAACCTGCAGCGGATCACCGCTTTTTTGCGCGACTTGCAGCCCGATCTGGTCGGGCTCGTCGAGGTCGATCACGGTTCGTACCGTTCGGGGGGAAAGAGCCAGGCCGAATTGCTGGCCGACGCCCTCGGGCACTACCACTCGTACTCGGTCAAATACAAGGAGCACTCCTTCTGGCTCAACATCCCGGTGCTGCGCCGGCAGGGCAACGCCTTTCTCGCCCGGGACCGCATCCGCAACGAGCGGTTCCACTTTTTCGATTGCGGCATGAAGCGCCTGGTGATGGAGTTGGAGCTCGATCACGTCGTCATCTACCTGGTTCATCTCGCGCTGGGGTCGCGGGTGCGACACCGGCAACTCGGCGCGCTCTACAAGCTGGTGAAAGAGAGCAAGAAGCCGTACATCGTCGCAGGCGACTTCAATGCGCTGTGGGGCGAAAGGGAGATCGATCTCTTTCTCGCCGCCACGGGGCTGCGAAACGCCAACACGAAAAGCCTGCCGACCTACCCCAGCGATCACCCCACCCGGCACCTCGATTTCATCCTGTGCAGCTCACGGGTCAACGTCCGCGAATTCAGCGTCCCGAAGGTTCCGTATTCCGATCACCTTCCGCTGGTGCTCGACTTCGACGTCACCGTGCGAAAAGACAAACGGAAAAAAGTCAGAAGACGCTGAATTGTCCTGCCTTCGTCCTCGAAGATTGTCCGTCCGACGGCGGAACTCCTTGCCGTATGCGTCGCAAATCGTTAAACTCCACTTTTCGATTCGAAGGAGACGGTCGTTCGCCGGAAGGAGCTGCGACCCTGGTGACGCCGGAGTTTTGAGATGGAGGATTGGACGACGACGGTCTGGGTGACGGGCCTGCTTGCGTTTTTTCTCGCAGGCACCCACCAGTGGGCAGGCCGTCTGCGGTTTTTCGACGTCGTCCCGCGCAGCGGATGGCTCTCGGCCGCGGGCGGGGTCTCCACCGCCTACGTGTTCGTCCACATCCTTCCGGAGCTGGGACGAAGCCAGTTCCATCTGACGCAGGCTCTCTCCCCCGCACCGTGGTTCGTTGCGGTCGAGCACCATATTTTCTTCATCTCGCTGCTCGGCCTGGTCTTCTTCTACGGACTGGAGCGGGCGGCGCGGCTGAGCCCGAGCGACGACGGCGCACGGGTCTTCTGGCTCCACCTCGTCTCGTTCGCGCTGTACAACGTCATCATCGGATTTTTTCTGCTGCAGCGGGCGCAGCAGGGGTGGACGACTCTCGGCTTTTTCTCCTTTGCCATGGGGCTTCACTTCATCGTCAACGATTCGGGGCTGCGCCACCATTATCCGCGCCTCTACCACCGGTACGGGTGCTGGATTCTGAGCGCCGCGATCCTGGTCGGATGGATGATCAGTCTCGTCTACGTCGTCCATCCGGCCCTCGTCTCGGTTCTTTTCGCCCTGCTCGCCGGGGGAATCATCCTCAACGTCCTGAAAGAAGAGCTCCCCGATGAGCGCGACGGCCGCTTCCTGGCCTTCTCCGCCGGGGCGCTAATCTACGGGGTGCTGCTGCAGCTGGCGTGACGGCTGCGATGTTGGTGAAAGGTTCGGCATGATCGCTGAAAACATCTTTACCGAAATGGCTCTCATCCTCGCCATCAGCGCCGTTCTGGGCGCGGTGGCGATCAAGCTCAAGCAGCCTCTCATTGTTGCCTTCATCGCCGTCGGCATCCTGGTCGGCCCTGCCGGCCTCGATCTGGTCACCGCCGAGGAGCCCCTTCACCTGCTGGCCGAGATCGGCATCGCCGTTCTGCTCTTCGCCGTCGGCCTCAAGCTCGACCTGCACCTGATCCGCAGCATGGGGCGCGTCGCCCTGGCCACTGGCATGGGGCAGGTTCTCTTCACCTCGGTTGTCGGGTTCCTGATCGCCCTTGGGCTGGGGATGTCCCTGGTGGGGGCGCTCTACGTCGCCGTCGCGCTGACCTTCTCGAGCACCATCATCATCGTCAAGCTCCTCTCCGACAAGCGCGAGATCGACGCGCTGCACGGGCGCATCGCCATCGGCTTTCTGATCGTGCAGGACATCGCCGTGGTTCTGGCGATGATCGGCCTGACGGCGCTGGGGGCGGGCGAGGCGGCCGATCACGTCTCGGTCGCCTTCCTGTTGACCTTCCTTCGGGGAGCGGTCTTCATCGCCGCGCTCGGGGTTCTGATGCGATACGTTCTGCCGAACCTCCTGGCGCATCTGGCCCGCTCGCAGGAGCTCCTCATCCTCTTCGCCATCGCCTGGGCGGTTCTGCTCGCCGCGGCCGGGGATTATCTCGGCTTCAGCATGGAGGTCGGCGCCTTCCTCGCCGGCGTCTCCCTCGCCTCGACCCATTACCGCGAAGCGATCGGCTCGCGCCTCGTCACCCTGCGCGACTTTCTGCTGCTGTTCTTCTTCATCAATCTAGGCGCCCAGCTCGATCTGTCCACCCTGGGGAGCCAGCTCGGCGCCTCGCTGATCTTTTCGGCCTTCGTCCTGATCGGCAATCCCCTCATCGTCATGACGATCATGGGGTACATGGGATACCGCAAGCGCACAGGCTTTCTGGCGGGCCTCACCGTCGCGCAGATCAGCGAGTTTTCCCTCATCCTCGGTGCTCTGGGGGTGAGCCTCGGGCACATCGACATGGACACCATGGGTCTGATCACCCTGGTGGGGCTCATCACCATCGGCCTGTCGACCTACATGATCCTCTACTCGCACCAGATCTACAATCGCATCGCGCCGTATCTGTCGATCTTCGAGCGAAAGATCCCCCACCGCGAGCGCGACGAGGACAGCAGCGCCGCCGCAGGGGAGTTCGACATCATCCTGTTCGGCCTGGGGCGCTACGGACGCAATATCGCCAGAAACCTTCAGCACCGCCGCAGGAGCGTTCTGGGCGTCGACTTCGATCCGCAGGTCGTCGCCGAGTGCCGCAGAGAAGGGCTCGCGGTGCGCTACGGCGACGCCGAAGATCCCGAGATTCTCGAACACCTCCCGCTGGCGAACGCGTCGTGGGTCGTCAATTCGTCGCCGGGACGCGACGTGAACCTGGTACTTCTGAAGTCGCTCAAGGAGCGCGGCTACGGCGGAAAGATCGTGCTGACCGCCCACAACCTGGCCGAGGCCGAGGCGTTCAAGGCGGCCGGGGCCGACAAGGTGCTGTGGCCCTTCATCGACGCGGCCGAGCAGGCCGTCGATGCGCTGAGCTCGCCCATGGACCGCATCTCCGACATCTCCTTGTGGCCCGTCAGCCTGGCCGAGGTGCGCCTGAAGACCGGCTCCTTCGCCGCCGGGAAGAAGATCCGCGACCTCGATCTGCGCGCCCGCACCGCCGCCTCGATCATGGCCGTCGACCGTGCCGGCCACAGCCATTTCGACCCCGATGCCGACTTTCTCCTCTTCCCGGGCGATCGGCTGGTACTCATGGGAGAGCGGGAGAGCCTCGACAGGGCCCAGGCGCTGCTCGATCAGCGCGACGAGCTGCAGGGGGGCGATAACGCTCATTTCCTCATGGAAGAGATCGGGCTCGGGAGCGATTCCCCCTGGGTCGGCCGTTCTCTTGCGGCGCTGAACCTGCGTGAAGAGCTCGGCATCACCGTCATCGGCATCCGGCGCGGCGAGGTGAAGGTCACGTCTCCTTCTCCGGACGAAATTCTGCTCGAAGGCGACGTGCTCGTCGTCGTCGGCCGCGAACATGCCCTGAAGGCCGTCGTCGAGCGAGAGATTCACGGAGCCTAAACTCCGTCCTCCGCACCGGAAGTGTCTCTTTTTACCCCTTGTGGGTGGCACGATGAAATAAACGTGTTACGTTTTATTTCATCCAGGGGTATGAAGGAACACGGGCTTTAGGTGCGGCCCGGGCGGACTACCGACCTACCCCCCCTTCTTTCCACCGTCCGCCGCTCGCCGCCCGAAGTCCGGGCCTCGTGCGGCCGGCTCTGCGTTTCGAACCATCCTCGCACACCGACCACCCCTCCCGTGCATTTCGAGGTGTCATTCCATCCAAGGGAGACGTGTATGAAACGAAGAGATTTCCTCAAGATGAGCTCTTGCGGCGTCGCCGCGTTCGCGCTCGGCTCAGGGATCGTGCCGGTCTTTGCCCGCGCGAGCAGCGCTCTGGCGGCGCAGCACCACCCTATAAGTCTGAAGATGGTCGAAGTCGACGCCGAAATGGTCGACGGAACGCTGGTGTACAGCTGGGCCTTCAGCGCGCCGGATGTCGGGCCGAGAATCCCCGCGCCGGTTCTGATCGTGCAGGAAGGCAAGACGGTTCGCCTCACCGTCACCAACGAGATCGAGCGGGGGGGCGACCACGGCTTTGCCGTCCCCGGCGTCTACGACAGCGGCGCCATCCCCTTCGGCGAGAGTGTCGAGGTGGAGTTCACGGCGCCCAAGGCGGGCACCTACTACTACCTCGATCCCTTCAACGCGCCGGTCAACCGCGTCATGGGTCTGCACGGCGCTCTGGTCGTGATGCCCGATACCGTCGGGAACAACACCCCCTACAGTGATCCGACCCCGAACGTGCAGCGCCTCTTCAACGACCTTGGAACCAAAGACTGGTCGCCGGGGCGCGGTTCAGACCACTTCCCAGGCCACCCCTGGGACCCGGCCCGCACCTGGATCTGGCTCTTCAGCACCGTCGATCCCGACAAGAACGAGCGGCTCGCAACGGTCGATTTCGTCCCGGCGTCCGAGTTCACCGACGGCTACCTGCCGCGCTACTTTACCATCAACGGCAAAAGTGGGTACTTCGCTGCGGGCCACTCCGAGGAAGGGCATGAGCACGTTCTTGGCGGGCGCCTCGATCCGCAGGCCGAGCTCTCCCCCTTCGGCAACGTGGGGCAGCCCGCCCTGATCCGCTCGCTCAACGCCGGGCTCGCCACCCACTCGCCGCACCCTCACGGCAATCACTTCTATCTGCTCGCCAAGAACGGCACCGTGCGCGAAAACGTGTGGTGGATCGACACCTGGAGCATCTCCCCCCTCGAACGAATCGATCTTCTGCTGCCCTTCATCGTTCCGCCGGAGATCGGCACCTGGCCCCCTGTCGAAGAGCTCTTCCCCCTGGTCTACCCGATGCACTGCCATGTGGAGATGTCGCAGACCGCCGCGGGGGGGAACTACCCGCAAGGGGCGGTGACGCACTGGCAGATCGACGGCGAGCTCGACGAAGACGATGCGGTGATCCAGGTCGACGTCGCCGAGCTCAGGGTGCGCTCGGGGCAGCTCCGTCTCGAGGGGCGCTGCTCGAAGCCCAACGTCCATCTGGGGCTTCACCCCGGCGACGGCAGCGCGCCGGCGGTGACCGAGCTGCACGTCGGCAGCGACGGGCGCTGGAGCTTTCAGGGGCGAGCCCTGTCGTTTCTGGGGAGCCGCCGCGCGACGCTGATGCTCCACGGCCACGGCAACGGCCACGGCGCCGCGCACACTTTCTCGCTGCGCCTTCGCTGAGGCGGACCGATGGAACGAAAACAGTCTTTCGATGATATGGAGGTAGCGTCATGGCAAGAGTGATCATCCCCCGCGACGTCGGCCTGCCCGCCGGCGAGAATGTAGAAGACACCGATTCCTTCCGCTGGTTCGGCTGCGATATGCCCGAAAGCATCGATTTTGCAGAAGACGGCGAGGATGTCCGCGGACTCTTTCGCCCCGGGTTCGAGTTTCGCCACGATCTCGACGGCGAGGACGACCTTGAGGGGTATGGTTGGGGGGACCCGCGGGTCCTTCGCACCCCCGACGTTCAGCCCCGCGATCGTCTCTTCCTGCGCGAGATGGACCACCGCGAGATTTTCATCCCCATAAACGACGACTCTGGCCGCCGGGAGGAGATCGAGATCTGGGGCTTCACCGACTACTTCGGCAGCGACGCGCTCGAGTTCCCCAACCCGACCATGCGGGCGGTGCAGGGCGAGCTCATCCACAGCTATCACCGCCCGAGCCACGGCCCCCACACCATCCATCACCACGGCATCGGCGCCTCCCCCGTCAACGACGGCGTCGGGCACGTCACCTTCGAGCTCGAAGGGGACGGCTACATCTACCAGTTTCGTGCAAAGGACCCCGGCACCTACATCTATCACTGCCACCGCAACACCGTCCTTCACTTCGAGATGGGGATGTACGGGCTCCTCATCATCGATCCCCCCGCGCCGCAGGGGAGCGATCTGACCGCCCCCTACGCCGACGGCGGCCCCGGATACGTGCTGCGCCGAGACGATCTCGTGCGCTACGACGTGGAGGGGCTCTGGGTCATCGACGATTTCGATCTGCGCTGGCACGACGACCGCGCGGACGACGGCGTCCTCAACCACGGCCACGGCGCCGGAATCTCCTGCCCCTTCGAGCCGTGGGACCCCGATCCGGAGGAGAACCCCCACCTGCACCGCTTCGAGCCGAACCGCTTCCTCATCACCGGAGTGATCGCCGACCAGGACGACCCCCTCATCACCCACCCGAAGGTGGCAGTTGAGGCCCGGACGGGCGACACCGTGCTGCTGCGCGTCGTCAACGCGAGCTATACCCGCACCAAGATCATTCTTCCTTCGGAACTCAAAGCCGAAGTCATCTCCATGGACGGCAAGGTACTCGGCGGAGAGGGGCACACGGGCTACGCCTATCCTTTCGCTTTGTCCGAGCTCGGCGACGCCTTCGAGCTGACGAGCGCCCAGAGGTGGGATCTGCTCGTTCACGACGCTCCCGCAGGGGTCTGGGAAGTCGCGGTGGAGTACCGTCACTGGATCAGCGGCGAGCTTCTCGGCACCGCCAAAACCCGCGTGACGGTCGTCTGAAAATGACGTCTGCCCGCCCCTTTTCCTCTCCGGCGGGGGAAGGGGGACGGGCTGCGTCGAAAATGCTACCAAATCAGAGTAAAATTGTGTTTAATGTCATCGTTTGGTGTTCCTTCCTCTGCTCTTCTCACGCCGGAGTCTGCAATGACGAATCTTTCCATCCGCACCAAGATCCTGACCATCGGCATCCTCCTTCCCGCTCTTCTGGTGGCGGTCCTCTTCGGGCTCTACTATAACAGCGCCCGATCGAGCACCGTCGACGCCTTCGTCGCCAAAGCGCGCGCCATCTGCCTGACCGCCGAGTCGGCCCGCGAGGAGATGGAGAACAAGTGGGCGATGGGAATCTTTGATCACGACATGCTGCGCGAATGGGCCGAGGAAGGGGCCAAGGACAAGGTGCTGGCGGCGGTGCCGGTCGTCTCGGCGTGGAGAGCGGCCATGATGCGCTCGCAGGAAGGGGAGTACACCTTCCGCACCCCGAAGTTCCAGCCACGCAATCCGGCAAACCAACCCGATGAGCTCGAAGCGCGGGCGCTCAAGGCCCTCGCCGCCGGAGCCCCCGAATATGTCGAGATCGACCGGCAGATGAACGCGGTGCGCTACTTTCGCCCCGTCGTCCTCTCCGAGACGTGCATGAACTGCCACGGCGATCCGGCCCTGTCGAAGACGCTGTGGGGCAACAGCGCCGGCATCGACCCGACGGGGGCGCGGATGGAAGGGTGGCGCGTCGGAGAGGTGCACGGCGCCTTCCAGGTGCTTCAGTCGCTGGAGAGCGCGGACGCCGAGGTGGCCTACGCCGTGATGACCGGAGGGGCCGTCGTTCTGGCGGGGCTGCTTCTGTACGCGGCGTTTTTCACCCTCTTCATGACCCGCTCCTTCGTTCGCCCCCTGAACCGCACCGTCGATATGCTCGCCGGGCTCGAGCGCGGCGAGCTCGACCGCCGCCTCTCGATGAACCGCAAGGACGAGATCGGCACCATGGCGCAGGCTCTCGACGCCTTTGCCGAGAACCTGAAGAACGAGGTCCTCACCGCCTTCGAGCGTCTCGCCTCGGGCGACTTCACCTTCAAGGCGCAGGGGCTGATCCGCAACCCGCTGGAAAAGGCCAACGAGAACCTCAACGCCCTGATGGGGCAGATCCGCCTTGCCGGAGAGCGCTTTCACATGCGCGCCGTCGAGGTCTCCGACTCAAGTCAGACCCTCTCGCAGGGGGCGACCGAGTCGGCCAGCTCTCTGGAGCAGATCAGCGCTTCGCTGCATGAGCTCTCGTCCCAGACCCGCAACAATGCCGATCACGCCGTCGAGGCGCGCAAGCTGACCCGCAACGTTCAGGATGCCGCCGAGGAAGGAAACCGGCGCATGGGAGAGATGGTCGTCGCCATGAGCGACATCAACGCCTCGGGGCAGAGTATCTCCAAGATCATCAAGGTCATCGACGAGATCGCCTTCCAGACGAACCTGCTCGCCCTGAACGCCGCGGTGGAGGCCGCCCGCGCCGGAGCCCACGGCCGCGGGTTCGCCGTCGTCGCCGAAGAGGTGCGCAACCTCGCCGCGCGCAGCGCCAAGGCCGCCAAGGAGACCGAGACGCTCATCGCCGACGCCCTGTCGAAGGCCTCCAACGGGGCGGGGATCGCCGAGCGCACCGCCGCCTCCCTCGGGGAGATCGTCTCGGGTATCGGCAAGGTCACCGACCTGACCGCCGAGATCGCCACGGCCAGCAACGAACAGGCCGAGGGGATTTCGCAGATCAGCATCGGCGTTTCGCAGATCGATCAGGTGACCCAGCAGAACACGGCCACCTCCGAGGAGTGCGCCGCAGCGTCGGAGGAGCTGTCGGGGCAGGCCGGAGAGCTTCTGCAGATGATCTCGCGCTTCCGCCTGAATCTGGAAGGTGGGGGGGGCAACTCCGGGGAGGGGGGGCAACTGCGCCTGCCCGACCGGCGCTCCTGATGTCTTGGGGGAGCCGCCTTCTGGGGCGATCGATCACGCCCGTAGCGAAGGCGGCTCCCGCGATTCATGCGCGCCGCGGAGGAAGGACGGGAGGACGGCTCAGTCGGCGCTGTTGCCGAGAGCCTTCTTCGGACAGAGCTCCTGCAGGCATTCTCTGAGGGTACAGACGCCGCAGGAGTGGAACTGATGGACGGGGATGTCGAGCTTGCGCGCCGCCGCCATAACCTCGCGCCGCGCGCGGTGAGAAACCTTTCCCGTGAAGAGGATCACCGCATCGGCATTGCCGAGCCGTGATCCCAGACCTTTTTCCGCCTGGCTGAAGATGCGCAGATCGACCCCGTGCGCCCGCGCTTCGGCCTCGTAATGCTTCCCCAGACGATCCATCCCTCCGATCACCACCATCGTCATATCGCCACCTCCTTCCTTCGTCGATCGCCGCGAGCGCCGCGGATGCAGCGGATCGGGTCTCCGGCTCTGGAGAGCCTGCGCACCATCTTGCCCCGACAGGCCCGGTGGCGCTGCGCCAGCTCAAGGCTGCTGCGGGGATCTCCGTAGATTTTCCAGGGCCCCTGGCAGGTAAAGGGGAGGGGAGACCAGCCGAGAAATCCGGCGACATCCTTGAGGGGATAGCCGAGAAAGAGACCGATCTCGTGCGGGAAGGTCCCGTCTTCCAGCCTCCCTTTCAGCGTTTCCAGCGCCTCTCTCCATCCCTGATAGGTGCCGTAGCCCGCCCGCCCGAGAAAATGCCGGGCGCGGGGCGTTTCGAGGAGCGCCTTCATCAGCGCCGGGTCGTACAGCAGCAAAAGCAAAGAGTCTCCCCGGTCGCACATGAGCTCGGCCCGTATCTTCGCCCCCTCCAGGATCTCCTCCCCGAAACGCTTCCACAGGCGGTAGAGATTGACGCCGCAGGCGTTGGGGCGGTTGGTGACGTTGACGAGATTGGCCGGCTTGGCTCCGGCCAGCACCTCCGCCCCTTCGAAGGCCACAAAGGAGGCGAGACAGTCACGCCCTGCCGGGAAGCGATGGGCGACCTGCTGCCAGATCGAGGGTCGTTCGTCGCGTCGGGCAGGCGGATGAATCGAAGAGGGCATGGGGCGCTCCATGGAAGAAATTGAAATTTGATTTCATTGTTCTCGAAGATCGTCTTCATGTCAAGAGAAGAATTTGCGCTTCGATCTCAAACGGCGTAACGAAGGGCCACGCAGAAGATGCTCCCGCGCGGCTTTGCGCTCTGCGCCCAGATGCGTCCGCCCTGCATCTCCGTCAATGATTTGCAGATGTAGAGGCCGAGGCCGAGTCCCTCCCTGTCGCGTTCGCCGCCCTCGCCCCGGTAAAAACGCTCGAAGAGGTGCGGCATCATCTGCGCCGAGATGCCGGGGCCGCTGTCTTGAACCATCAGCACGACTTCGTCGGCACGCGCCTCCGCCGTGAGCAGGACGACCCCGCTGTCGGTTTCGGAATATTTCAGCGCGTTGGTCAGCAGGTTGAGCACCACGCGCTCCAGCAGAACGGGGTCGGCCAGAACGGCAGGAATCCCCCTGGGAATTTCACAGCGCACCCGTTCCTGCGGCACGACGACGGCCGAGCGCTTCAGCAGATCGTTCATACGGGCTTCGAGATCGAGGGCCTGAAGCTCGACCTTGAGCTGACCGCCTTCGATGCGCGCCACCTCCGTCAGGGTGCCGATCATGGCGTTCATCTGATGAGCCCCCTGGGCGATCGCCTCGACGCTGGGCAACAGCGCGCCGCCGTTCCCCGCGGAGCGCAGCCGCTCGTCGAGGATCTGGGCATGGCCGAGGACGACCGTCAGCGGGGTGCGCAGGTCGTGAGAGACGGTGTGGCTGTAGACCTCGATCTCCTTGAGCATGCGCTCGTTCGCCGCTTCGGCTTCCCGAAAGGCGAGAAAGATGGGGCGGATCAGCAGCACCCCGGCCAACGCCAGAACCGAGACGGCCAGACTGAACCACTCCTCCACAAGGATGAGTCGGTAGCTCCCCTTGAAATAGAGCACCGTCTGGATGCCGAGACGGATTACGCGAACCGAGAAGGAGAGGGCGAGAAGAATCCAGGCGAGCCTGCGACCCGATACGGCGATGAGCCGAAGGGCGAGAACGGCCGCTGCGACCTGGAAAACGGTGGCGAGAAGGTGCAATGCCAGAGCTAGCGACATGGAGCGACTCGCTGCATGGGTACGACTAAACTCTATCCCTCATTTCGGTATCGACAAGCCGTCGGCGCGGCGGGCGTCTGGTAAAGAATTTGCACTGTTACCGAAGCGAAACGCCTGCCGCGGAGATGATGTCATGCTGAAACAGCTCTCGATTTACCAGTCGATCATCAATGATATGGTCGAGGGGGTGATCTTCCTCGACGAATTCGACAACATCCGTATCTGCAATCCCGCCGCCGAGAGAATCCGAAGTGTCTGTGCCGACAGGATTATCGGCCGTCCGATCTTCGATATCCATCCGCCCGAGACCCACGCGCGCATTCGCGAGCTCCTGGGGAGCCTGAAGGCGGGGGACATCCAGTCCAGCAACCGCGTCATTCAGAACCGGGGCCGCTATTTCGAGAACTCCTACTCGGCAATCCGCGATATGGCGGAAAATTACCTCGGCACCCTGTTGATCAGCCGCGATATCACCGAGAATCGTCGTCTGGCCGAAGAGAACCTTCAGCTGAAAAACCCCTCTGCCGGCGAATGCCGGATGGTCGCCGGAAGCCAGCCGATGCAGCGCGTCCTGGAGATGATCGATGCGGTGGCGGGGCTCGACTCGACGGTGCTCGTCACCGGAGAGAACGGCACGGGGAAGGAGTTGGTGGTGGAGAGGATTCACCGCCAGAGCATCCGCAGGCAAGGGCCGCTGGTGCGTGTCAACTGCGCCGCGCTCCCCGAATCGCTCTTCGAGTCCGAGCTCTTCGGTTATGTCAAGGGGGCGTTCACCGGGGCCGTGGAAGACCGTCAGGGAAAGTTCGAGCTCGCCCACGGCGGCACCCTCTTTCTCGATGAGATCGGCGAGATCCCCCTGGCGTCGCAGGCCAAGCTGTTGCGCGCCATTCAGGAGAAATCGGTTCAGCCCGTCGGCGCCCGAAAGGAAGTTCTGGTCGATGTGCGTATCGTCGCCGCGACGAACCGAGACCTGATGGCGGCGGTGGACGACGGCGAGTTTCGCGAAGACCTCTATTACCGACTCAACGTCATCAGCATCGAAGTCCCCCCCCTTCGCGAGCGCCCCGAAGACATCCTCCCGCTGGCCGAATATTTTCTCGATCATTTCTCAAAACGGATGGGGCGCAACCCTCGGCGCCTCTCGCCGGCGGCGCGCGCCCTTTTGCTCTCGCACCCTTTTCCGGGAAACGTGCGGCAGCTCAGGCACGCCATGGAGAGGGCGGTGGCGCTCGGCAAGGGCGAGCTGATCCTCCTCGACGATCTCCCGGTGGATCTCACGGGGCGCCGTCCGCAGTCCGTATCCCCCATGCCCGTCTTCGATCCGGACCAGCCGCTGCGCGACGCCCTCTCTCAGTTCGAGCGCGACTACATCAGCTGCGCCCTGTCGCATTTCGAGCATCGAAAGCTCGAAGCCGCCAAAGC
Organism: Desulfuromonadales bacterium; assembly: GCA_050485365.1. Lineage (GTDB taxonomy): Bacteria > Desulfobacterota > Desulfuromonadia > Desulfuromonadales > JACZKF01 > JARFUG01. The sequence goes on along the minus strand of JBJHBH010000006.1, from coordinate 24,953 downwards.
GCTCGGCATCTCACGAAAGAGTCTGTGGGAAAAGATCAACCGCCACGCCCTCACCCCCTCGGACGTTACGCAGGTGTAACACGACCCCCTCCAGTGGTCACCTCCCGGTGACCGCTGGACCCCTGCCTTATTCGACATCTCGAATCTGTTCCTTTGCACATTCTTAAAACTGTCGTAAATACGATATGTTGAGAAATTTAATCAGTCTCGGCACGTTTCCTGTAAATAGCCTGTGAAGATGGGCGACGCGTTCGCAGGAGGTGCGTTCGCGTTCCCATAAATGGGAATGGTTCCCAAAACTCATCACAGGAGGCTAAGAAGATGGGCAAGAAGAAGTTTGTCATCGCATCAATGGTCGGCCTTGTCGGCGCGGCCCTCGTCTTCGGCGGGGCCGGTACGCCGTCGGCCGATGCGCGGTCGCGGGGCGGGGACGTCAACCCCAACCAGTGTTTCGCCTGCCACACCGAAGTCCGCGAGCTGCACACCGGCTCCATCCATGCGTCACTTTCCTGTAACACCTGCCATGGCGAGATGGAAGCGCACGTTCGCAACCCCCGCCAGAACCGCCCGACGACGAGCCTCGAGCTCTCCACCTGCGGTGCCTGCCACCCCGACCAGTACGACAGCTACTACACGATCAATTACGATGCGCATCCCCGCGTCGAAAAAGGGCTCCCCATGGGTCGCTCGCCGAAGCAGGACGTCCTGCTCGCTCCCCACGGTTTCACCAAGGAGCACAACGAGCCCCGCTCCCATCCCTTCATGCTGATCGACCAGATCGCCGTCGACCGCTTCGCCGGCGGCCGCTATCAGTTCAAGGATCTCTTCGCCACCGTCCGCACCGGCAAGCTGTGGGACATCCTCGAAGACACCGGCGAGATCCGCCCCGAGACCGCTCAGGCCGGCAACGCTGTCTGCGTCCAGTGCAAGACGAGCGACCTGATCCTCGACTGGGCCTACATGGGCGACCCCGGCAAAGGTGCCAAGTTCGACCGCACCTCCGACGTGCACGAAGTCATCAAGGCTCTGAAGAACCCCATGGGCTGCATCCAGTGCCACGACCCCCACAGCGCCAAGCCCCGCGTCATCCGCGATGCGCTGATCGACGCCGTTCAGCGTGACGGCGCCCGCCCCTACGCCGAAGACAAGGGCGCAGGGATGATGGAAGTCGTCTCCTTCCGCGACGGGTTCCGCAAGATCGGCGTCATGCCCGAGAGCAACTCCAACCTGATGTGCGCCCAGTGCCACGTCGAGTATATGTGCAACCCCGGCTTCGAGCCCGTCAGCGGCGACCGCGTGCCGATGACCGACCGTCGCACCAACCACTTCCCCTGGAAGACCGCCACCGATCTCCTCGCGCACTTCGACGAGGTTCAGTTCGCCGACTTCCGCCATGCCGTCACCGGCGCACCTCTGGTCAAGCTCCAGCATCCCGAGCTCGAGACCTACTGGGGCAGCGTCCATGAGCTGGCCGGCGTGCAGTGCCACGACTGCCACATGCCCCAGAAGACCAACGCGGCCGGCGAGAAGTTCACCAGCCACAAGGTTGTTCGTCCGCTGCACCACATCGAGGCCTCCTGCCTCGGCTGCCACCCCGACTCGACGGTCGAAGAGCTCACCAATATCGTCGAAGGCGTGCGCAACTACACTAAAGGCAAGATGCGCAAGGCCGAAGCCGCTCTGGTCGACCTGATCGACACCTTCGCCGCCGCACAGAAGGCCGGCGTCTCTGAAGACGTTCTCAATCAGGCCCGCCGCCAGCACTCGGTGGCCCACGTTCTGTGGGAGTGGTGGACCGCCGAGAACAGCGACGGCTGGCACAACCCTGAACTGGCGAGGGAGACCCTGACCGACGCCATCGTTCAGGCCAAAAAAGGCACCCAGATCCTGCGGGATGCCATGGCACAGAAGAAGTAATACCGCGTGATGAAAAGGCGGGACAGCCAAATGTCCCGCCTTTTTTGCGGCCAAATTCAGATGAGAGGCGATTGAGAGGCAATTGCTTCAAGCCAAAGAAAGGGTGCGAGGGAGATGAAGAATCTGCTGTTTCTGCCGCTGGCGGTCGTGTTGGTCCTGCTCGCAGGGCCGGCTCTGGGCTATCAGAACGGTGCTCCGACATTGACATGTGTTACCTGCCATGCCCCGGTTCACGACCATGTTTCCACTCTCGAGATGAAGGGAGTCCCCAGACAGTATCGGCCCGGAAAGACCTACCGGATGCGCCTCGTCGTCAAAAGCGACATTCAGAGCGTCGGCGATGTGAAGGGGGGATTCGTCGTCAGGGCTTCGGGCGGCGATCTGATCGTTACGGACGACACAAACACCCAGCTCTCCGGAGGGCTCCTCACCCACACGATCGAGGGTTCCACCCTTCGGGTCTGGAGATTCTCCTGGAAGGCTCCGCAGCAAGGGGGAGAACCGGTTGAGTTTGCTGTGATGGCCACCGCGTCCAACGGCGATTTCGCTCCGGTGGGCGATGCCGTATTGGCCGAAATATTCACCACCCGGTCGCGCTGAGTGAACCCTTCCATCAAAAGGAGTGACGACAGATGAAACTGAGCAGACGTGATTTTCTCCGGGCAGGCGCCCTCTCTGCAGCCGTCGTGGCCGCAGGCTTCGCCACGCCCCCTCTTGTCTTTTCCTCGCCCGCCGGGGTGCGCACCATCCCCATCGGTCAGTGCCGCTATTGCGCCGTCGGTTGCACCATGCTGGCCGACTGCGAGGTGAACGGCGCCGGCAAGGTCCTGAAGGTCCTCGCCATCAAGGGCGACCTCGCCAGCAGCGTCAACAAGGGCGTGCTTTGCACCAAGGGGTTCTACCTTCACCGGGCCATCGCCTATCCCGAGCGCCCCAAGGGGGCGCTGGTGCGAAAAGAGTGGATCAACCCCGCCACCGGCAAGCCCGACCTCAAGCGCTCCCCCCGCGTACTGGAAGGGCGCACCAGCAAAGATCCCAACGGCATCAAGCCCTCTGAAGTCGACATGCGCGAAAACTTCGTCCAGGTCCCCTGGGAGGACGCCATCGAGTTCGTCGCCGACGCCGTCGAGGTTTCGCTCAAGGAACACGGCCGTCACAGCGTCGCCTACTACGGCAGCGGTCAGCTCGGTTCCGAAGAGACGCACATCATGAACAAGGCGTTCAAGGGGGGCGGCATGCTCGCCAACAACGCCATCGAAGGGCAGCCGCGAACCTGCATGGCGTCGGCCGTCGTGGGATATCTGTACAACTTCGGCAAGGACGAGCCCTACGGCTGCCTCGACGACATCGACGTCCCCGACCCCGACTTCGGCAAGCACGCCGACACCTTTTTCCTCATCGGCAACAATACCGCCGAGGGGCATCCGATCATTTTCAACCGCATGGCGGCGGTGAAGGCGAAAAATCCCAACGCCAAGGTCATCCTGGCCGACCCGCGCAAGACGCGCTCGGGCACCATCGCCGACCTGTGGCTCCCCTTCGCCAGCGGCCGCGACATGGTCCTGCTCAACTCCATGCTCTACGTCATGGCCCACGAGCTCGACAAGGCCCGCTACGACGTGGAGAAGGGGACGGTCGATGCGCAGTGGAAGTACCTCGACAAGAAATTCATCGAGCGCCACGCGAGCTTCGGCATCCACGAGGACGTGAGCAAGACGTGGATCAAGACGACCTACGGCGGAACCCGCGACACCGCCTGGGACATGACCTACTCGGCCACGCCGCGCAAGACCTACCCCAACCTGAATAACCGGTACGGCTCCGAGGAGGAGATCCAGCGCGACCTCTACAAGGGGTTCGCCATCTTCCTGAAGTTCCTGGAGGACTACAAGCCCGAGCTCGTGAGCGAGGCGATCTTCGAGGGCGAGTCCCCCCTCGTGTACGACGCGCCGACCCGCTCGTGGAAGAAGATCAGCGGCCCGGAGGCGATCCGCCTCGCCGCCAAGTGGTTCGTCGAAGGGTATACGGTGTCGACCTGGTGCATGGGGGTCAACCAGAAGCTGCAGGGGACGTGGGCCAACGCCACGCTGCACTCGATGCACCTGCTCACCGGCAAGGCCGTCAAGCCCGGCCGCCACTCCTTCAGTTTCACCGGTCAGCCCAACGCCTGCGGCGGCATCCGCGCCCCCGGCGCCCTGTGCCACGCGCTCCCCTACGGGCGCCTGGTCGCCAACCCGGCGCACCGCGCCGGCATCGAGAAGATCTGGAGCGACCGAAGCGCGGCCTATCTGAAGAAGCAGGGGGCGAGCGACGCCGAGATCGCCGCCGAGACGTCCAAGATCAAGATCCACGACAAGCCCGGCCCCCACACCATGGAGATGTTCCGCCGCCTCGGCGCCGGGCAGATCAAGGTGCAGTTCGTCGCCTGCGTCAACCCGGGGCAGAGCCTCCCCTACGCATGGCCGTACCGTCAGGCGATGGCCGGGGCGCAAAAAGGGGCCGCCTGGCCGCTGATCGTGACGATGGAGTCGTTCCCGACCTCCTCCACCATGGTCTCGGACGTCGTCCTCGGCGCTTCGAGCTGGTATGAAAAGGAGTTCGTCTTCGGCAACCTGGAGCGACGCTACCAGGTCGTCAAGCAGCTCATCGAGCCCTACGGCAACACCATCCCCGACCACACCATCTTCGCCCTCATCATGCGGCGCCTCGAGGAGAAGGGGGTCCTCCCCAAGGGGCACATCTCGCAGTTCTGGCCGGAGAAGTACGACGGCAAGGACTGGATGCAAAAGACGATCGCCGCCAGCAAGGAGAAGGAGTGGAACCGCGAGTTCACCTCCAATATCTGGGAAGAGCTCATGGTGCTCTCCAAGGGGACGGGGTACGACTTCTCGGGCATGAACCGCAAGGTCTTGCTGGAGCAGAACCACGGCTACCGCATCCCCTTCCCGGCGGAGGTTCACACCGACGCCGAGATGCGCCGTCGCTATCAGCGCTACGACTCCAAGATCCAGTACGCCTGGCCCTACGACCCGCACATCGACAAGCTCACGGCGAACTACCTGCGCAACATGAAGGAGTTCAACCCTGTCTACGGGGCGTGGCTCGAGAAGAACATCGAAGCGATGAAAGCCGACCGCGCCTACCAGAGGCAGAACAACGTCCCCGAAGGGTGGTATGCGAGCTTCTACAACTCCAACGCCTTCATCAACGGGATGATCGACATCCCCACCCCCGACGGCGGAACCCGCCGCGCACCCGGGTGGGACGGGCGCGCCGTCATCTGGGCCAATCCTTGGTGGGCCTGCAAATTCGACGGGAAGGAGTTCGTCAAGTACGACACCGTCAACGTGGTCGAGCGTCGCTTCGTTCCCGAGAAGGTCGACGAGAACAGCGCCCAGCCCTTCGAGACGATCTCGACCTACCAGGTCAAGGTCATCGGCGATCCGAACAAAGAGATGGACGCCCTGAAGAACATCGCCCTGTCGCCGGCAGAGTTCCAGAACCTGCGGCACGAGTACCGCAAGGCGGACGGGTCGAACCTGATGATCATCGACACCACCGAGTACAAGTACGGCGCCTGCACCGGACGCGTCGTCGAACACTGGCACACCGGCAGCATGACGACCCGCGTCGCCGAGCTCAACCGCGCCGTGCCCGGAGCCTACGTCGAGATCAACCACGAGCTCGCCGCCAAGCTCCGCATCAAGGAGGGCGATCCGGTCATCGTCGAGTCGCCGCGCGGCCGCGTCGAGCTCCCCGCCAAGGTTCTCAACGTCACCCTGGCGACGGGGGGGCCGCGTTACGACTATGTTTTCGTGCCGTGGTTCGACGAGTACAAGCTGATCAACATGATCATGCGCGACGCTTACGACCCCTTCAGCTTCCAGCCCGACTACAAGCTCTTCGCCGTGAAGATCTACAAGGGCAGGACGCAGGGACGCCAGGCCGAGCCGGGTAAAGTCATCGCGTAGGACTTCTGCCCCCGGCGGGGGTGAGGGCGGGAAGGAGCGACTTAGCCTCCCTCCTTCTTTTCCTGATGCCCTCGCCGGGGGCAGAAGAAACGATAAGGCCGACCGGGGCGCTTCCTTTGGGAGGCGCCCCATTTTCCATCCTGTTTTCGCAGGTTCCGCGTGAGGGTCCCTTGGGGCGATGAATGATCGCTTCGGGGGGTTCTTTCGCACCGAACGAGCCCTCCGATGAGTGTGTCCCGTCGAAATTTCTTTCGTCTCTCTTTTGGCTTGGCCGCCGCGGCCGTCGCGATGCGCTCCGGCGCAGCGCCGGCCGAGGCCTACGACTCGGGTCCCCTCCCGCACCTGAATCAGGGCGGCCCCATCCGCCCCCCGGGCGCCCTGCCCGAGAGGCGCTTTCGTGCCGCCTGCGTCAGCTGCGGCGTCTGCGCGGGGGTATGCCGCAACAAGAAGTACGACGCCGTCACCGTCACGCCGCTCGGAGAAGGGCGATCTTTCGGGACGCCGCGGATCTCCGACATGCGCGACCAGCCGTGCACTCTGTGCATGGAGTGCCCGCCGCGCTGCCCGACGGGGGCTTTGCGCAAGGTCGACAAGGAGGACGTGACGATGGGGATGGCGCTCATCGATCTCGGCCTGTGCTTCGGCTGGAACGGCGACGTCTGCCTCTCCTGCAGCAAGGCGTGCCCTCTGGGCGCCAAGGTCTTCGACTTTCACTACGGGCAGTGGGGGAACCAGCCCTACATCAACGAAAGGTGCGTCGGGTGCGGCCTGTGCGTCAAGTTCTGCCCTCTGGGCGGATCGGCCATCAAGGTCGTCACCCGCGAAAAATACAAGGAGGTCCAGTCCGCCTACCTGGGGGATCTCCGGAAGGTTCTCCACAGTACCCATGAGGAGCGCTATCGCCTCATCTACGAACAAAACCTGCCGCGCATGATGGCGCGGGGGAGGCTGGTGGAACGTGAATACCGCTGAGCCGACCCCGTTCCGATCACGCAAGCGCCACGCCGGAAAGAGCTGGAGCGTCGCGAGGCGTCTGGTCATGCTGGCCGTCTTCGCTCTTTTCGTGCTACAGTACGCCGGTTTCGATCTGATCGTCGGCAGCCTGAGCGGTTCGGTCGTCCTCGGCGCGGTGAGTCTTCTCGACGTCTTCGCCTTCATCGAGAGCCAATCCGCCGCAGGAACGGTCGCGCTGAGCGCCCTCGTCGCCGTTCTGCCCGTCGTGGCGCTCTACCTCATATTCGGCCGCGCCTTTTGCGGCTGGATCTGCCCGATGGATTTTCTCTTCAGCGTCATGGGGCGCCTTCGTCCGAAAAGAGCCTCGGCGCTCATCTCGCCAAGGGTCGGATACGTCGTCCTGGCGCTGCTGCTCGGCGCGGCGCTGCTGACGCGGATCCCGCTCTTCAGCACCTATTTTTCGCACCTGACGAACTTGTTTCGGGCGATGGGCGCCGCCCTGGGACCGGGGGGGATCGAGGCGGCTCTTTCGGTTTTTCTCTTCTCCGCCGCCGCCATCGCCGCCCTGTTGGTCCTTGAGCTCATCTCCCCGCGGCTGTGGTGCCGGGTTCTGTGCCCTGTCGGCAAGACCTACGGGCTCTTCAACAAGATCAGCCTGGTGCGGCTTCGCCTCGGCGGCAGGGGGTGCAGCGGATGCCGGGGGTGCGACGACGCCTGCTACATGGGGGTGAGGGTCGCGTGTCGCACGGACGGCGAGGAGCTGCGCGACCTCAACTGCATCTACTGCGGAAGGTGCGTCGAGGCGTGCGCGGCGAAGGACGATGTGGTTCGAATGGGATTTCGGCGCCGGACGCCGCCTTCCCCCTGATTTCAACTCAACGGGACTCTCCGAGAAGGGGGTCCTTCGAAATGGAGGCACAGCAATGATCGTCGCAAGCGGATTCGTCGAGGTCAATCAGGAGCAGGATGTCCCCAGCGTGGTGGCGACTCTCGAAGAGCGTGGATTCGAGGTCAGCGAAAAGAACGAAGAGAAGATCGTCTATCTCATCGAAGGGGAGAAGGCGGGGGAGGTGCGCGCACGCATCGACGCCCTCAAGGACATCCCCGGGGTGCGCGGGGTCTATCTCGCCTACTTCAGCCTGGAGGGGGCCGATGAAGAAGGGGCCGTCCCACCGGGAGACGGGGAGCACGCCTGAGGCTTCGACCGACAGGTTGGGCGAATCCGGGTCCATCGTCCAACCTGTCTTCTATATCGTAAAACAATGTTTTCGCAATATCTCATTCCCTGTTTTTTCTCACCTTTCGCATTTTCTTTCCTCTACAGCTCTCCTCCTTTTAATCCCCCTATTTCATTGAAAAGATTGTCTCAAATAATTCGTCGTTTTTGACTTGCATCAAAACGAAGAGTAAAAAAATGTTCTAAACCTTTGGAAAAGGATTGGCGAGGTTCGCGGCAACGATGCTGCAATAGGCGGGAGGTGCGTATGCAAAGACTGGTTCGATGGCGCTGGGCGGTTCTGCTCGCTGTGGTGCTTCTGCTCGCCGCGCTGCCGGCGGCGGCGAAGGCGGCGGATCCAGCCCGTGGAGAGGCGCTGTACGTCGGGGCGATCCCTTTTGAAGCGGGCGGGGCGCCGTGCCTCGCCTGTCATGGGGTCGGCGGAGCGGGGCTCGGCAAGGCGGCCGGGGCGAATTATGGCCCGGACCTGACCGCGATGTGGGACGATTTCGGGGAGGACGGTGTCGTCGACATCCTGTCGAGCCTCGACATCTTCCCCAGCATGGAGGCCCTGTATGTCGATCGTCCTCTGAGCGCCGCGGAGAAGGCCGACCTGGCCGCATTCCTTGAAAAAGTCAGCGGAAGCGAATCCCCGAAGATCGCCGCATCGATTCTGGCCGAGATCGGGGTCGGCATCGGCGTCGTCTTTTTGGTTCTGGCCATCTTCGGCCGCAACCGCTTCAAGGGGCAGCGACTCTCATCGTCCGAACGAGAATAGGGGATACTTATGAGCTGGATTAAAGACATCGTCGACCCTCAGGCACGAAAATGGGAAGATTTCTATCGCGGTCGCCACCAGCACGATCGGGTCGTGCGCAGCACTCACGGGGTGAACTGTACCGGGAGCTGCTCGTGGAACGTGGCGGTCAAGGACGGCATCGTCGCCTGGGAGGTGCAGGCCACCGACTACCCGCCACTGGCCGGTGACATCCCGCCCTACGAGCCGCGCGGCTGTCAACGCGGCGTCTCCTGCTCGTGGTATCTCTACAGTCCGCTGCGGGTCAAATACCCGTATCTGCGCGGGGCCCTTCTCGATCTGTGGCGCGAGGCGAAGAGCCGCCACGCCGATCCCGTCGAGGCGTGGAAGTCCATCGTCGAGAACGAGCAGAGCCGCCGCCGCTTCCAGCAGGCGAGAGGGAAGGGGGGCTTCCGCCGCTTCGACTGGGAGGAGGCGCTTGAGCTCATCGCCGCCTCCACCGTCTACACCATCGTCAAATACGGCCCCGACCGGGTCATCGGCTTCTCTCCAATCCCCGCCATGTCGATGCTCAGCTACGCGGCCGGATCGCGCTTTTTGCAGCTCATGGGGGGAGTGAACCTCTCCTTCTATGACTGGTACTGCGATCTGCCCAATGCTTCGCCGGAGATCTGGGGAGAGCAGACCGACGTCGCCGAGAGCGCCGACTGGTTCAACAGCAAGTTCATCACCGTCATGGGGTCGAACCCGGGGATGACGCGAACCCCCGACGTCCATTTCCTCTCCGAGGCGAAGCAGAACGGCACGAAGGTCGTCGTCCTCTCCCCCGACCTGAACATGAGCTGCAAGTACGCCGACTGGTGGGTTCCGGTCCACGCAAGCCAGGACGGCGCTTTCTGGATGGCGGTCAACCACGTCATCCTCAAGGAGTTTCACGCAGGGGCGAAGACCCTCTCCTTCCTCGACTACGTCACCCGCTACACCGACAGCCCCTTCCTGATCCGTCTCGACGAGGCGGGCGGCGCTTTCAAGGCGGGGCGGATGGTGCCGGCGGCGCGCACCGACCGCTACGCGCAAGCCGAGAACGGCGAGTTCAAGTACCTCGTGTGGGACGAGAGGAGCGGTGAGGCGCGCATGCCTCTGGGGAGCCTGGGCTTTCGCTGGCAGGAGCGCAAAGGGGAGTGGAACCTGCAGATGAAGGACGGCCTCGACGGCGCCGAGCTCGCCCCGGCCCTCACCTTCTGCGAGAAGCACGACGCCGTCCTCCCCGTCGATTTTGCCGACTTCGCCGAGGAGAAGAGCGCCCGGCGCGACGTTCCGGTGCGCTACCTCGAGACCGCCGAGGGGAAGATCCCCGTCACGACCGTCTACGATCTCCTCATGGCGCAGTTCGGCGTTCGCCGGGGGACTCTGAGCAGCGGTTACCCCGCCGACTACGACGACGAGGGGGCCGCCTACACCCCGGCGTGGCAGGAGAAGTACAGCGGCGTCGACCGCAACACCGTGGTGCGCTTCGCCCGCGAGTGGGCCGCCACTGCCGATCGCACCGGAGGCAAATGCTCAATCATCATCGGCGCGGGAATCAACCACTGGTATCACGCCAACCTGACCTACCGGGCGGGGATCGTGGCGCTGATGCTGTGCGGCTGCGTCGGCAAGAACGGCGGCGGCCTCAATCACTACGTCGGGCAGGAGAAGCTCGCCCCGCAGGCCCCGTGGGCAACCTTGGCCGCGGCGCTCGACTGGAGCAAGCCGCCGCGCTTCCAGAACACCCCGTCCTTCCACTACGTGCACAGCAACCAGTGGCGCTATGAAAAGGCGGCCGATGAAGAGCAACTCAACCCGGCCGAGACCCGCGGCCGCCACACCGGCGGGCACACCATGGACCACCAGGTGCGGGCCGTCAAACGCGGCTGGCTGCCGTTCTACCCGCAGTTCGACCGCAACTCTCTCGAGCTGATGAAAGAGGCCGACGCCGAAGGGGCCAAGAGCAACGAGGAGGTCGTCGCCTGGGCGGTGAAGCAGCTCAAGGAGAAGAAGCTGCGCTTCGCCGTCGAGGACCCGGACGCCCCCGAGAACTGGCCGCGCCTGTGGTTCATCTGGCGCGGAAACGCCCTCTCCTCCAGCGCCAAGGGGCAGGAGTACTTCTTCAAGCACTACCTCGGGACGCACTCGAGCTCCATCGCCCCGAGACGGGCAGGGACGGCGTGACCGAGGCGATCTGGCGCGACGAGGCCCCCGAAGGCAAGCTCGATCTGGTGGTGAACGTCAACTTCCGCATGGACACCACCGCCCTCTACTCGGACCTCGTCCTGCCGACGGCCACCTGGTACGAGAAGGACGACCTCAACACCACCGACATGCACTCCTTCATCCATCCCCTGCAGGCGGCCGTCAACCCGTGCTGGGAGTCGCGCCCCGACTGGGACATCTTCCAGGCGATCGCCAAGAAGGTGAGCGAGCTTGCACAGGTGCACCTCCCCGAGCCGGTGCGCGACCTAGTCGCCGTCCCCCTTCAGCACGACACCCCGGCCGAGATGGCCCAGCCCGAGATCCGCGACTGGAGCAAGGGAGAATGCGAGGCGATTCCCGGCAAGACGATGCCCGGCCTCGTCGTGGTGGAGCGCGACTACGTCAATCTCTACAACCGGATGATCTCCTTCGGCCCCGGCGCCCGGGCGGGGGGGCTCAATATGCACGGGCTCTCCTGGTCGATCGAGGACGCCTACGACGAGCTCGTCGCCACCCGGCCGACGCAACAGTGGGGCGGCAAGCGCTACCCCTCCCTCCTCAAGGCTTCGGACGCCGCCAACGTCATCATGCACCTGGCGCCGGAGACCAACGGCGAGATGGCGCACCGGGCCTTCCTCGCCGAAGAGAAGAAGGTCGGATTGCCTCTGACGGACCTCTCCGAGAAGAGCCGCTCGGTGCGCACCACCTTCGACGACATCGCCCGTCAGCCCAAGCGGTTGCTGACGACCCCCTGCTGGACGGGGATCAGCAACGAGGGGCGCCCTTACAGCGCCTACTGCCTCAACGTCGAGCGTCTCGTGCCGTGGCGCACCCTGACGGGGCGCCAGCACTTCTACCTCGATCACGAGAGCTATCTCGCTTATGGCGAGCATCTGCCGACGTACAAGCCGAAGCTTGATCAGGGCCTTTTGCAGGATCTGCTGGTGAGCCGCCCCGAAGGCAAGACGATCGCCCTCAATTACCTGACGCCTCACGGCAAATGGGGGATTCACTCGACCTACGGCGACAACCACCGGATGCTCACCCTCTCGCGGGGGCTGCACCCCTTCTGGATCAACGACCGCGACGCCGACACGATCGGCCTCAAGGACAACGACTGGGTCGAGGTCTACAACGACCACGGCGTGGTGGTGACCCGGGCCGTCGTGACGCACCGGATTCCCAAAGGGATCGCCTTCATCTATCACGCACCCGAGCGCACCATCAGCGTCCCCAAGTCCCCGCTGCGCGGCGGACGCGCCGGGAGCCACAACAGCCTCTTCCGCACCCGTTTGAAGCCCAACCTCATGGCGGGGGGATACGGCCAGTTCACCTACGCCTTCAACTACTGGGGGCCGACCGGCACCAACCGCGACACCTTCGTCCTGGTGCGCAAGCTCGAAGGAGAGGTGCAATGGTGAGATCGGGATCAGGTAGGGGCGCAATTCATTGCGCCCAGACAAGCGTACCGGCCGGGCGCGATGAATCGCGCCCCTACATTCGCCCCGTCCTGGAAGGGGTACAAGGAGACACCCCATGAACATACGCGCCCAGGTATCCACCGTCTTTCACCTCGACAAGTGCATCGGCTGCCACACCTGCAGCATCACCTGCAAGAACATGTGGACCGACCGCAAGGGGGCCGAGTACATGTGGTGGAACAACGTCGAGACGAAGCCCGGCACGGGCTTCCCCACCCGCTGGGAGGATCAGGAGCGCTACAAGGGGGGATGGCGCTCCGACGGTCACGACCTCACGCTGCGCTCCGGCGGCAAAGGGAAGGGGCTCCTCAACCTCTTCCACAACCCGAACATGCCGACCCTCGACGACTACTACGAGCCGTGGACCTACAAATACGACGATCTCTTCAACGCTCCCGCCGGCAAGGATCAGCCGACGGCCCGTCCCGTCTCGATGATCACCGGCAGGGAGATGACCCCCAAGGCCGGTCCCAACTGGGACGACGATCTGGGGGGCTCCAATCTCTACGCGGCCAACGACCCTTCGCTCAAGGGGCTCTCCGAGGAGGAGAAGAAGCAACTCTTCGCCACCGAACGGATGGTTTTCTTCTATCTGCCGCGGCGCTGCAACCACTGTCTCAACGCCGGCTGCGTGGCCGGGTGCCCCTCCGGGGCGATCTACAAGCGCGGCGAGGACGGCATCGTCCTGGTCGATCAGGACAAATGCCGCGCCTGGCGCATGTGCGTTTCGGCCTGCCCCTACAAGAAGGTCTACTACAACTGGGATGCAGGCAAATCCGAGAAGTGCATCAGCTGCTATCCGCGCATGGAGTCGGGCGAGATGCCCGGCTGCTACGCCAGCTGCGTCGGACGCATCCGCTACATGGGGGTCATGCTCTATGACGCCGACCGCATCGCGGAGATCGCCAAGGCGCCCGAAAGGGATCTGGCCGCGGCGCAGCGAAGCCTCATCCTCGATCCCAACGATCCGAAAGTCATCGCACAGGCCCGCCGCGACGGAGTCCCCGAGCTGACCATCGAGGCGGCGCAGCGCTCGCCCGCCTACAGCTTCGTCAAGGAGTGGGGAATCGCTCTTCCGCTTCATCCGGAGTTTCGCACCCTCCCCACGGTCTTTTACGTTCCGCCTCTGCTTCCCGTGCTGGCCAAGGTCGAGAACGGCGTGGCGGATATGGCCGAGGCGACCTTCACCAATCTGGAGAAGGCCAGGCTTCCCCTGCGGTATCTGGCGAACCTCTTCGCGGGGGGGAACGAGGAGGAGGTCGCGGCCGTCTACCGCCGCCTCATCGCCGTTCGCCTGCAGAGGCGCGCCGAGACGGTGGGGGATGCGGCTGCCGACGACGTCGCGCAGGCCACCCGTGAGGTGCCCCGCGAGATGGCCGACGCGATCTTCCGCGCAACATCGCTGAGCTCGATCCGCGAACGCATCGTCGTTCCTCCGATGGGGCGCGAATCCGCCATCGAAGCGGCCGCCGATCCGCACGAACACCGAGGGGCCGCCGGTTTCGGCCGCCGCTGACAGGAGGCTTCATGACTCGCGAACTATACCAGTCGTTCAGCACTCTTCTGGACTATCCCGGCGACGCGCTCGTCGAGACGGCGCGCAGGGGAGCGTCGTACGCCGCCTTCGCGCCGCAGGTCGCCGAGGCCCTGAACGCCTTCGCCGATGGCGTGTGCGAGCTCGGAATCGAGCGGTTGCAGGAGCTCTATACGGCCACCTTCGATCTTCAGCCGCTGTGCGCCCCTTATGTAGGCTGGCAGCTTCTGGGGGAGGACTCCCGGCGCGGCCGCTTTCTGATGAAGCTGCAGGCTCTCTATCGCCAGAACGGCCTCGTGGTGGAGCCGGAGATGGTCGATCATCTCGTGAGCGTCCTCGCCTTCCTGGCGACGGCGCCCGATTCCCGGGAGAGAGACGCCCTGGTGGCGGACGGGCTCATTCCGGCCCTGGAGAAGATGAGCACCGCCTTCCCCGAAGGGGAGAACCCGTACAGCCGCCTGCTCCGCGCGCTGCGAAGCTGTCTTGAATCATCCGCGGCTTCAGCGACCCTCTCACCCAAGGAGGTGGCCCATGCTTGACACGATCCTCTTCGCCGTCTTTCCCTATGTCGCCGTCGCTCTGGCGGTTTGCGTCGGCATCTACCGCTTCGTCTTCAACCGGTATTCCTTCTCGACCCGCTCCTCCCAGTTTCTCGAGAGCAAGATGCTCTACTGGGGATCGGTGCCGTGGCACTTCGCGATCCTGATCGTCCTCGCGGCGCACCTGCTCGCCTTTCTCTTCCCGGCAGCGTGGGGCGAGCTGGCGGGGCGCCCCGTGCGGCTCTATCTGCTCGAGGTCACCGGCCTCGTCCTGGGCGTCGTGACGGTGATCGGTGTTTTTCTGCTGATTTTGCGCCGGGTCAATGATCCGCGGGTCGGAGTTGTGACATCCTCCATGGACTGGGTGGTGCTTCTGCTCTTGCTGGCACAGGTCGCAACGGGGGTCTGGATCGCCCTGACGCTGCGCTGGGGATCGGTATGGTATCTGCACACCGCAACGCCGTGGCTTTGGTCGCTGCTGCGGCTCGATCCCCAGGTCCAGTACCTGGCGGCTCTGCCTTGGATCGTGAAGCTGCACGCCTTCAACGCCTTTTTGCTGATCGCGCTCTTTCCGTTTTCGCGCCTGGTGCATGTGGTGACGCTGCCGCTGGAGTATCTGAGCCGGGCGCCGCAACTGGTGATCTGGAATCGTCGGTAAACGCACAGGTCCCTCTGGACAACACGGTCCCGTCGGGCCTATGCTTGGCCCCGAGCCGAAAGGGAGGTTCGCCATGGCATCCATACAGCGCAAGCAGGTTTCGGTTCTGACGATGAACACGATGGCCTTCACTGTCTGCTTCGCCGTGTGGGTCATGTTCTCCATCGTCGGCCTTCCGATCAAGTCGGGGCTGGAGCTCACCGAGACGCAATTCGGTCTCATGGTGGCGACGCCGATCCTCACCGGCTCGCTGATTCGCCTGCCGCTGGGGATGTGGACCGACCGGTACGGGGGGCGCATCGTCTTTACGCTGCTGATGCTCTCCACCATCGTCCCCATCTGGCTCATCAGCATCGCCACCCAGTACTGGCATTTTCTGATTCTCGGGCTCTTCGTCGGCGTGGCCGGCGGCTCCTTCTCCGTCGGCATCGCCTACACCGGGCGCTGGTTTCCACAGCACCGAAAAGGGCTCGCCATGGGGATCTTCGGGGCGGGCAACGCCGGGGCGGCGATCACCAAGTTCGTCGCGCCGACCCTGGTGGTCGCCTATGGCTGGCAATCGGTCCCGAAGGTCTACGCGCTGGCGATGGCGGTCACGGTCGTTCTTTTCTGGCTCTTCACCTACACCGATCCTGCTCACAAAGTCGGCAGTCAAGTGACCGTGCGCGACCAGCTTGCGGCCCTCAGGGACATCAGGGTCTGGAAATACTGTCAGTACTACTCCATCGTCTTCGGCGGCTATGTGGCCCTGTCGCTGTGGCTCACGAAGTACTACATCAGCGAATACGGCTTTGGAATCCAGACCGCCGCGCTGATCGCCGCCATTTTCGTCCTCCCCTCGGGGGTGATCCGCGCGTTGGGGGGATGGCTCTCCGACAAGTTCGGAGCGCACACGGTGACGTGGTGGGTGATGTGGACCTCCTGCATCGCTCTTTTTCTGCTGTGCCTTCCGAGGCACCAGGTCATCGTTCAGACCCTTCGAGGCGACGTGACCCTCAACTTAGGGCTGAACGCCTGGGTCTTCACGGTACTTCTGTTCGTCGTCGGCATCGCCTGGGGGTTCGGGAAGGCCTCGGTGTTCAAATACATCGGAGACGAATATCCCCACAATATCGGGGTCGTCTCGGGAATCGTCGGTCTGATGGGCGGACTCGGCGGATTCCTCTTTCCCATCCTCTTCGGAATGCTCGTCGACCTCACCGGAATCAACAGCGCGATTTTCATGCTCCTCTTCGCCGTCACCTGCTGGTCTCTGATCTGGATGTACACCACCGAGGTGCGCGGCGTGAAGACGCTGAAGCTCATCGCCTCGACCGGAACCGAGGCGGCGCAGGAGGAGGCGCAGCGCGTCGTCCGCGAGACCGAGAAGGGGCGCCGTGAGGTTCGGGACGTCAGTCTGGGCCGGACTCGCTGAAGGAGCGCGGCGGTGAGCAAGGGGGAAGACACAAGCATCCCGGGCATGGACACACCACCATTTTTTCGGAGGAACATATGAGCAACGAGGTTCGCACCGCCGCACCGCCACCCGCCTCGGAAGGATATCTGCTGACGCACTGGGATCCCGAGGACGCCGGATTCTGGGAAGAGAGAGGGAAGCGCATCGCCACGCGCAATCTGTGGATTTCCATCCCCAATCTGCTCCTCGCCTTTGCCGTTTGGATGGTCTGGAGCGTGGTCGTGGTGAATCTTCCGAACCTCGGCTTCACCTACAGCGCCAACCAGCTCTTCTGGCTGGCGGCCCTGCCGGCCCTCTCCGGCGCGACGCTGCGCATCTTCTACTCCTTCATGGTCCCCATCTTCGGCGGACGGCGCTGGACGGCGATCAGCACCGCCTCGCTTCTGCTGCCGGCCGTGGGGATCGGCTTCGCCGTGCAGAACACCTCGACGCCCTACGTCGTCATGCTCGTCCTGGCGCTGCTGTGCGGACTTGGGGGCGGCAACTTCGCCTCCAGCATGGCCAACATCAGCTTCTTCTTTCCAAAATCGCAAAAAGGGACAGCCCTGGGCCTCAACGCCGGTCTCGGGAACCTCGGGGTCTCCACCGTGCAGTTCGTGGTGCCGCTGGTCATCACCGCCGGGGTTTTCGGCGTCTTCGGGGGAGAGCCCCTCACCTGGTCGAGCGGCGATACGACGCGTCAGGTCTGGCTGCAAAATGCCGGCTTCATCTGGGTCCCCTTCATTCTCGCCGCCTCGCTGGCGGCGTGGTTCGGCATGAACGATCTCGCCACCGCCAGGGCGTCCTTCAAGGACCAGTCGATCATCTTTCGGCGCAAGCACAACTGGCTCATGTGCTGGCTCTACATCGGCACCTTCGGCTCCTTCATCGGCTACGCCGCCGGTTTTCCAATGCTCATCAAGACCCAGTTCCCCGCCGTCGATCCGACCAAATACGCCTTTTTGGGGCCGCTGGTCGGCGCCCTGATCCGCCCGCTGGGGGGGTGGCTCTCCGACAAGCTCGGCGGCGCACGGGTAACGTTCTGGAACTTCGTCGCCATGATGGGCGCGGTCTTCGGCGTCCTCTACTTCCTCCCCTCCGGCGGCGCGGGCGGGAGCTTCTGGGGCTTTCTGGCGATGTTCATGCTGCTGTTCATCACCACGGGAATCGGCAACGGCTCCACCTTCCGCATGGTGCCCGTCATCTTCATGACCGAGCGCCAGCGCGAGGCCGCCGGAAGGGGGCCGCAGGCCGAAGAGCAGGCGATCAAGGACGCCAACAAAGAGGCGGCCGCGGTCCTGGGGTTCAGCTCCGCCATCGGCGCCTACGGCGGCTTCTTCATCCCCAAGAGCTACGGCACCTCCATCAGCATGACCGGAGGACCGGAGGCGGCCCTCTACGGCTTCGTCGTCTTCTACATCACCTGCATCGTCATGACGTGGTGGTATTACTCCAGGAAGAACGCCGAGATGCCGTGCTGAGGAGCGGAGTCAAACAGTACCTTTTGCGTTATAATTGAATCGACTGTCCCGTTAACGACAGGAGGTTGATATGAGCGACAGACGCTGCAGCGAGTGCAGGATGCTCTACCCCGAAGAGGAGCTTCTCGTCCGAGAGGACAACGGCGAGAGGGTATGCCCCGACTGCTCGGGATTGCTCAAGGAAGACTGCGTCACGTGCGCCTACGACGAAGAAGGATGAACCCCATCGGCGCAGCGGCAATCAGGTAACGGCGGACCCCGCAAAGGGTCCGCCGTTTCACATTGGTGGGTGTGTCAAGGCAGAGTGGTAAGGAGCGCATCACAAGGCCAAACCCGCCTGGCGGGCTTGGCCTTGTGATTTTGCGAAGAGGAGAGGGATCAGAATCTGAGCTTGGCGCCGACGTTCAGGAAGAAGCCGCCGACTCGGAAGCGGTCGTGCTTGCCCGCAACGACGTACTTGAGCTCGGGGCCGAAGGAGATGTTGGGGGAGAGGGGAAAGTCGACGCCGGCCAGAAAGTGCAGCCCGAGGTTCACGTCGCTGTCGTCGATGTCGCGCGTCTCCAGATCGGAGAAGTAGACGCCGACCCCCGCGCCGCCGTAGACGTTGAGCGGGCCGGCCGGATCGTTGTTGAGAAGAAAGGTCGCGGTGACGGGGAGAACGCTCAGTTCGTTCTGCCTGCGGCTGGCGTTGTAGTAGCCGAGGCCGATCTCCACCGCCGAGTTGGGCATCATGTAGGAGGTGTCGAGCCCGTAGGCGAGCTCGATGTTGTAGCCGTCGTTGAGCCCTCCCGCGGCGGGGAAGAAGATCCCCCCCTTGGCCGTCAGATAATTGGACGCCGCGGCCGATGAGGCGAAGCCGAGGCAGGCGGCAAGAGCGATGAACAAAAAGCTTTTCTTCATTTGAGTCCTCCTGAAAAGAATGTCGATCGGTTGCGCACAATAGTGTACAGGATGAACAATCGTTTTCAATCGTCGGATCAGAAATTCACCCAACCTTTGATGCTCAGATACGGTTGCACCGTCTGCGCGGCGCGCTGCGGGGCGTAGGCGACGCCGATGCCGGGCGCGAAGGAGACGTAGCGCAGGATCGTCAGAGAGTAGTTTATTTCGGCGCCGGTCGAGCTGATCCAGTCGCCGTCGTCCCTCCCACCCTGTCCTCGCCAGGTCCGCCCCGCTTCGTAGAAGATTTCGGCGAAAAGCTGCCGGGAATAGACGGGGAAGACCCCTTCGCGTCCCCTGGAGATGTCGACGATGGGGAAGCGGTAGGCCGCTTCGCCTTTGAAGACCCGCTCTCCGGTGCGAAAGTTGCTCGGATAGCCGCGAAGCGGCAGGCGGCTGGCGAGCCCCGGCGTCTGGAGCCCCATCGGATCGAAAAATCCGCCGAGACCGAAGAGCCCCTGCGCGGTGCGCTCCCCCGTGCCGAAGCCGTAGATGGTCGAGAGCTTCAGGACGTGGTTTCTCCCCCACGGCACCGCAAGATATTCGTTCCACCCCGCCAGGAATCGCGAGCGGGCGAGATCGCCCCCGAAGTCGCGTCTCGACCACTCGGCGCCAATGGTGACGAGCCTGCCGTCCTCCAGGGAGCTGCTTCGCCCGTAAGCCTCGGCGCTGAGCAGGCTCAGCCGCCCCCACAGAAGCCCTTCGTCTCCCGGCGACGGCTCGACCGAAAGGGGAACGGCGCCCCGGGCTTGGGCCACTTCGCCGATGAAGCGGCGGTCGCGATATTCGTATCCGCCTTCCAGGGTGATGCGCCTCTCGAGTCGATGGACGGGGTACTCGAAGGCCGCCCCGAAGCGCCGCACCTCCTCGGCGTGATCGAAGCGCCTGCCGGTCGCGTCGCTGCGCAGCAGGTTATGGTAGAAATCCTGCTGTGCGGCGGCGTACAGGCGCACGGTGGGCCAGATCCCCCGGTAGGTGTAGAAGACGCCCCCGACGGGGGTGCCGTAGCGCGACTCGCGGCCGGCGAGGAGGGTCGTCTCCTGAAAACGGGCCGGATCGGAGAGGGAGGCGCCGACCCCGCCCTGCACGCCGTCGGTGCTGGCGGTGAGCCAGGGCGACCAGTAGTCGAAGCGGATGTGGGAGAAGGAGTTGTAAGCGTCCGGCGCCCCGAGGGACTGCGCCGCCGAGAGCCCCTGGCGCTGCGCTTCGTCCCTGAGGCTCTCGAAGCGCGGAGTCCCTTCGCGCCCGGCGCGCACCGTCGTGATGACGGGGAGATCCCCGGCGGGGCGCTCGGCGTTGTAGGGGATGCGCGTCAGATGCGGGCCGAAGCCGTCGTAGGCGACGGCGTACAGGGTCAGGGCGTCGTCGCTGAAGGCGGGAAAGAAAAGTCCGCCCGTCACGTGGGTGATGGGGGCGGGGGACGCCCCCTCGCGGGCGTCGATCTCGTAGAGATTGAAGACGCCGTTGAGGTCGCTGCCGAAGACCAGAGTTTGACCAGCAGGGTGCCACGCGGGGGCGACGATGTGGGCCGTCGTGGCGAACAAAACGGTGTGCGAGCCGCTGCGGGTATCGAAGAGCTGAAGGCGAAAGCCGTCCCGGTCGGCCGCGACGTAGGCGATGCGCGAGCCGTCGGGACAGAAGCGAGGGGAGGAGAGGTCCGATTCGACGGGGAGCTCCAGGAGAATTCTCTCGGCGCCGACCCGAGCGCCTTCGTCGAAATCGGCCTCGATCAGATACGATTTGCCTCCCCGCTGAGAGACGGCCGCCATAGTGCGTCCGTCGGGGGCGATGTCGACCGCACGGTAGCGCCCGCGATCGGTCACGAGGCTATCGTCGCCGCTGAGCGGGTCGAAGCGCCGCACTTCGTACCACAGGTTCTCGTTGCTCAGGATGTTGAGGCGGGTGTAGATGATGGATCCCCGCGTGCGGTCGGCGGCGAGGGCGCCGAAGCGAGGGGTCGTCTGGGCCGATGATGTTCGGCGCACCTCCCCGTTCGGCGGGTCGTAGCGGTAGAGGCGGCTCGTCTCCTCCTCGGCGGCGGCGAGCAGATAGACGTGGGGGCCGAAGACGAGGGGGACCGAGACGGCCATCCCTTCGGGGGTGATCCGGGGGGCGGGCGTTGGCGCCAATGCTTGGAGGGCCGAGAGGCTCTCGCGCTGAAGGGCGGTTTCGCGGGCGAGGGTCTCTGCCGAAAGGGTCTCGAAGTCCCTTCCGGCGGATCGTCTCGCGGCGCGGCTCGCGGCGAAGAGGACTCCGCGGGCGATCTCCTCGTTGAGCGCCCCCCCGGCGGCGGCCTCCGTGCCTGCGTCGATGTGTTCGATGAGGCGCGCGCCATAGATGTAGGCGCCGGTGCCGTAGGGCCAGTGGGGGATCTCCAGATACCATTCGCCGTGGGGAAGGAGGTTCGCGTCGCGCACCGCGGTGCGAAAGAGCATGTCGACGAAGGCCGACTCGCCCCGCCCGGGAGGGGCGAATTCGGTCTCGGCCCAGATCGCCTGCCCCTCCAGATACCAGCTCGGGGCGAGGGCGACGGGAGAGGCGCTCATCAGCGAGACGGCCCCCGACACAGGGTCGCCGAAGGGGAGGGCTTTGCCGAAGACTGAGGAGAAGAGGCGGTTGTAGCCGAAGCGCATGTCCATGGTGAGGACGTGGGCGAGCTCGTGGTACATCGTGCGGCGCAGATCGTTGCCCGGAGCGTAGATGCTCGACCCGGGCTCGGCCCCTGCCGCGTAGATGAGGATGGTGTTGTGCGGCACCACCGTGGCCCACCCGTTGTGGGTGTCGAGGGCGTCGATGTAGAAGAGATCGATGCGCCCCCGGGGCTTCCAGCGGTAGATTTCCGTCAGGACGGCGAAGGCCTCCTCGGCGTAGCGCGCCAGCAGGGGGAGGGAGTCGGCGAGGGGCTCCTGATAGATGATGCGATAGTGGGGCGTCTGCACCGTCAGGAGCGTCTCGGTGCGGGGAATGGCGCCGATGGGGTAGGCCGCCGCCGTGCCGAAAGGGCCGGCGAGCCAGAGCAGAAGGGCGAGGGCGAAGACGCTGCAGCAGGTCCATCGACGAAGCATTCGGAGACGATTCCCTCAGAGGTTCGGTGCCGAGGGGCATTCTATCGCCGCGCGGCGCCGCTGTGAAGAGAAAAGCCCCGATTCCGTTCTTGACGCCATGGGCGGCGATGGCTTATTCTCGCGGCGTGATTTCGCTCATGTGTAATTTTTTAAGCCATCCGGATTTTCCGGACGATTCCCTGAACGCAAGGAGGGGCGTATGATCAAGAGCATGACCGGCTTCGGCAAGGGGCAGGCGGCCGCCGAAGGGGTGTCGCTGAGCGTGGAGGTGCGGTCGGTGAACCACCGCTACGCCGACATCGCCGTGAAGGTCCCGCGATCCCTTCTCGTTTTGGAAGCCGACATCAAGAAGAAGGTGGGCGAGCGCCTTCGCCGCGGCAAGATCGATGTCTTCGTGACCCAGGAATTCGCCGCAGGGGCTTCGACCGTACCGGTGCTCAACCGCCCCCTCGCGGCGGCCTACGTCGCGGTCTTCGAGGAGATGCGCGAGGCGTTCGGTCTGCAGGAGGGGATACCGGTCGCGCTGCTGGCGGCGCAGAAGGACGTCGTCACGGTGCGCGAGGGGGAGGTGTCCGAAGAGCTCGTGCACGAGTGTCTCCGCCAGGCGCTGGAGCGCGGCATCGATGCCCTTGAGGCGATGCGCCGCCAGGAGGGGGAGGCGACGCGCGTCGACATCGAGGGGCGGCTCGCGCTCATCGAGGAGTGTCTCGCCAAGATCGCCGAGCGCGCTCCGAACGTCTCGGTCGAATGGCAGGCCAAGCTCGCGGAGCGTCTGGCGCGCCTCGGGCAGGACGTCGCCTTCGATCCTCAGCGCGTCGCCCAGGAGATCGCCATCTTCGCCGACCGCTGCGACATCTCCGAGGAGCTCGTGCGCTTTCGCAGCCATCTGGCGCAGTTTCGCACCCTGTTCGATGCCGCCGAGCCGATCGGCCGACAGATGGATTTTCTCGTCCAGGAGCTCAACCGTGAGGTGAACACCATGGGTTCCAAGTCGAACGATGCGGAGCTGACGCGCCTCGTCGTGGCGATCAAGGCGGAGCTTGAGAAAGTGCGCGAGCAGGTTCAGAATATCGAGTGAGAGCGCCGTTTGCGCGCAAGCGGCCGCCTGTGCGGCCACGGCGGACATCATGAATCGAGAGTATCTATTCACCTTGTGGGGTCGCGGCTCACATGACAAGGGTGTCTGGCGCCATGGACGGTGCCAGTCAAGCGGCCATGGACGGCGAAAAGCGTCCCTTGGCATGGGAGTTGGGACTCCATGTTGAACAGTTACAATCGAGAAGGCATTCTCTTTATCATTTCAGCTCCTTCGGGGACGGGCAAGACCACGCTCAGCAAGGAATTGATTGACTTCTTTCCCCGGTTGCGGCAGTCTGTCTCCTTTACGACGCGCCCCATGAGGGCGGGGGAGGTCGACGGGCGCGATTACCATTTCGTTTCGCCCGAGACCTTCGACGACATGGTGCGCGACGGGGCCTTCGCCGAGTGGGCCGAGGTGCACGGCAACCGCTACGGCACCTCCCTCCAGACGCTGGAGGAGGCGCGCCGCGCCGGTCTCGACCTGCTGCTCGACATCGACTGCCAGGGGGCGGCCCAGATTCGCCGAAGCTACCGCCGCGGCGTCTTCATCTTCATCCTCCCTCCGAGCTTCGAAGAGCTCGAAAGACGCCTGCTGGGGCGGCAGACCGATACGGCCGAGGTCATCGAACGGCGGATTTTCAACGCCCGCCGCGAAGTGCGCGAAGCGGTCTGGTATGATTACATCGTGGTCAATGAAGATCTCGGCGCCGCTTCGGCCGACCTGAAGGCGATCTTCCGCGCCGAGGGGTGCCGCAGAGAGCGGGCCCTGCCGCCGATTGCGCAGCGCTTCGGCATCACCACAGACGAAGGGTAGGGCGCGTCGCGCCGCTCTGCTTCGGATCACATCCATTTTCGGAGAAC
This sequence comes from Desulfuromonadales bacterium, assembly GCA_050485365.1. Classification (GTDB taxonomy): domain Bacteria; phylum Desulfobacterota; class Desulfuromonadia; order Desulfuromonadales; family JACZKF01; genus JARFUG01. The sequence continues at coordinate 833 of JBJHBH010000006.1, read as the reverse complement.
GACATGGCACGTATTACTGTTGAAGATTGTCTGACCCAGATCCCCAACCGCTTCTTGCTGGTGATGGTCGCCGCCAAGAGGACCAAGCAGCTCTACAAGGGATCGCAGCCTCTGATCGAAAACAAGGCCGGGAACAAGAAGGTCGTTCTGGCCCTGCGCGAGATCGCCGCGGCCAAAGTCGACTACGAGCTTCCTTCCAGAAAGCGCTGATCGGCGCGGCCGCCGCCTTCGGCTGTGAAGCGGCGGCCTTGCAGCCCAACGGACTGCTCTCTTCCGGCTCTACTTATCCGCCCTTCCGGGTAGAGTCTCCATGATTCGCATCGACGACATCCTCGAGAAGATCCGCTCCTACAACCCCACCGCCGACCTGGATCTGGTGCGAAAGGCCTACGTCTTCAGCGCCAAGGTCCACCAGGGGCAGGTGCGCCTCTCGGGCGAGCCGTATCTGAATCACCCGATGGAGGTCGCCTTCATCCTTGCCTATCTGCGCATGGATGTGCCGACCGTCACCACCGGGCTTCTGCACGATACCATCGAAGACACCCTCACCACCGCCGAAGAGCTCAAGGCGCTGTTCGGCAGCGAGGTTGCCGAGCTCGTCGACGGGGTGACGAAGCTGAGCAAGATCACCTTCCGCACCCGCGAGGAGCGCCAGGCAGAGAGCTTCCGCAAGATGATCCTCGCCATGGCGCGCGACATCCGCGTCGTCATCGTCAAGCTCGCCGACCGCCTGCACAACATGCGCACCCTCGACCACCACCCCCCCGCCCGTCAGCGCAAGATCGCCCAGGAGACCCTCGACATCTACGCGCCGCTGGCCAACCGCATGGGGA
>JBJHBH010000005.1:0-78282 GCA_050485365.1 Desulfuromonadales bacterium | reverse complement strand
GGTTGAAGGAGACGACCCGTGGGCAATTCCCCCCCCTACCCAGAAAGAGAGATCGCCTGCGCCCAGGTGCTGCAGAAGGTGTCTTCGGTGCGCTCGGTGCAGTCGACGGTGATCCCGGCCGAGTTGGCGGGGGGGATCACCCCTCGCACCCTCCTCGATCGTTATCTCGGGCATATCCGGCGCTTCACCCTCGGGGCGGTCGCCCCCGTGGAGACCGACGCGGGGATCGAGTTTCGCCTCTTTCGCTTCGGGCCGGCGCTGCTGCGCTTCGAGAAGGACGCCGCCTCCGAGGAGCGCATCGCCCTCGCCATCAACGGCGGAATTCTGCTCCACCCGGGAGGGTGCGAGGGGGGAGAGCTGACCTTCTCCTGCGAACCACTCCCCTCCGGGGTGCGTGTCGTTCTCAACCTCTCCGACTACTGTCCGCTGCTGCTCGGCGAGGCGCCCGGCCCCTTTCGCAAGGCGCTGTACCGCTTCACGCAGGCGGCCATCCACAAGGTGGTCACGGTGCGCTTCCTGGTGCGCCTCCATCGCGATCTGGCGGGGCGGCGGATCTGCTGCCGGGTCGTGAAGATCCGCGATGTCGAAGGGGAGGCGATCTGAGATCGCCTCCCCTTTTCAACGTCTCTACCACCCCACGCTCGCCTTGAGGGAGTAGACGGGGCGATCCATGTATTCGGCTTCGGCCGTGAGCCGCAGCAGCGCCAGCGAGAGCTGGACGCCGCCGAAGTAGCGCACCTCGTTGAAGGTGTGCCTGGTCAGTGCCTCGTTGGCCGTGCCGGTGTAATCCCCCTCGACGCGGATGAGGCCGATGCCGCCGTAGGGGGTCAGCAGCGGAAAGCCCTTGCTGAGGACCGCATCGACGCCGTAGGTCTCCAAGTCGAGGTCGCTCACGCCGCGAAGGGTCGAGTAGCTCCCCCGAAGGGCGAAGGCGGGCATAGCGATCCCCCCTTCGAGGGGCGCCCACTGCACCTCGGCCCCCCACATCTTCATGTTGCTGTTGGGGATATCGGCATAGAAGGCGCCGACGTCGAAGTTGAAGGGGAGCCCCTTGCGTGCCTGCAGCCTCGGTACGGGGAGGAGGCTCGGCGCGTCGTTGTCCCTGAAGAGGGGCTCCCAGGCGGCGTTGCGGATGTCGACCCCGCTCACCGCGATGCCGACGTCGAAGCCGAAAACTCCCTGCGGCGCGGCCGGCGCCAGGGCGCGGTAGGCGGTGGCGGTGCCGGCTTCGCGCACGAAGCTGGAGAAGGTGGCGTTTGGCAGATCGGCATCGATGACAATGTCGTACCTGCCCGCCGCGGCGGGAGAGGCGAGCAGGGCCAGGGCGACAGCCGCCAGAAGAATCCGTTTCATGTAAAGCCTCCTTGATTGGATGGGATGCACACCCGCCGGGCGTCGTGCGGCAATGCCGGGAGCAAACGCGCCGTGGGATCGATGGTATACTGGTCCCATGAAAATTTTCAAAAAATCGCAGCCGAGCCCGGAAGGGGACGAGGGGGGCGCCGGGAGGCTCCTCGCCGTGGGGGATATCCACGGATGCCTCCCCCAGCTTGAAAAGCTCATGGCGAAGGTGCGGCCCGGGCCCCACGACCGCATCGTCTTTCTCGGCGACTACATCGACCGCGGCGCCGACTCGCGGGGGGTGATCGACTATCTCATCGACTTCGGTCTCCGATTCCCCCGCACGGTCTTTCTCAAGGGGAACCACGAGGAGATGTTCCTCGATTTTCTCGCCGGACGCAATCAACTCGTCTACTACAGCAACGGCGGCGAGAGCACCCTCGAGCAGTACCGCGATGGCTCGAAGCTGCGCATCCCCAAAGAACACCTCGACTTTCTCGAACACCTGGAGCTTTATTACGAAACCGAGGGGTTCATCTTCGTTCACGCCGGGCTGCGCCCCGGAATCCCCCTGCCGCAGCAGCACGCCCGGGACATGCTCTGGATCCGGGACGATTTTCTCTTCTCGTCGTACAACTGGGGGAAGAAGGTCGTCTTCGGCCACACCCCGCGCACCGGCGTCCTCTTTTCGCGCAACAAGATCGCCCTCGACACCGGCGCCGTCTACGGCCGCACCCTGTCGTGCTGCGACGTGGAGAGCGAGTCGTGCTGGCAGGCGTGAGAAAAGGCAATTTTGAATTTTGAATGTTGAATTTTGAATTCAGTTCGAAAAACCACCTTATGTAAATCAAAATCCGCAAGCCTAGGCGATTCGATCCCTCCTCAGCAGGTCTCCGGGGCGCGACCCCTCGGGGAGCTCGGTCACGATCTTCGCGTTTGGCTGGGCGGCGGACAGGAGGGCGCCTTCGGCCGAGCGGATCTCCCCGACGGTGAAGCGCGCCTGGCGCATGGCGGGGCCGATGAGCTCGAGCTCCTCGCCGGGGAAGAAGCGCCCCCGCCCTTCGACCAGGGCGCGCCCTTCGGACGGCGCCTCCAGAACGACGCCGACAAAGTCGCAGCTTCGCCGGTATTTGCTGTCGCCCGTGTGGATCTGCGGATCGTCGGCGCCGAAGAGAAATCCGCTGCCGTAGGGGCGGTGGCTCACCTTGTCGAGCTCTTCGAGCCAGGCCGGGTCGCAGCGCCACCCGTGGGGGTCTTCCAGGTAGCGGTCGAGGGCCGCCCGGTAGACGCGGGTGACCGCCGCGACGTAGTACAGGCTCTTCATGCGCCCCTCGATCTTGAGGCTCGTCGCCCCCGCCTCGATGAGGCGCGGCAGGTGCTCGACAAGGCAGAGGTCGCGGGAGTTGAGGATGTAGGTGCCGCGCGCGTCCTCCTCGACGGAGAAGGCCTCGCCGGGGCGCGTCTCCTCCACCAGGGCGTAGCGCCAGCGGCAGGGGTGGGCGCACGCCCCCTCGTTGGCGCTGCGGCCGGTGAGGGCCGCCGACAGCAGGCAGCGCCCCGACACCGCGACGCACATGGCGCCGTGAACGAAGACCTCCAGCTCGATGTCGACCTGCCGGGCGATCTCGGCGATCTCGCTCAGGGTCGACTCCCGGGCGAGGTTGACGCGGCTCACCCCCGCCCCCTTCCAGAATTCGGCGGCCGCGGCGTTGGTGGTGTTGGCCTGGGTCGAGAGGTGGATCGGGCGCTGCGGGTCGATGCGGCGCACCAGCGACAGCACGCCGGGGTCCGAGACGATGTAGGCGTCGAGGTCGAGCGGGCGCAGCTCGTGCAAAAGCTCGCTCAAGGGGGCGAGATCGGCGGGGCGCATGTAGGCGTTGAGGGTCAGGTAGAGGCGCTTCCCACGCTCGCGCGTCAGCGCGCGGGCCTCGGCGAGCCGCTCCAGGGTGAAGTTGCCGGCGTGGGCGCGCAGACCGAAGCGCTCGGCGCCCAGATAGACGGCGTCGGCGCCGTAGTCGAGGGCTGTCTTGAGTTTTGCCATGTCCCCGGCGGGGACGAGAAGCTCCGGTGGGGCCATCGTCGCGTGGGCTCTCTTTGGAGTAAAATGCGTTCGCGCGCTACCATAGCACGGCCGAGGGAGGCTTCCAACGGATGAATTGGCGCAAAAGAGCGCAAGTCCCTGATAGTGCTTGACTCTGAGCATGAAACTCTATAGTTTTTCAGTTGTTTTGCGATCCGGACCGAAGGAGCATTCAAGATGAGATCGACCCTGTGCATGCCGCTGCTGGCGGCGATCGTACTCTTTGCCGCCGGGTGCGCGGCGACCGCTCCCCAGCCGGGAGCGATGCGCAGTGCGGCGCAGCTCGAAGCCGAGCACGCCGAGCTCTCCCGCGAGGTGCAGCGCCTTCGCGACAGCGTCCTGGTGCTGGAGGGGTGGCTTCGCGAGCAGCAGCAGATCACCGAGGAGCTGCGACGCACCATCGTGGCGCAAAACGTCACCTCTCTCGGGGATAAAGCCGCAAGCTCGCCCCCTGCGCCCCCTGAAGCACCGCCGCGCGCCGAGGGCGCCGCCGCCGGCAGCCCCACCGACATCTATCTTCGCGCCTTCGCGAGTTTCGCCTCGGGGCGCTACGAGCAGGCCGCCCAGGGGTTCGAAACGTTTCTGCGCCTCTTTCCCGCCAGCGAACAGGCGGGCAACGCCCGGTATTGGCTCGGAGAATGCTACTATGCTCTCGGGCGCTATCCCCAGGCGATCGACGCCTTCCGCAAAATCTCGGAGCAGGACCCCCAGGGGAGCAAGACTCCGGATGCGCTGCTGAAGCTGGCCAGCGCGCTGGAGCGGACCGACGAGCCGGAGGAGGCCCGCCGCACGCTGCAGCTGCTGCACGACCGCTACCCGGGGAGCGCCGCCGCCCGCGCGTCGATGGACCGCTGAGATTTCGGTAGTTAGAATAGATTTCCGGACGCCCGCCGCGTCCGGCGCTTCCCGAGCAAGGGGGTTGGAATGATTGTGAGAATCGTGTTGCTGCTGGCGCTTCTGGCGCTGCCTCTGACGGCCGCCGCGGCCGAGGAGCCCCGTACCTACGTCATCCAGAAGGGCGACACCCTCTGGGGAATCTCCGAGCGCTTCCTCCAGGATCCCTGGTACTGGCCGAGCCTCTGGGCGCACAACCCCTACATCCGCAACCCCCACTTCATCTACCCCGGCCAGAAGGTACGTTTTCAGGACGGGCGCATCGAGCTCGTGCAGGACGAGCCCGCCCCCGCCCCCACCGAGCCCCTCATCGTGCCGGAGCCGGTGGAGGAGTCGGTCGTCATCAAGGCCATCGGACACGGCCCCGAGGCCTTCGTGACCGACCGCGAGCTCGATGACGCGGGGCGCATCATCGACGGCGTCGAGAACCGGATCATGAAGGCCACGGGCGACCGGGTCTTCGTCGAGATGCGCCGCCTCGACCAGGCCCGCCCGGGCGACCGCTATACGCTCGTCTCCGTCGGACGGCCCGTCACCCACCCGGAGACCGGTTTCCGCGTCGGCTATCTCGTCACCCGTCTGGGGGGACTGCAGATCACCGAGACGCACCCGCAGGTCGCCTCGGCGGTGATCACCTCGGCGCAAAAGGAGATCGAGCGCGGAGCGTTTCTGCTCCCTTGGGAGCCGCCGCGCCGCCAGATCGCCCTCAAACAGGCGTCCCGCGCGGCGACGGGGGTCGTCCTCGGCGGCGGCGAGGGGCAGCGCGCCCTGGCGCAGTACGATTATGTGTACGTCGATCTCGGCGAGGAGGACGGCCTCGAGGTCGGCAACATCCTGCACCTGAGCCGGTCGCGCAAGGCGACGGACTTCGGGCTGCAGCACGCGGATCTGCTTCTGCCAGACATCCTTCTCGGGACCGCCGTCGTCGTCGACGTGCGGCGCACCGCCGCCACCGCCCTCATCCTCAAAACGGCGAATCTGCCCATCGAGCGCGGCGACCGGGTCACGGCGGCTGTGGAGTAGGTAGATAGCAAAGACCGGGGGGAGGGGGAATGGAGACTTCAGACAGAGACTGGCTGCGCCTTCATCTGACCAAGGGGCTCGGGCGCACGGGGCTGATGCGCCTGATGGAGGCATTCGGCGACGCGCCCTCCATTGTCGCCGCGCCCGCGGCCGCCTGGGCGCGCTGCGGGGTGCGCGAGTCGCTCGCCCGTTCGCTTTGCCCCGCCGACGATGCGGCGGTGCAGAAGGCTTGGACGGAGATGCGGCGCCTCGGGGTCCGCATCGTCTCCTTCCGCGACGACGAGTACCCGCCGATTCTGCGCACCATCTCCGACCCTCCCGCCCTTCTTTACGTGCGCGGCCGCATCCCCGCGCTGGACGCCCTGGCGGTCGTGGGCGCCCGCCGCGCCTCTCCCAACGGGCGGCGCCTGACCGAGTCGGTCTGCCGCGAGGTCGCATCGCGGGGGATCGTCATCGTCAGCGGCCTCGCCCGCGGCATCGACACCGCCGCCCACCTCGGCGCTCTGGAAGGAGGCGGCTTGACCGTCGCCGTGCTGGGGTGCGGCATCGACTGCGTCTATCCCCCCGAAAACGCTCGCCTGTTTGAGCGCATCGTCGAAGCCGGCGCGGTCGTCTCCGAATATCCCCCCGGCACACCCCCTCTGGCAGGACATTTCCCCGGACGCAACCGCATCATCAGCGGCCTGAGCAAGGGGACGCTCGTGGTGGAGGCCGCCGAGAAGAGCGGCTCGCTCATCACCGCCGACTTCGCGCTGGAGCAGGGGCGCGAGGTCTTCTCGGTGCCGGGCAACGTCTACGCCGCGACGAGCGGCGGCGTCAACCGCCTGCTCAAGGACGGCGCCCACCTCGTCACCTCGGCGCAGGACATCCTGTCGGTGCTGTGGCCTCGGCTCCCCTCCAAAGAGGTGCGCAGCGCCGAGGACCGTCTCGCCGCCGAGCTGGGGGGCAGCGAGCGCGCCATCTACGATCTGCTCGGAGACGAGCCGCTGCATATCGACGAAATCGTTCGGAAAAGCGCCTTGACACCCATGGACGTTTCCGCTATTTTACTGCACCTGGAGCTCCGGGGAGGGGTAAGTGCGCTTCCTGGAACGCGTTTTGTGCGAAGCGGCAGGTCCTCGTGACCTGTGCGGATCGATCACGGGAGCACCCTTGAGAGAGCGGGTCCTGGCTATCGTCAGCCTCATCGCCCAGTACGTGATGGAAGATCGCGACCATCCGTCGGATTCCGAGATCGTGGAAGAGCTCCTCTCGGTCGGCTTCGAGGCCGAAGAGATCGACGCCGCCTTCTCGTGGATGGAGAGCCTCTCCCTTGCTCCGGAAGGGGCCGCCTCGGCGCCCCTGGCCCTGTCCAGCCACCGCGTCTTCACCGCCGAGGAGTGCCGCGACCTCTCCCTGGAAGCCCGGGGATTTCTCGTTCGCCTTCGCGGGATGGGGATCCTCAACGACGAGCTTGAGGAGGAGGTCATCGGCCGGGCGATGCAGATGGGCGAGGACGAAGTCTCCCTCAAGGAGATGAAGACGATCACCGTCCTGACCCTCTTCTCGCGCTCCCACGACGAGTGGCGGCGCGAGTATGATCGTCTTCTGGAGGACGATTGGTCGCATTTGTATCATTAGGCGTTAAAATGGGCTGCGGGATTCTGCAGCCTTTTTATTTAGCAGCAAGGCGATAGGCTATAGAGCAAGGGGCGATGGAAGCCTTCCCTCTTGCCCCTCGCCCATTGCCTGCATTTTGAGGTTCTATGGCGAAATCACTGGTCATCGTCGAATCGCCCGCCAAGGCGAAAACCATCGAGAAGTTTCTCGGCAAGGACTACCGCGTCCTCGCCTCCTACGGGCATGTGCGCGCGCTGCCGAGCAAGCAGGGGTCGGTCGATGTGGCCCACGACTTCGAGCCGCGCTACCACGTCCTGCCCGAGAGCCGAAAGCATGTGGAGGCGCTGAAGAAGGAGGCGAGCCGCAGCAGCGAGATCATCCTCGCCACCGACCCCGACCGCGAAGGGGAGGCCATCGCCTGGCATCTGCTGCAGGCGCTGGAGATCGACGAGCACAACGGCTCCCCCGAGGTCAAGCGCGTCGTCTTCCACGAGATCACCAAGGGGGCGATCCAGAAGGCGATCGCCCAGCCGGGGCGCATCTCGCGCGAGCTCGTCGATGCCCAGCAGGCCCGCGCCGTCCTCGACTATCTCGTCGGCTTCAATCTCTCTCCTTTTCTGTGGAAGAAGATCCGCTACGGTCTGTCGGCCGGCCGCGTGCAGTCGGTGGCCCTTCGGCTGATCTGCGAGCGCGAGAAGGAGATCGAGGCCTTCGTCGCCCGCGAATACTGGAGCATCGAGGCGCTGCTGGAGTCGGGCAAGGGGAAGGCCTTTCGCGCCCGCCTCACCGCCGTCGACGGCGCCAAGCTCGACAAGTTCGCCATCGGCGACGAGGCGCGGGCGTCGGAGCTCGTCGCCGCCATCGCGAAGGAGACCTTCCGCGTAGCGGAGGTCGCCCGCAGCGAAAAACGCCGCAACCCCTCGCCCCCCTTCACCACCAGCACCCTGCAGCAGGAGGCGAGCCGCAAGCTCGGTTTTTCGGCCCGCAAGACGATGTCGGTGGCGCAGAAGCTCTACGAGGGGATCGACGTCGGCGACGGCGCCTCGGGCCTCATCACCTACATGCGGACCGACTCCGTCGCCCTGTCCAACGAGGCGACGACGGAGGCGCGCCGGGTCATCACCTCCCTCTTCGGTCCCGACTACGCCCTGGAGAAGCCGCGCGTCTTCAAGAACAAGGCGAAGAACGCCCAGGAGGCCCACGAGGCGGTGCGCCCCACCTCCATCGCCAACACCCCCGAGAAGGTCAAGCCTTACCTGAGCTCGGACCAGTACCGCCTCTACCAGCTCATCTGGAAGCGCACCGTCGCCTCGCAGATGACCCCCGCCGTCCTCGACGCCACCACCGTCGACATCGCCGCCGGCGAGCGCTTCGTCTTTCGCGCCACGGGGCAGGTGATCCGCTTCCCCGGCTTCATGAAGCTCTACATCGAGGGGACCGACGACGCCGAGGAAGAGCAGGAGGGGACCCTCCCCGCGCTGGAGGAGGGGGAGGCCGTGCGGCGCGACGAGATCATCCCCGAGCAGCACTTCACCCAGCCGCCGCCGCGCTACACCGAGGCGAGCCTGGTCAAGACCCTCGAAGAGTACGGCATCGGCCGCCCCTCGACCTACGCCTCCATCATGAACACCCTGGTGGTGCGCAAGTACGCGCGGCTCGAGAAGCGTACCTTCTATCCCGAGGACGTGGGGCGTGTCGTAAGCGACCTTCTCACGACGCACTTTCAGCAGTACGTCGACTACGAGTTCACCGCCAAGCTCGAAGAGGATCTCGACGCCGTCTCGCGCGGCGAGGAGAAATGGCGCCCCCTGCTGCGCGGGTTCTGGGAGCCGTTCATCAATCTCCTCAAGAACAAGGAGAAGGAGGTCAGCAAGGAGGACGTCACCACCGAGAAGACCGACCGCACCTGCCCCGAATGCGCCAAGCCCCTCGTGGTGAAGCTCGGCCGTGCCGGCAAGTTCCTCGCCTGCAGCGGCTTTCCCGAGTGCCGCCACACCGAGCCCCTCTCGGCCGAAGAGCGCGAGGAGCCTGTCGTCTCCGAAGAAAAGTGCGACAAGTGCGGCGCCCCGATGCTCATCAAGGAGGGGCGCTACGGCAAGTATCTCGCCTGCTCGGGCTACCCGGCGTGCCGCAACATCCAGCCCCTGGTCAAGCCCAAATCCCTCGACATCACCTGCCCCGAGTGCAAGGAGGGGGAGTTGATGGAGAAGAAGAGCCGCTACGGCAAGATCTTCTACTCCTGCAGCCGCTACCCCAAGTGCAAGTACGCCCTGTGGGACATGCCCGTCGAGGAGCCGTGCCCGACCTGCGGCTTCCCCCTGACGGTGGAGAAGACGACCAAGCGCGAGGGGACCGTGCGCAAGTGCCCCAAGGAGGGGTGCGACTGGAAGGTCGTCCTGGTGGCGCCGGAGAAGCCCCCCAAGGCGGAAGCGGCCGAGAAGAAGCCCGCGGCGAAGAAAAAAACGGCAGCGAAGAAGGCGCCGGCCGCCAAGGGAAAGACGGCCGGGAAGAAATAAGGCTCCTCTCCCCCTCCTGGATCAGGAGGGGGTTGGGGGGAGGTAGGTTTCGAATGAACTTTACCTCCCCCTGCTCCTCCTAAAGTAGGAGGGGAGAGAAAAAACTGCAGGCCGTGTGGTTATTTACCATGCGGCCTGAAGCGTTACGAAGGGATTTTCGCACGTGAGCGAACAAAAGCACATCACCGTCATCGGCGCGGGGCTCGCCGGGTGCGAGGCGGCGTGGCAGGCGGCGAACCGGGGGGTGCGGGTGACCCTCTTCGAGATGAAGCCGCAGCGCTTCTCCCCCGCCCATCACTCGCCGCTGCTGGCCGAGCTCGTCTGCTCCAACAGCCTGCGTGGGGCGGGGATGAACAACGCCGTCGGGTGCTTGAAGGAGGAGCTTCGCCGCTGCGGCACTCTCTTCATGGCTGCCGCCGACGCCACCGCCGTCCCGGCCGGGGGGGCGCTCGCCGTCGACCGCGAGGCCTTCAGCGCCTACATCACCGAGCGCATCGAGAGCCATCCGGAAGTCGAACTGCGCCGGGAGGAGATCGTCGAGATCCCCGCCGAGGGGACGGTCGTCGTCGCCTCCGGCCCCCTCACCTCCGAATCCCTCTCCGAGGCGATCGCCCGCCGCACCGGAAGCGAGCACCTCTACTTCTACGACGCCATCGCCCCCATCGTCGAGGCCGACTCCATCGACTTCGACAAGGCGTGGCGCGCCTCGCGCTACGGCAAGGGGGGGGACGACTACGTCAACTGCCCCCTCACCAAGGAGGAGTACCTCGCCTTCGTCGAGGGGCTGCGCGGCGCCGAGAAGGTGCCGGCGCGCGATTTCGAGAAGATGATTCATTTCGAGGGGTGCATGCCGATCGAGGAGATGGCCGAGCGCGGCGAGATGACCCTCGCCTTCGGCCCGATGAAGCCGGTGGGGCTCCCCGACCCGCGCACGGGGCGCGAGCCCTTCGCCGTGGTGCAGCTGCGCCAGGACGACCGCCACGCCACCCTCTACAACCTCGTCGGCTTCCAGACCAAGCTCACCTACCCCGAGCAGAAGCGGCTGTTGCGCACCATCCCGGGGCTGGAGAACGCCCGCTTCGCGCGGCTGGGGAGCGTGCACCGCAACACCTTTATCAACGCCCCGGCCTGTCTCACCAAGGCGCTGCAGCTCAAAGGGGAGGAGCGCCTCTTCTTCGCCGGCCAGATCACCGGGGTGGAAGGGTATGTGGAGTCGGCCGCCGCGGGATTTCTCGCGGGGCTCTTCGCCGTCGGCCGCGAGACGGGCGCTCCCGCGCCGCTTCCCCCCGCGACGACCGCCCTCGGGGCGCTCCTGCATCACCTCAATTCGTCATCGCCTCAGAACTTCCAGCCGATGAACGTCAACTACGGCCTCTTCCCCCCCCTCGAAGGAAAAAAGCGCCGCCGCGCCGACCGCCGCCTGGCGATGGCGGAACGCGCGCTGGAGGATCTGGAGGGGTGGCGGAAAAACATCGAGCCATAGGTCCCATGAAATGAGACATTGGACCCATAGGCGGGCGTAGGGCGTTAGGCCGGAATAAGCGAAGCGTTTCCGGCAGCTTGACCCCGCAGCGACGCCTCCGGGCATGCCGGGAACGGCTGCCGCCTTATCCCGGCCTACATGACCCCTTATTTGAACCCTGGTGCATAATGATCCCTACCGACATCGTCCTCGCCTCCGCATCCCCGCGCCGCGCCGATCTGATGGCGCAGGTGGGCATCCGCTTCTCCGTTGTGCCGAGCCGCATCGCCGAAGATATCCTCCCCGGCGAAACGCCCGAAGCGCACGTCGAGCGCCTGAGCCGGCAGAAGGCCCTTGAGGTCGCCTCTCGCGCCGAGGTCCCCGGGCGCTGGTTCGTCGGCAGCGACACCATCGTCCTTCGCGACGAGGCGATCCTCGGCAAGCCGCGCGACGCCGAAGAGGCGGCCGCGATGCTGTGCTCCCTCTCGGGGCGAAGCCACCAGGTTCTGTCGGGATACGCGGTCTGCGACCGCGAGACGGGGCGCTGCGAGAGCGGTTTCGTCTCGACCGCCGTGACCTTCAAGGAGTTGACAGAGGCGGAAATCGCGGGGTACATTTCGACCGGAGAGCCGATGGACAAGGCGGGCGCCTACGCCATCCAAGGGGTGGGGGTCTTCATGGTCCGCCGCATCGAGGGGAGCTACACCAACGTCGTGGGGCTGCCGCTGTGCGAGGTGGTGGAGGTGCTGGAGCGCCTCGGGGCGGTCAGGCTTTTTCAATCCAAGGACTAAAAAAGGTTTCAGGTATCGGGTTTCAGGTTTCAGGAAACCCTTTTATAATCTCTCGATAAACCCGAAACCCGAAACCCGAAACCCGAAACCCGATACCCGATACGATTTGATGACAATCCGAGACAACCTGCAGAAAATCCGCGCAACGATCGATGATGCCGCCCGCCGCGCCGGACGCGATCCGTCCTCGGTGCGCCTGGTAGCGGTCTCCAAGACCCACGGCGCCGACCGGATCGAGGCGGCGGCCGCGGCCGGGCAGAGCCTCTTCGGCGAGAGCTACGTGCAGGAGTTCGTGGCGAAGAGCGAGGAGGTCCGCTCTCCGGTCGAGTGGCACTTCATCGGCCACCTGCAGTCGAACAAGGTGAAATATCTGCGCGGCCGCGTCGCCATGATCCACTCGGTCGATCGCCTCAGCCTCGCCCGCGAGATCGACCGGCAGTGGGAGAAGATGGGGCGCCCCGTCGACATCCTGCTGCAGGTCAATCTGGGGGAGGAGGTCACCAAGTCGGGGGCGGGGGAGGATGAGCTGATCGCGCTGGCGCGACAGATCGCTGCGCTGCCCAACGTGCGCATCCGCGGCCTGATGACCCTCCCGCCCTATTTCGACGATCCCGAGGAGGTGCGCCCCTTCTTCCGCCGTCTGCGCGAGCTCTCCGAGACCATCGCCGCCCTGGGGCTTGTGGGGGTCGAGATGACCGAGCTCTCCATGGGGATGAGCCACGACTTCGAGGTCGCCATCGCCGAAGGGGCGACGCTGGTGCGCGTCGGAACGGCGATCTTCGGCGAGAGGCAACGCGCGTGAACGTCCCCTCCTCCCGGCCGCTGTGGGCCACCCGCCTCGGCTTCATCCTGGCCGCCGCCGGCAGCGCCGTCGGGCTGGGCAATATCTGGAAGTTCCCCTACGTCACCGGCGAGAACGGAGGCGGCGCCTTCGTCCTGGTCTATCTCGGCTGTATCGTGCTGGTCGGTTTGCCGATCATGATGGCCGAGCTGATGATCGGCCGCCACACCCGCCGAGGTGCTGTCGGCGCCTTCACCGCCCTTTCCGGGCGGGGCTCCCCCTGGCGGCTGGCCGGGTGGACGAGCGTTCTGGCCGCCTTCATCATTCTGTCCTACTATTCGGTCGTGGCGGGGTGGACCCTCGACTACATCGTGAGCTCGGTGAGCGGCGCCTTCAGCGCCGAGTCGCCCGAGGCCATCGAGGGGATCTTCGACGCCCTCATCGCAAGCGGGTCGCGCCAGACGCTCTGGCACTTCGTCTTCATCGTCCTGTGTCTCGGCATCGTCATCGGCGGGGTGCAAAAGGGGATCGAGCGCTGGAGCAAGATCCTCATGCCGCTGCTGCTGTCCCTGCTCGTTCTGCTCTTCGTCAATGGGATGCTGAGCGAGGGGGCGCTCGACGCCGTGGCCTTCATGTTTCGCCCCGATTTCGCCGCCCTCACCCCCGGCGCGATCCTCGAGGCGATGGGGCACGCCTTCTTCACCCTGTCGCTCGGCATGGCGGCGATGATCACCTACGGGTCGTATCTGCCGAAGAACGAGGACCTCTTCTCGGTCAGCTTCCGCATCGTCGCCCTCGACACCCTCATCGCCGTCATGGCAGGGCTCGCCATCTTCTCCATCGTCTTTTCGGTCGGGATGGAACCGGGCGGCGGGCCGGGGCTCATCTTCAAGACGATCCCCGTCGTCTTCTCCCAGATCCCGGGAGGGCCGTTTCTGGCCATCATCTTCTTCATCCTTCTGTCCTTCGCCGCCCTGACGAGCGCCATCTCGCTGCTGGAGGCCCAGGTCGCCTATCTCATCGACGAGAGGGGGTGGAGCCGCCGCGCCGCGACCGCCTCGCTCGCCGCTCTCGCCTTCGTCGTCGGCATCCCGACGGCGCTGTCGTACAACGTCATGGCCGACTGGACTTTCATCGGCGCCCTGAGCTTCTTCGATTCGGCCGATCTCATCGCGTCGAACTTCCTCCTCCCCATCGCCGGGCTGATCACCGCCATCTACGTCGGCTGGTTCTGGAGCGGCTCGCAGGAGAAGGAGGAGCTCATCGCCGGAGGGGCCGGATGGGTCTACCCGGTGTGGCATTTCGCCATCCGCTACATCTCACCCACCGCCGTCGCCGTCGTCCTCTTCTTCAAAATGCGCGAGGCGGGGCTGTTCTGAACACCTTCCTCTTCGATCTCGACGGCACTCTCGTCGACTCGGTGGCCGATCTCGCCACCGGGGTCAATCTGCTGCGGGCCGAACTCGATCTGTCCCCTCTCGATCTGCCCACGGTGCGCCGCAACATCGGCGACGGCGCGACGATGCTCATGACACGCTCCCTCCCCGAGGGGTGGTTCAGTCAGGAGCGTCTGGAGCGCTTCCTCGCGCTGTACCGCGAGAACCTGCTCGTGCACACCGTCGTCTACCCCGGCATCCGGGAGTTTCTCGAGGCGCACCGGCACCGTCCGATGGCCGTCGTCACCAACAAGCCCTTCGTCTTCGCCCGCGATCTGCTCGATGGGCTCGATCTGCTGCACTACTTCCCCGTGGTGCTGGGGGGCGAGAGCTGCCCCGCCAAAAAGCCCGACCCCGCCCCGGTCCTGTGCGCCCTCGACGCCCTGGGCGTATCCAAGGAGGGGGCGGTGATGATCGGCGATCACCACACCGACCTCAAGTCGGGGCGCGCCGCCGGAATCCGCACCTGCTTCTGCGCCTGGGGGATCGGCGAGGACGGCGGCATCCCCCACGACTACCGCGCCGAGAATCCGCGCGATCTGCTGACGCTTTTCCCTTCTTGAAACCTCGAAACCCTCAAAGACATCTCACGCCCGCTCCTTGCAGTCGCTAGAGCTCGCAGAGACCGCAGAGAAAACCCTTGTCTTTGCCTTCTCTGCGAACTCTGCGCCTCGAGTGAGCGAAGCGAACGGGCGTGAGACGGTTTGACCTGAACAAAGAAAAAAGCGCAACGGGGTCCGGCCTGCCGGTTTCCTCTTTGCGCCTTCTTGTTTCACTTCGTGTTCTTGTGCGTTAACTCAGTCTTTCCATCCTTCTCAGAGCGGCTCGAGCTTTTTCAGCTCGTAGTGCCGGCTCCCCATCCCGATTCTCTCCGCGTGTTCCAGCTGAACCTTCCAGTCGATGTCGGGGTGCACTCCGCGGAACTTGTCACCGCCCGGCTCCATCCCTTCGTTCAGAGCCGTTCCCGGAAGTCCCCGGGCGGCGTTGACCAGATCGGCGCACGCCTGGTCGAGGGCGACGGGGTCGGTGGAGGCGAGGATCCCCTGGTCGGGGACGATGGGGGCGTCCGAGTGGCCGTAGCAGTCGCAGGCGGGCGAGATCTGGGTGACGAAGTTGACGAAGAGGGTCTTTCCCGCCTTCCCGTGCAGAGCCCCCTTGGCGTACTCGGCCATCTTCTTCATCACCAGCGGCGCCTCTTCGTTCCACTGGACCTTGACCGCCTTCTCTTCGCACACGGTGATGCAGCGGCCGCACCCCGCGCAGCGCTCGGCGTCGATGCGGGCCCTGCCTTCGATGAAGGAGACGGCGTCGTGCACGCATGCCTTGAGGCAGGCGGCGCAGGCGCTGCAGAACTGCTCGGCCACCTTCGGGGCGACGTTGGAGTGCTGCTCCAACTTCCCCTCGCGGCTCGAGCACCCCATCCCCAGGTTCTTGATCGCGCCGCCGAACCCGGTGAGCTCGTGGCACTTGAAGTGCGAGACGGCGATGAGGGCGTCGGCCTCCAGAATGTCGAGGGCGATGTCGACCTCCTGAAGGATCTCCCCCTCAACCGGCACGCGCCGGGCCGAATGTCCCCGCAGGCCGTCGCACATGATCAGGGGGGCGCCGACCACGGCGTAGGCGAAGCCGTTCTCGATGGCGCAGGCCAGCGCCGAGATCGCCTCCTTGCGCTCGCCCGGGTAGAGGGTGCACGAGTCGGTGAGGAAGGGGCGGGCGCCGAGCCCCTTGACCCGATCGACGATGCGCCGCAAAAAGGTCGGCCGGATGTAGGCGTGTCCCCCCTTCTCGCCGAAGTGGACCTTGAGAGCGGTCAGTTCGCCGCGCCCGACCACCGTGTCGATGCCGGCGGTATCGATGAGACGGACGAGTTTTTCGTGCAGGTTTTCGCGGTGATCCGCGCGCATGTCGGCGAAATGGACGGTGCTCGGCATGGGGGGCTCCTTCAGGGGGGTAAGATTAAAATTTAGTGAGAACCTTATCACACGGGAAAAGGCGAATCAAACCGGATATGCGTAAAACAATGTTTGACAAAAAAGCGGCGGTGTTCATAATTGAGGGCAGGGCATCTTCAAACCCCCTCGCGAAACAGGGCTCGGGGTGTTTTATTTTCGAAAATATCTGATAGTCTCGATCTTCTTTCGAATTTTTCCCGGAGGTCGTTTTGGAAGCTGAACAGCGGTATCGCCTGCTGCAGCGGGCGCGGATCAACACCTTCTTGAAGCGCGGGCTCCTCTTTGTCATCGGAGTGCTCGTCCTTTACTACGGCATCGCCCTCGTCTACGCCACCAAGACCATCTACAAAGTGCGGACGAACTACGCGGTCATCCTGGAGGATCTCTACGGCGACCGGCGCGTGGTGGACCGGGTCGGTTGGCACGCCCGGCTTCCGTTTTTCACCCGCATCGAGCAGGAAGTCCCCCTGATGAATACCGAGATGTATCTCGGCGGCAGCCCCGAGGTCCACCGCATCATGTCGCACGGGAACGTGGCGCTGTGGACGAGCGCCATGCTCACCTACCGCATCGTCGATCTGCACCGCTGGGGGATCGAGAACAAGACGCCGATCAATCTGCTGCAGATCGACTTCGACGGCATCGTCAAGGACGTCATGCAGAGCCGCACCGTCGACGACCTCATCTCCAAGCGCGAGGAGATCAAGGACCAGATCTTCCTCGATCTGAAACGCCGCCCCATCAACGTCGGCGGACCGATCCTGGAGCAGAAGTACGGCATCGAGATCGTCTCCTTCGTCCTTCGCGACACCCGCTTCGGCGAGAGGCTCGCCGAGGCGAGCGAGGAGAAGAAGCGCCGCGAGCTCATCGCCGAGGCCGAAAACTACGCCGCCGACCTGGAGGCGAGCCGCACCCTGAAGCTCTACGCCGCCTACAGCGAGGCGATCCGCGATTTCCGCAAGTCGCTGGGGCTCGGTCCGGGGAGCGATCAGGCCCTCTTCGACTTTTTGAACCAGCAAAAGTGGGCCACCGCCTACGAGAAGAACCAGACAGGCCAGAACACCTTCGTCCTCAACAACAGCAGCGTCTCTCCGTCCGTCGTGCTTCCGGCTCCGGAGCCGGGGCGCGCAAAGGGAACGGCTTCCAGACATGTCGAAAATCCGCAAAACACGCAGCCCGGTCTACGTCCGGCTCTCGGAGAAGCGCATCAAGCAGATTGAGGCGCTAGTCGATGGCTGGACCTTCGAGACCCGCCTGTTCGTCCTGCGGCGCCTGCGGCAGTACGATCCGTCGCGCTCGGCCTTCGACTTTCTGCGCGCCTTTCTGCGGTGGTTCTTTCCGGTCGAGCGCAGCTTCAAGTTCCTGCGCAACCCCGAGGCGCTCAGCGACTGGCGCCGCCGCATCGAGGTCTCGGGCTCGCGCAACGCCTCGGCGACGTGGGAGAAGATCCTCAAGCGCGAGGTCGACTGGCACGACTACCACTACCTGACCTACCTGCTGGAGCGGCGCACCGCCGACATCTTCGTGCCGCCGCGCTTTCGCGAGACGTTCGAGAAGATCTATCACGCCCACATCCTGAAGGAATACACCGAGGATCCCTCGGTGCCGCGCGCCCCGCTGGTGCTGGTGATCGGCAGCTCGGGCAGCGGTAAGAGCGCCACCGTCAAGCAGGCGATCGAAGAGGCGATCTTCGGCTCGGAGGTGCGCCCCGTCATCGACCTGAAGGCGAAGAAGCAGGAGGTGCTGGCCAACGAGCCGTTCTGGCGCAGCCTCGAGGACGTCGACCCCGAGCTGGCGCTGCGCATGGAGCGGCGGCGCAAGGCCGAGCGCCTTCGCACCCTGTCGCGCCTGCCGGTGATCAAGTACATCTTCCGCGAGCGGATCGCCCAGGCCCTCTCGGTCCTGGAGGAGGAGGGGGTCCTGGTCGACTACGCCATGATCACCCCCAACGACTACCAGACGGCGTGGGCCGGCGAGCCGGGGAACTTCCTGCGCAAGGCGATGGGGGACCCCAAGCGCCCCTCCATCCGGCATCTGGAGGAGGCCCACAGCGCCTTCGGCCGCCCCGATCAGATGAGCACCGTCAAAGGGCAGCAGAACTCGCTCGTCGATGCGGCCAACATCCTCATCGACGAGATCGTCTACGCCCGCCGCGACTGTCTGCTCATCGCCACCTCAGACCAGCCCGAGCAGTTCGATCCCGCCATCTACCGGCGCTTCGTGGAGCGCGGTCTCATTGTCGATATCGGCGAGCACTGGATCGAGCCGCAGAACATGCGCGAAGTCATCCGCATGGAGCTCAAGCGCAAGAGCCGCGAAGAGCTCGACATCTGCGAGGAGCTCCTCACCCGCACGGTGGAGCAGCTCCACCCCATCTTCCGCGAGCGCTCGCTGCGCATCACCCCCGCCTACGTGCGGCGCCTCATCGACTCGATCATCTCCATGAAGGGGGATTTTCGCTCCGAATACCTGGACGACCAGTTCCTGGTGCGCGACGCCCTCAAGGCGGTCGCCCGCAACGTCTACGGTTCGCTCTACAACAAGGTGGTGGGGCAGATGGACCGGGGGATCCAGTGGGGCGACTACATCGGGGCGATCAAGAACGAGTTCTCCGAGATGGCCAACAACGCCCTGTACTACAACGTCAGCGAGGAAAAGGGGGTCGTTCTCACCGGCCCCCCGGGCTCGGGCAAGACGTACATGGTGCGCGCCTGGCTCGGCGACAACCGCGACGTGCAGGACGTCTCGGTGAACCTGAGCGATCTGACCGATCCGATCAACCCCCTGGAGGGGATGGTGGAGAACCTGGAGAAGGTCTACGACATCGCCAAGATGCTCTCGCCGAGCATGGTCTTCTTCGACGAGGGGGACGCCGTGGCCCCCCGGCGCTCGCAGACGGGGGGGAGCCCCTACGACAAGGTGACCAACAAGTTCCTCTCCATCATCGACGGTGAAGCGCCGCTGAACCGCGTCTTCACGGTCCTGACGACCAACCGCATCGACATCCTCGATCCGGCCCTGATCCGCTCCAAACGCCTGAAGGTCCTCAACGTCGTCGGCCACATGCGCGACGAGGACGCGCTGCGCATCATGCGCAAGGAGCTCGCCGGGCTCCCGCTGGAGGAGGGGCTCTCCTACGCCGAGATGGTGCGCACCGCCCGCAGCCTGTGCGAGACCCCCGCCGACTTCACCTCCTTCGCCGAGAAGGTGCGCACCCTGCGGGGGACCGAGATGGAGGTCGTGGTCAAGCTGATGGAGGCGGTGCGGGGGAGCGAGCAGGAGAAGGAGCGCTTCGTGCGCTTCAACTACAAGATCCTGCTGGGACTTCTCGACAGCGCCGCCGGCGATCCGGCCCTGGCGATGCGGGCGCGCCAGGGGGAGGAGGCCCTGACAGCGCATCTGGACAGGGTCGCCGCGCTGCTGGTGAAAATGCGCGAGGAGGGGACCTTCCCGGTGACCCGCTGGCACCTGCAGAGCGCGCGCATCCAGCTCGCCGCCTCGCCGACGCGAAAAGGGAAGCAGCAGCTCGATCAGTTTCTGGAGACGGAGCTGTCGCGCGAGCCCCAGGTCGGCTTCGTGGTGGGGGTGGGGGCCAACGACACCACCGGGGTCCTTCTGCCCATCGCCTCGTCGCTCGTCTACCGCGTCTTTCCGGAGAAGATCGTCGTCACCGGGGCGGTCTCCTCCACCGCGCCGGGGGCCGCCGAGCTCGATCTGGCGGTGCAGATGACCCACCAGAGCGCCCGCGAGGCGCTGACCCTCACCGAGAATTACCTGCAGGCGCTCTGTCCCGAGTTCAACGTGGCGCGGGTGCTGGGGGAGTTTCTCGACGGCTACACCCTGCACCACCAGCTTCTGTCGGCCTCCTACAATGTCGGCGGCCCCTCGGCGGGGTTCGCCCTGGCCATCAACACCCTCTCGGTCCTTCTGTCTCTGCCGGTCCTGAACGACTTCGGCATCACGGGAGCCCCCTGGATCAAGGGGGCGCAAAAGGGGGAGGTCGGCGCCTCGGTCATCATCGGCGGACACCGCAAGAAGACGGAGAAGGTTCTGCAGTACCTCTCGCGCATGTACATGCCGCAGCAGAACTACATGGATCTGGAGCCCGAGGTCCTCGACGCCTACCGGATGGAGGGGCGCGAAATCCGCGGCGTGCGCAGCTTCTCGTCCCTTGTCCCCGAGGTCTTCTTCATCGATGAGGCCCACTTTCGCGACCTGAACGAGCTCATCGACCTGCGTCGCCGCTACGATCTGGAGCGCCTCACCCCCGATCCGGAGAAGCGCCGCGAGTTGGAGGGGCGCGAGGCGCACCTGCGCCGCCTGGCCGAGGAGGAGGTGCGTCGGCGCATGCTGGCGATCCGCGCCCATGTGGAGCGCGGCGACAAAGGGTACGGCAGTTTCGAAGATCTTTTCCAATTGGACGAGCAGGTGCCCGAGCGGCATGAAGGGCTCGCGCAGGGGACTTGACAGAGGGGCGCGCGCTGTGGCAAAGAATCGGCCGACACCCTTGCATTTGAGGAGAGGCCGTCATGTCCGTGATGAAGATCGACTCTCTGGCCGAGTTGCGTACCCTGCAGGCCGAGATGGACCGACTGTTCGAGCACAGGCGAGAGGAGACGGGGCCGGAGGTTCCCGACCAGGGAAACTGGCAGCCCCTGGCCGACATCTACGAGGACGAGCGGGGGGTGGTGATCGCCGTGGAAGTCCCGGGGGTCGGGGAGGAGGCGATCTCGCTGCGTCTGGAGGGAAACACCCTGTTCGTGGAGGGGGAGCGCCGCGTCGAGAGGGACGCCCGGCACTACCACCGCATCGAACGCCCTTGCGGCGCTTTCAGCCGCGCCTTCGCCCTGCCGCCCCACATCGACCGCGAACAGATCCGCGCCGCCTGTGAAGAGGGGGTGCTGATGATCGTCCTGCCGCTCAGCGAAGGAGGAGCCGACCCCGGCAGCCTGGAGAGCTGAGCCCCCTTCTCGTTCGCCTCCTATCCCCCCTCGCTCCGTGGACTCCTTCGAACTTTCAGATATCCTTATTGAAAAGTTCACGAAGGAGCGGCCATGGCGAAGAATCTCACCCACAAGATCCTCACGGCGCACCTGGAGAAGGGGCGCCTCGTCCCCGGCGAAGAGATCGCCATTCGCATCGACCACACCTTGCTGCAGGACGCCACCGGCACCATGGCGATGCTCGAGTTCGAGGCACTGGGCCTCGACCGGGTCAAGGTGGGGCTCGCCGCGCAGTACGTCGATCACAACCTGCTGCAGACAGACAACAAGAACGCCGACGACCACCGCTATCTGCAGACCGCCTGCGCCCGCTACGGCATCCACTTCAGCCGCCCGGGCAACGGCGTCTCCCATCAGGTGCACATGGAGCGCTTCGGGCGTCCGGGGCTCACGATGATCGGCGCCGACAGCCACACCCCGGGGGCGGCGGGCGTCTCGATGCTCGCCATCGGCGCGGGGGGGCTCGACGTGGCGCTCGCCATGGCGGGGATGCCCTACAGCTTCCCCTGCCCCAAGGTGCTGGGGGTGAAGCTCACCGGCGAGCTCCCCGAGTGGGTGAGCGCCAAGGACGTCATTCTCGAGATGCTGCGCCGCTACGACGTCAAGGGGTGCGTCGGCAAGATCATTGAGTACTACGGCCCCGGGGTGAAGACCCTCTCGGCCACCGACCGCGAGACGATCGGCAACATGGGGACCGAGCTCGGCGCCACGAGCACCGTCTTCCCCTCGGATGAACGGACCCGGGCGTACCTGGAGGCCCAGGGGCGCGGCGAGCACTGGCAGGAGCTCTCGGCCGACGAGGGGGCCGAGTACGACGAGTACGCCGAGCTCGACCTGTCGCAGGTCGAGCCCCTCATCGCCTGCCCGTCGTCTCCGGGGAACGTCAAGACGGTGCGGGAGGTGGCCGGGACGAAGGTCGATCAGGTCATCGTCGGCAGCAGCGTCAACAGCTCTTTTCGCGATCTCATGGTGACGGCCCGCATCGCCGAGGGGCGCCACAGCGCCCCCGACACCAGCTTCCACATCAACCCCGGGAGCCGGCAGGTCCTGGAGAACGTCGCCGACCAAGGGGGAGTGATGCCGCTGCTGCTGGCCGGCGCCCGCATTCACCAGTCGGGGTGCCTCGGCTGCATCGGGATGGGGCAGGCGCCGGGGACGGGGCAGGTCAGCCTGCGCACCTTCCCGCGCAACTTCCCGGGGCGCTCGGGGACCGTCGACGATAAGGTCTATCTGTGCTCTCCCGAGACGGCCGCCGCCTCGGCGCTGAAGGGGGTCATCACCGACCCGCGCGACCTCGCCGCCGAGATACCCTACCCCCGGGTGCACGACCCCGAGAAGTACCTCGTCGACGAGTCCTCCATCATCTTCCCCTCCGACGAGCTTCGCAAAACCGAGGTGGTGCGCGGCCCCAACATCAAGCCGTTCCCCGACCTCGACCCTCTCCCCGACGCTCTGACGGCCACCGTCGTTTTGAAGGTGGAGGACAACATCTCCACCGACACCGTCATGCCCGCCGGCAACCGCGTGCTGCCGCTGCGCTCGAACATCGACGCCATCAGCGAGTTCGTCTACTACCAGATCGCCCCCGACTTCCACAAAGAGTGCCGCGAGCTCGGCGACGTCGTCGTGGTCGGCGGCGACAACTACGGACAGGGATCGAGCCGCGAGCACGCCGCCCTGGCGCCGCGGCATCTGGGGGTGCGGGCCAAGATCGTCAAGAGCTTCGCCCGCATCCACAAGGCGAACCTGTGCAACTTCGGCATCCTCCCCCTCGTCTTCAAGAACCCGGACGACTACGGTCGCGTCTCCAAGGGGTCGAAGGTCGAATTCCCCGGGATCCGCAAACAGCTCGAGAGCGGCGACGAGGAGATCGAGATCAGGGTCGACGGAGAGCCGATGACGGTGATTCTCGAGGTTTCCGAGCGCCAGCGCAGCCATCTCATCGCGGGAGGAACATTGAATTGGGTGCGCGAGCAGGTGGCGCCCTCGGGTTAAGTCGGGGGAGGATCTCGGGACGTCCGCTCCGAGGGACGCATGAACCCATCCCTGGGGTTTGGCTGGAGCCATCCGGGCGCCGGACACCCTCTGCGCGGACGCCCCGAGACCCTTTTGGGTGGGCGCGAGGGGGGTTGCTCTTTGAATCCAACTCGTACTATTCTTGCCGAGACCACGGGCTTCTTCCGTGGTCTCTTCTTGTTTCGGTGCAATGAAAGGATTTTTGAATGATCGTCGACAGGCTTGAGAATTGGGCCGACTACCCCTACGGGGAGAGCTGGGAGAAGGTCTTCGGATTTCTCCTCTCCCTTTCACCCGATACGCCCGACGGGGAGTACCCCCTGCAGGGGGAGGACGTCTTTGCCCGGGTGATGACGTACGCCACCCGTCCCCGCGAGGAGGCGATTTTGGAGACGCACCGGGAGTACGCCGACGTCCAGATCGTCCTCGGCGGCGCCGAGGCGATGGAGTGGACTCCGGCGCAGGGGCTGGAGGTATCGACCTCCTACGATCCGGCGAAAGATGCGCAGTTCTATCGCCATCCCGCATCCGCCCCCGCCCGCATGACGATCACCCCCGGCCTCTTCGCCTTCTTCCTCCCCGAAGACGCCCACATGCCTTCGCTGACGGTGGGAGAAGGCCCGGAAGAGGTGAGGAAGGTGGTCGTGAAGATTCGCCTGAGCCTGCTGATGAGGCCCCCGTTCGATCGCGGTTAAGACCAAAAGTGAATTCAACAGGGATATTCAGGATATTCAGGATAAGCACAAAGAAAACCTGGCGCTGACCTTGTCTTTGTCCTGATCATCCTGTCCAGCTCTGTAAGAATGTCTTTAAGTCTCTGCAGCTTTTCTCTGCGGCCTCTGCGAGCTCGAGCGACTGAAAGGAGCGGGCGTGAGGCGTTTTTGTTTTTTCAGTCGAAGCTGCGGTTCTCCTGCTCGGTGACGCGGATGAAGGTGGTTCGTTTGGTGAGCTCGCGCAGGGCCGAGGCGCCGACGTAGGTGCAGGCCGAGCGGACCCCGCCGAGGATGTCGCGCACCGTCCCGACGATGGGGCCGCGGTAGGGGACCTCCACCGTTTTGCCTTCGGAGGCGCGGTACTCGGCGACCCCCCCGGCGTGCTTCTCCATGGCGATGGCCGAGCTCATGCCGTAGAAAAGCTTGAACTGCCGGCCGTTTCGCTGCACCATTTCGCCGCCGCTCTCGTCGTGGCCGGCGAACATCCCGCCGAGCATGACGAAATCGGCCCCGCCGCCGAAGGCCTTGGCCACGTCCCCGGCGCAGACGCAGCCGCCGTCCGAGATGATGCGCCCCCCGAGGCCGTGGGCGGCGTCGGCGCACTCGATGACCGCCGAGAGCTGCGGATAGCCGACGCCGGTCTTGACCCGGGTGGTGCAGACCGATCCGGGGCCGATGCCGACCTTCACGATGTCGGCCCCCGAGAGGATGAGCTCCTCGACCATCTCGCCGGTGACGACGTTGCCCGCCACGATCGTCTTGTCCTCGAAGGCGTCGCGCACCCGCCCGACGAAGTCGGCGAAGGCCTCGGCGTAGCCGTTGGCGACGTCGATGCAGATGAACTCCAGCTTGGGGTGGCGCTCCAGAATCCGGCCGAGGTTCTCGAAATCGTGCTCCGATGTGCCGGTGCTCACCATGATGCGCGAGAAGATCGACGCGTCGCGCGAGGCGAGAAAATCGTCCCACTCCTGCACATCGTAGTGCTTGTGCAGCGCCGTCAGCAGGCCGTGCTCGGCGAGGACCGCCGCCGTCTCGAAGGTGCCGACGGTGTCCATGTTGGCCGCGATGACCGGAACCCCGCTCCATTGGCGTCGGCTGTGCAGGAAGGTGAAGGTCCTCTCCAGCGAGACCTGAGAGCGGCTCTTGAGAGTCGAGCGCTTGGGGCGGATCAGGACGTCCTTGAAGCCGAGTTTCAGGTCGTGCTCGATGCGCATGGGGCCTCCTTACCGTAAGACGATCAGATCTGATTGAGTATACCGTGAAGATACCGAACCGCCTTCTTGCCGGGCGCAGCGCCGCTGAGCTCAAGGCTCTCTGCGTCCTGAGCGCTCCGCTCATCGCCGCCCACTTCTCCCAGTGCGCCATGGGCTTCGTCGACACCGTCATGGCCGGACGGGTGAGCTCCGTCGACCTTGCGGCGGTGGCGATGGGGTCGAGCATCTGGTTCCCGGTCTTTCTCTTCATGCTCGGCATCCTCATGGCGGTGACCCCTTCGGTGGCCCAGCTCCATGGGGCGGGCAAGGGGGCGCAGATCGGCCATCATGTGCGTCAGGCTCTCCTGCTGGCTCTGGCGCTGAGCGTCGTGCTCATCGCCCTTTTGCGCAACGCCGCTCCCCTTCTCGCCTTCATGGAGGTCGACGCGGCGGCCGCGCCGCTCACCGTCGCCTACCTGAAGGCCCTCTCGTGGGGGGTGCCGGCCATCGCCGTCTTCTTCGTGCTGCGCCACTTCAGCGAGGCGCTCTCATGCACCCGGCCAAGCATGGTCGTCGCCTTCGTGGGGCTCGGCTTCAACGTCGTGGCCAATTGGGTGCTGATCTACGGCAAGCTCGGCTTTCCGGCCATGGGCGGGGTCGGCTGCGGCTGGGCCACCGCCGCGACGATGTGGGTGATGTGCCTGGGGATGATCGCCATCGTGGCGCGGGGGAAGGTCTTTCGCCAGGGGCATCTGCGCGGAGGGTTTCGCCCCGATCCGCGCGAGCTCGGGCAGATCCTGCGCCTCGGGCTCCCCATCGGGTGCGCCCTCTTCGTCGAGGCGAGCATCTTCGGCGTCATCGCCCTGCTCCTCGGCTCGCTGGGGGCCGCCGTCGTCTCGGCCCACCAGATCGCCCTCAACTTCGCCTCTCTCGTCTTCATGGTGCCGCTGAGCGTCTCGACCGCCATCTCCGTGCGCGTCGGGCACGCCATCGGGCGGCAGAGCCCTTCGGACGCCCGGCGCTCCGCGTCGGTCGGCATTGCGTTGACGGCCTTCCTGGCCCTCTTCAGCGCCGCCTTCACCCTTTTGTTCCCCGGCGCCATCGCCGCCCTCTACACCGACAACGCCGAGGTCGCCGCATCGGCCGCGGCGCTCCTCGCTCTCGCCGCCCTCTTCCAGCTCTCCGACGCAATCCAGGTGAGCACCGCCGGGGCGCTGCGCGGCTACAAGGACACCCGGGTGCCGATGTACCTTCTCATCTTCGCCTACTGGGTCGTCGGGCTTCCGGTGGGATACACCCTGGGGCTCACCTCCCTGTGGAGAGAGCCGATGGGCGCCGCCGGCTTCTGGATCGGCCTCATCGCCGGGCTTACCGCCGCCGCCGTCCTGCTCAGCTGGCGCCTGAGGGTCGTCACGCGGCGCTTCAGGCACGAAAAAGGCGCGGCGCCGAGATCGGCGGCCGCGCCTGGAGGGGGTGGGGTGGAGACGCTGGGGGTGTGATTAGGCCACGTCGGTCTAATGGGGGCTCGATCTTCACTTTTCCCTGGACTCCATGTTAAAGTAACCACCATTACGGTAATCACCATTACTTTAACGGCGAGGCCATATGAAATTTTATGATCGGATCGACGAGTTGGCCGTCCTTGAGACGATGCATGAGCAGGTGGCGCAGTCGGGAAGAATGACGGTCATCACCGGTCGTCGCAGGGTGGGAAAGACCATGTTGGCGCTGGAGTTTGCCGAGAAGCGCCGCGCCCTCTACCTCTTTGTGTCGAAGAAATCCGAATCGCTGCTGTGTGAGGAGTTCGCCGAGGAGATACGCTCCCGCATCGATGTCCCGGTGATCGGTGAGATCCGTCACTTCCGCGAAATCTTCTCATTGTTGATCGAGCTTTCCCGTGCCGAGCGACTGACGGTCATCGTTGACGAATTCCAGGAGTTTTTCGCGATAAACCCGGCGGTCTATTCCGAGCTTCAGCGCCTTTGGGATCTCCATAAGGCAAAGAGCAGGCTTCACGTTATCTTCATCGGCTCGGTGCAGCGACTGATGCATCGCATCTTTGAAGAATCGAAGGAGCCGCTCTTCGGCCGCGCCGACCGGATCATGCAGCTGCAGCCATTCTCCATAGGGACGGTTCGGGAAATTATGCGGGACCATGCAGTTGACGACGCCGCAGAGCTTTTCTCCGTCTGGGCGATCACCGGCGGTCTTCCCAAGTACCTGGATATTCTCGCCTCAGCCGGGGCTCTGACGCGCGACGTAGCTTTGGAATTGATCCTCTCTCCCCATTCGCCCTTTCTGAACGAGGGGAAGAATCTGCTCGTGGAAGAGTTCGGCCGTGAGTACGGCACGTACTTCTCCATCCTCGAGCTGATCGCCTCAGGAAAAACCTCCCGCTCCGAAATCGACTCCACTCTGGCAATCCAGGCCGGCGCCTATCTGGCGAGACTGGAACAGGAGTACTCTCTCATCCGCGCTGTCCGCCCCTTGGGTGCCAAACCGGGGAGCCGCGCCGTGAAATTCGCCATCCACGACAACTTTCTCCATTTCTGGTTTCGTTTCATCTTTCGTCACCGCTCGGCCGTGGAGACAGGCAACATGTCGTATGTGCGCGAAATCATCGAACGCGATTGGTCCACTTGGTGCGGAAAGATGCTGGAGCGCTTCTTCGGGCAGTTGGTCGCCTCAACGGGCGACTTTAATCGCGTCGGAAGCTGGTGGGAAAAGGGGAACCGCAATGAAATCGATCTGGTGGCGGTCAACGACCTGAAAAGAGAGATTCTGGCGGCTGAGATAAAGCTGAATCCCGAGCGCTTCAGACCACTCGAGCTTGAGCGCAAGGCGCAGCGGCTGCAGGAGGTCTTTCCGGATTATGCGATCACCTGTCGTACCCTGGGGCTGGCGGATGTGGAGGAGTTTCTGCATCGATGCAGACGGTGACGTTTCACGACTACTCATATTTTCGCGACCCCTCAGGCGGCACCGTTTCCATGCTGCGCCGGCTGCAGGAAACGCAGCGGCCCCAAAAGGGCCAGAAAGGCCACCAGCACCGGCCCGAAGGGCTGATCGAAGACGATGGCGGCGACAAAGGCGAGCAGATAGACGACCACGGCCAGAACCACCGTGAGAACGAGTGTAGAACGCCAGCTCGTCGCCAGACGAAAGGCGATCCAGGCGGGGACGAAAACGAGGGCGAAGGTGGCCATCACCCCCACGGCCGTCGTCGTGACGGCGAGAGTGATCACGACCAGAAAATCGAAGAGCATGTGGTAGCGCCACCCGGGGAGCTGATTGGCGCTGAAGTGGTCGGGAAAAAGACGCGCCAAGAGCAGTTTCGGCGACAACCACGGCAGCAGCGCCGCAAGGAGGACGAGGACCAGCACAGCGGCATAGAGGTGGCTCCATCCGGTGAAGTAGAGCTGCCCGTCCATGAGCGCCTTGCCGAGCATCTCGCCGTGGGGGGAGTTGGCGGCCACCAGAAGGGCCACACTCCACCCCATGAGGATGAGGATCGCGTAGTTGTCGTTGCCGGCCCGCTGCAGCAGCCCCTTGCCGACCCCCGCAAGGGCGGCGGTCAGCACCGAGGCAAGAATGACCGGCGCGTGCAGAATCACGCTCAAAACCCCACCGGCCGCGGCGACCTGGGCGAAGGCCAGTGAGGCGAGCCACTCCTCGCGAAGGCGCAGATAGGCGCCGAGAAGGGCTGCCAGCGGCACCAGCAGAAGGCCGTTGACAAAGGGGACGTGGAAGAGAGGATCGAAGACGAGGGATAGAGTGGTCATGCCGATAGCCTGATCACGCGGTTGCAGGCCGCTTCGAGAAATTCGCGTTCGTGACTGACCAGCAAAACCGCCCGGCGCTCGGCGCCACGGCGCAGCATCTGCGACAGAGCCCCCATGGCGGCCTGATCGAGATTGTTGGTCGGCTCATCGAGAAGAACGAGATGGGCGGGGCTTCCGAGGCAGGACCATGTCTGGATCAGCTGGAATTGCCCGCCGCTCAGGCGATCGAGACGCACTGAGAGGAGATCCTGCAAAAAGTCGGGAACCTCCTGCGGCGGGGCTTCCGTCAGCTTCAGCAGCTCGGCCCCCGTGAGGGGGAGCTGCCCGGGGCGCTCGGGCTTTTGCCGGTGATGGGCGATGCGCAGACCGGGACTTCGTCGCACTTCGCCGGAGAAGATGCGCGTCGCGCCGGTCAACGCCCCCATCAGCGTCGATTTCCCGGAGCCGTTCTTGCCGTGCAGACCGACCACCTCCCCGGCGTGCAGGGCGAAGGTGGCGGGGCCGACGACCGGCCCCGCGTATCCTGCAGTCAGTTCCCGGCATTCGAGAAGCGGAGACTGATGGTTCATTATTCTTTTCCTCGGGCGATCGCCTCGACCCAGCTGTCGATCAGCTTCAGGTAGTCGTCGGCGCTTGCGTTGAGGGGAGGCTCGATGGGGAGCGAGGCCACCGGCCATCCGAGGGTGCGGGCGACGAAGTCGGGCCCCTGAGAGGGCTGGTAATTGGCGTGGAGCACAACCCCCTTTCGCCCCTGCAACTCGCTGACCAGACCCTGAAGATGCCGGGCCGTCGGCGGGATGCCGGGGAGCGGTTCGATATAGCCGAGGATCGCCACCCCCAGAAGCTCCATGAGGTAGTTGGCGTCTTTGTGAAAGAGGACGACGCCGGGAGCCCCTTCGACCTGGGCGCGCCATTGGGGGAGCCTCTGCTCCACCTTGCGGGCGAGCTCATCGGCGTTGGCCTGGATGCGCTCGGCGGCCGCCGGCTGCATCGACGCCAGGCGCTTCGCCAGGGCGCGGGCGACCTCGACGAAGCGGACAGGGTCCATGTTGACGTGGGGATTTCCGGCCGGATGGACGTCCCCCAGGGAGCGGTCGGCGGGGCCGCCTGCGTCGATGAGGGAGACCTGCGCCGCGGCCTCGAAGTAGCCGGGGCGACCCGGGGCGATGCGGGGATTGGCCGATCCCTGGATAGCCGCGGGGAGCCATCCCACCTCGAGCTCGGCGCCGACGGCGACCAGCAGGTCCGCGCGGCGAAGCTCCATCATCATGCTGGGACGCGCAACCAGGTAGTGGGCGTCGCGATCCGGGGGGACCAGGGTGATGACGCGCACGGCGTCCCCTCCGAGGGTGCGGGCGAGCATCCCCATGGAGGTGGTCGTGGCGACGACCTGAGTCTTTGCGAAGGCGGCAACGGCGCCGAGGGGGAGCATGACAAGTACCGCCAGCGCCAGCAGCACAGCAGTACGAAATATTCTGTACATGGTGACCTCTCTCCTGAAAGGAGAAAGGGAGGCCATTGCCTCCCCTTCCCGCGTCGCGTGAAAATTTAAAACCTGTGGGCACCGTGAACGCCGAGCGACATCTCGTACTGCAGGATGACGGTGTTGAAGGACTCCCGGCCGCCTGCGTTGTCGCTCGCCAATCGCGCATGGCCGTACTGCAGGCGCAGACGCGAAAACTCGGTGGGCATCCAGGCGACATTGGCGGTATAGCGGGAGCTGGAAGCCCAGTCGACGTCGGCAGGCAGATTCGATCGTTGTCCCGGATTGTTGGTGATGCCGGCGATTTCATAGCGCAGCCCCGCCTTCCAGCGCGGCGCGAAGCCGTAGACCGCCTGCAGGTAAAGGGCATCCTGGCGGTCCTTGCGCGTTTCGCCCAGGGGATGTGTTGCGAGGCTGTCGGCACGCACGCCGACCACATCGAGATCCCTTACCCGGTAGATGTATTCGCCCTGCAGCTTGAGGGTGCCGTGCCCGTACGCTCTACCGCGATCGTAGAGGTAGACCCAGTCGGTCCCTGCGAACCAGGTCGTCCCCTCTTCGCCGCGGCTTCCGTGGAGGTTCTGATGCAGTCGCGATCCCCCGCCGAAGAGTCCGGCCTGCAGCGTATGATTATACCCGAGGTTCGGAGAGACCTTGCCGAAGGCGGTCCACATGCGGGGGCCGCTCCTGTCGCGGGCACCCGGGCCGATGTCGTAAGAGCGCGCGCCTTCGAAATTCGCCATCCCCTCGTTTTCCCCCTGAAGGATTTCAACGCCGAGCAGCGTGTAGACCGGCAACGGGGGGAGCCAGGTCAATTGAATCCCCTTTTCGTTCAGCCCATGGTCGCCGAAGATCAGAAGATTCGGCAGGGGGCGGTCGGCAAAATCCCACTCGTGGGTATGCTGGGCATTGATATAGCCGATCCCTGAGAAGAATTTGCCGAACTTGAGCTGGAGCCCCGCCGGGAGGCGGCGGGTCACGGCGTAGGCTTCCTCGATCTCGATCCCGTGCTCATCGACATCCAAGACGAGAACGCCATCGAAATAGGTGTCGACGGACGCGCTGAAGACGACCTCCGTGGCACCCAGGTTGAAGCCCCGCTCAAATTCGCTGTGGCCGTGGTCGTCATGCCCGTGGGGATTGATGAATCCGCGCACGTGTTCGATGGCGTCGGCATAATCGCCGCGACTGTCGTCATAAAAATACCTGCCGTCCAGGATCACCGAAATCGCCGGATTGAAGGCGGTGCCCGAGGTGACCTGTCGGGAACTGCCGAGGATCGAAAAAGGTTTAAGGCCTTCTTCTGCCTGGAGCCGCTCCGTTGGTTGAGCCATTGTCGGGGACGCTGCGAAGGCCAAACAGAGCGCCGCGACGGCGCCCGCCAGAATCTTGCCGGTATGCATGAATAGAGTCCTTCCTGTTTTGAATAAAAAAATACATCTCGACGCAGAGCAGGGGTCCTGCGCGAATTCGAGCGATTGTAAAAGGGAATGATTGCGGAAGAAGTGCTCTATGCGGCGGGCGGGGCGCGCAGAAGGGGGAGGCGATAGCGCGCAGCGGGGGGCGCCTCCAGAAGCGAGGATGTGTCGGATCGGGGCGCGGTCGACTCCAGCGCCTTTGTGAGGACGATGAGTTGGGGCGCGGAAACGGGCTGATGCGCCGCCACGTGGCACAGGGAGCAGTCGGCGGCCGTGTCGGCGGCCGTACAGTCGGAGTCGGCGGCGCAACCGTGATCGTGGGGGACGAAGGCGAGGAGGTAAAGGCCGAAAAAGGAGACGGCCGTCCACAGGACGAAGGCGGCCCTGAGGCGCCCTGCGGCTCGGGAATCGGGAGAAGGGGCGCGCTGGGAGCGGGGCGAAGGGGCTCTTTTCGATGTGAGATGCGGCATCGCAGAGGCTCAGGCAAAAGGAGTTGTTATGTTATAACATAATCAAAACCCTGTGCAAGCGCCTCTTCATCCCAGGCTATTTCTTCAGCCGCACCCCCCCGCTGGTCAGCTCGACCATCCCCCCCTTGTAGAGCCCCCCGACCGCTTTTTTGAACGCCTTTTTGCTGAGCCCGAGTGTTCTTCGGATCTGCTCGGGGGAGCTGTCGTCGTGCAGGGGGAGAAATCCCTCGGGGCTCTTCTTGAGGGTGGCCAAGACGACGTCTCTGGCCTCCTCGGCCCCCTTGGCGCCGATCTTGCGCAGGGTGACGTCGATCTTGCCGTCGTCGCGCAGGCGCTTGACGTAGCCGGTGAGGCGGGCGCCGGGGCGAAGTCTGGGGTGCAGCTCGTCGCGGTACAGGAGGCCGCCGAAGCGGTGCTCGACGATGACCTTGGCGCCCAGATCGGTGAACTGCCAGATCGTCACAGTGACTTCATCCCCCTCGCTGAGCCCTTCGGCGCGCGGCTCCAGGTAGTCCTCAATGCGGGCGGTGGCGAAGGGGCGCCCCTCGCGGTCGACGGCGACGCGCACCAGGTAGCTGCGCCCCTCGGCCATTTTTTCGGGCTGGTGCCGGAAGGGGACGAGGAGGTCCTTTTCGACCCCCCAGTCGAGGAAGGCGCCGTGAGGTCCAAGCGTGCGGACCGCCATGACGGCGAACTCCCCGACCTGGGCATGGGGGTGCTTGAGGGTGGCGCGGATCTGGCCGCTGCCGTCGCGAAACAAAAAGACGCTGAGCTCTTCGCCGGGCTGGACGGCCGAAGCCGCGTCGCGGCGCGACAGCAGGATCGGTTCATCGTCGCTGCGCAGCCAGATGCCGCGGTCGTCGACCCGCTCGACGGTGAGGGTGACGATTGTGCCGATGTCGGGCATGGGGATGCTCCTTGGATGGGAGGTCGGTAGACGATTGTACCGGTTCCGTCTCGCAGTGAGATCTGAAGTCCCCCTTTGGCAAAGGGGAATTGAGGGGGATTTGCCTGTTGTAGCGAGAAATCCCCCGGCCCCCGCTTTTTAAATGGGGGGATCGCTCTGGGACAGGCACCTGCACCCTCCGGATCCTACCGTCCTCCTGACGGGAGCGCCGGAGCGGCGGCTCTGGCGGGGGCCTTGCGTCGTCTGCGCCGGGGCGCTTCGGGGCGCGCCGCCGCGGAGGCGTCCTTCTTGGGCGCCCGGGTGCGGTCCTGTGCCGGACGGGCCGGGCGGGCGGAGCGTGCGGGTTGAGCCGTCTTCTCGGGGGCGGGGGCGCGGTAATCGAATCCCTGCACCTTGCGCTGCTCCAGCGAGGAGCCGAGAACACGCTCGATGGTGCGCACCATGGCCGCATCCTCGCCGCTGACGAGGGTGAATGCGTCGCCGCTGCGGGCGGCGCGGCCGGTGCGCCCGATGCGGTGGATGTACGCCTCGGGAGTGTCCGGGATGTCGTAATTGATGACGTGCGAGACCTGCGAGACGTCGATCCCCCGGGCCGCGATGTCGGTCGCCACCAGGATCTGGAAGTCCCCCTTGCGGAAGCCGTCGAGGGCCGCCTGGCGCCTGTTCTGGGAGAGGTTCCCCTGCAGCGACGCCGCCCGGTGCCCCGCCTTGGCGAGCTGCTCGCCGAGGCGCTTGGCCCGATGCTTGGTGCGGGTGAAGACGAGGACCGATTCGGTGTCGGTGTGCTTCAGAAGCTCCATCAGCAGCGGCGTCTTGAGGTGCTGTTCCACCGGGTAGAGGGCGTGACTGACGGTGGCCGCCGGGGCGACCGTCCCTACCTGCACCGTCTGCGGATCTCTGAGGACATCGGCGGCCAGAGTGCGGATCTCCTGCGGCATGGTGGCCGAGAAGAGGAGAGTCTGGCGCTTGCGCGGAAGGTGGCTGAGGATTTTTCGGATCGCCGGGAAAAAGCCCATGTCGAACATCTGGTCCGCCTCATCCAGGACGAGGACTTCCAGGCGCGACAGATCGATGGTCCCCTGGCCGATGTGGTCGAGGAGGCGACCCGGGCAGGCGACGACGACGTCGACCCCCTTCTTGAGCTTGTCTGCCTGCGGGTTGAAGCTCACTCCGCCGTAGAGGGTGAGGCTGCGGACCCGGGCGGCGCGGCCGAGGGTCCCGAACGCTTCGTGGATCTGCTCGGCCAGCTCCCGGGTCGGTGCGACGACGAGGGCGCGCACCTGGCCGCGCCCCCCCTGCATGAGGCGGTGAAGGATCGGCAGGGCGAAGGCGGCGGTCTTGCCGGTTCCCGTCTGCGCCAGACCCATGACATCGCGCCCCTGCAGAACGGGCGGAATCGCCTGCGACTGAATCGGTGTCGGGGCGCTGTAACCGGCGGCTTTGATTCCGGCGGCGACGTCGGGGTGGAGGTTGAATGCAGTAAAATCCATCTGTTTCTTTCTCTTCTTTCTGCGCTCCCTGCACTAAAAAGGCCCCGGATACATTTCCGGGGCCTGCGAGATTTTCGTCTTCTATTCCGGGAACGGCTTGAATAATAACAAACGTTAACAGGTAGGGGCGCTCTGTGTCAAGCGCCATCCGTCCGGAATCAGAAGGCACGATTCGCCGTGCGGGGCATCAGATCAGCGCGTAGAGGAGCGGGAGGGTGACGAACGCCAGGATGATGCCGAGGCCGACGAGGGCGACGGCGAGCTCGGGCTCCATCCCGGCCGCCACCGCCAGCGCTCCCGCCGTGACCATGGGGGGCATCCCGGCTTCGAAGATCGAGACGTCGACGGCCAGCCCGTGCAGACCGGCCAGGCGCAGGACGACGAGGGCGACGATCGGCGCGACGAGGAGCTTCACCGCCAGGCCGAAACCGAGCGGCGCCAGCACCGTCGGCCTGAGGCGCCAGTTCATCTGGAATCCGATGGCGGTCATCACCAGGGGAGTGAGGGTGGCGGAGACCCCGACGAGGATGGCGCTCATCTGAGGCGGATAGCTCCAGGAGCGAAGGGCGAGCCCGGCGAGCAGGGCCATGGTTGGGGGGAAAAGGAGGGCGCGCCGGGCGATGCCGGCG
Source organism: Desulfuromonadales bacterium (assembly GCA_050485365.1). Classification (GTDB taxonomy): domain Bacteria; phylum Desulfobacterota; class Desulfuromonadia; order Desulfuromonadales; family JACZKF01; genus JARFUG01. The sequence goes on along the minus strand of JBJHBH010000005.1, from coordinate 43,303 downwards.
AAGTTCACCGCGCTCTCACGGCCGTATAGGGCGAGGATGAGAGAGCCGTAGGTGGCGAAGATCGCCATGGTGCCGAACTGGTCGTAGACGATCAGGTACGGAATCCCCTCCGCGCCGAAGAAGGCATTGACCATCGGCACCCCCATGAATGAGGTGTTGCCGATGGGGACGACAAGGAGCAGCACCCCGGTGATCGAGCGCGACCACTTGCCGATGCGGGCGGCGATGAGAACCGCCGCCGCGGAGAAGGCGAGCATTCCCCAGGGGGTGAGGGCGGGGACGAGAGATTCGCGCGAGAAGGTGATGCTGGGGACGGTCAGGAGAATGACCGCCGGCAGCGACACGTACAGGGCGAACATGTTGAGGACCTGCGGCGTCTCCTTGGGGAAGGCGGCAAGGCGCCGAAAGACCATGCCGAGAAGGACGAAGATTCCGATGAGGACGAAATTTTCCAAGGAGAACCTCCGCAAATATCATGACTCAGAACAACCGATCCCCCTGCGACCAACGGAATTTTGAAGGGGTGCAATTCAAAATTCAGAATTCAATATTCAAAATTGCCTTTCATGCCGCCCGCTCGGTCTTCTCCAGATAATAGTCGTACCCCCCCTCGTAGGCGCGCATCTCGCCGTGGTCGATCTCGAAGACGCGGCCGACGAGCGAGCGCAGGAAGTGGCGGTCGTGGCTCACCAGGACGACGGTGCCGGTGAAGCTCTGCAGCGCCTCCAGAAGGATCTCGCGCGACTGGATGTCGAGGTGGTTGGTCGGCTCGTCGAGGACGAGGAGGTTGATCGGCCGCGCCAGAAGGGTGGCCAGAACGACCCGGCTCTTCTCGCCGCCGGAGAGCTTGTCGATGCGCTTGTCGACCGCATCCCCCTGGAAGAGGAAGGCGGCGCAGAGGTTTCGCACCACCCCGATCGACGCCTGCGGGATCACGTCGTGAACCGTCTCGAAGACGCTCTTTTTCGGGTCGAGGACGTCCATCGCCTGCTGGCTGAAGTAGCCGAGGTTCACGTTCGCTCCGAGGGCCACCGTGCCGGCGCTCGGCTCGGTCTCACCGGCCATCACCTTGAGGAAGGTCGACTTTCCGGCGCCGTTCACCCCGACGACGGCGACCTTCTCCCCGCGCCGGATGAGTCCCGAGACCCCGCCGAAGACCGATTTGTCTCCCCCTTCGGGAAGAGACCACGATTTGGCGAGCCCTTCGAATTTGACGACGTCGTCGCCGCTTCGCGGCGGCTCGGCGAACTCGAAACGCACCGTTTTCTGCTCGGCCGGGATCTCGATGCGCTCGATCTTCTCGAGCTTCTTCACCCGCGACTGCACCTGCGCGGCGTGGGAGGCGCGGGCGGCGAAGCGGGCGATGAACTCCTCCTCCTTGGCGAGCATCTCCTGCTGCCGGCGGTGGCTCGCCAGGAGCTGCTCGCGGCGGATCTCGCGCTCGCGCAGGTAAAAGTCGTAGTTGCCGCCGTAGGTCGTCAGGGTGCGATTGGCGACCTCGACGATGCGCGTGACGATGCGATTCATGAAGTCGCGGTCGTGGCTCGTCATGAGGATCGCCCCCTTGAATTCGGAGACGAGCCAGTTCTCGAGCCACACGATCGACTCGACGTCGAGGTGGTTGGTCGGCTCGTCGAGGAGCAGCACGTCTGGGTTCAGGGTCAGGATGCGCGCCAGGGCGATGCGCATTTTCCACCCGCCGCTGAACGACTCCACGGGACGGTCGTAGGCGTCGGGGCCGATGCCGAGGCCGGTGAGGACCGCCTGGGCGCGCGACTCAAGATCGTAGCCGCCGCGGTGCTCGAAGGCCTCGGTGGCGTCGCCGTAGCGCTCCAGAAGCTCGGCCATCGCCTCGTCGGACATCGGCTCGCACATGGCGGCTTCCATCTCGCGGATCTTCTCCCCCAGGGCGACGGTCTCGGCCGAGGCGGCCATGACCTCCTGAAGGGCCGAGCGGCCGGACATCTCGCCGACATCCTGCGAGAAGTAGCCGATGAGGGTCCTTTTGCCGCAGACGATCTCGCCGCCGTCGGCGGCTTCCTCGCCGGTGATGAGGCGAAAGATCGTCGTCTTGCCGGCGCCGTTGGGGCCGACGAGGCCGGTGCGGGTGCCGGGGAGGATCTGGAAGGAGGCGTTCTGAAAGAGGATCTGAGAGCCGTGCTGACGGCTGATGTTGCTGAGGTGGATCATGCGGAAACTCCGAAGGAAATTAATCTGACACTGTTACCACGGAGGGCGCCGCAGCGGCAAGGGTATATTTTCATCCGAAAATGCGCTATTCTCCCTCTCTTGCAACTTTTACTGCTCGCCAAAGGGTCTCGGGGCGCCCGCGTAGAGGGTGTCTGGCGCCCGGACGGCGCCAGCCAAGCCCCCAGGGATGGGTTCATGGCGTCCCTCGGAGCGGGGGGCGCGAGACCCTTCCGCTCCGCTGCTGAGCAGTGACTCGGACTTTTGCATTCCAAGGAACAGATTGAAATGAACGACCGCATCGTCATCCACTACGACGAGATCGCCCTGAAGGGGAAGAACCGTCGCTATTTCGAAGAGGCCCTGGCCAAGAACGTGCGCACCGCCCTGGGGCCGCTCTCCGAATCGGTGCAGCGCCTCTACGGCCGCATCATTTGCACCCCGAGCGAGGGGGCCGACCGTGACGTGATCCGCGAGAGGCTGCAGCGCCTCCCCGGTCTCGTCCACTTCTCCATCGGGACGGCGGCGCCCAAGGACATGGACGCCCTCGGGGAGCGGGCGCTGGAGATCGCCAGGTCCCGCGACTTCGCCACCTTCGCCGTCAAGGCGAAGCGCTCGGACAAGTCGTTCCCCCTGAATTCGGCCGAGATCGGCGCGCAGGTGGGGGCGCGTGTTCTGCGCAATCTGGGGCGCGAGGTGAAGGTCGACCTCACCCACCCCGAGCTGCGGATCTACATCGAGGTCACCCACACCGAGGCCTTCCTCTACGGCGAGAGGATCAAGGGGCCGGGAGGACTGCCGACGGGGACGGCCGGTAGGGTTCTCTCCTCTCTCTCGGGGGGGATCGACAGCCCCGTCGCCTCGTGGATGATGATGAAGCGCGGCGTCGAGGTCGTCTTCGTGCACATCCGCAACGAGACGCAGTTCGCGCAAGGGGCGGTCGGCAAGATCGAGGATCTGGTGCGCACCCTCACCGAGGTGCAGCTTCGCTCCAAGCTCTACATCGTCCCCTTCGGGGAGATTCAGCGGCGCATCATCGCCTTCGTCCCCGCCAAGTACCGCATGATCGTTTATCGCCGCTTCATGATGAAGATCCTCGGTCTGGTGGCGCAAAAAGAGAAGGCCAAGGCCGTCGTCACCGGTGACTCCCTCGCCCAGGTCGCCTCGCAGACCCTCGATAACCTGCGCTGCATCCAGGCCGCCTCCGAGTTGCCGGTCCTCTCTCCGCTCATCGGCCTCAACAAGGAGGAGACGGTCGTTCTGGCGCGCCGGATCGGCACCTTCGATTCGTCCGCCGTGCCGTACCCCGACTGCTGCTCCTTCATGATCGCCCCCCATCCCGAGACGCGCGCCGATCTGGCGGAGATCGAGCGCTACGAAGCGGCCATCGAGGACGCCGAGGCGGCGATCCTGGAGGCCGTGGCCCAGGCCGAGGTGCGCAAGTTCGTCGCGTCGGGCAAGAGCGCGGGGGTGTGATGGTCGTTGCTTGTCATTGACGCTTCCCCGATGATCGGATAATTTGGGGATTATTCGTTTTTCGTTGCGTCGTCGCGTCGTTGCGTGAGATTGGTCTGGGCTCTAAATCAAAACCGGCCTCACGCGACGACGCAACGACGCGACGTAAAAATCCTGAGTATCCTGTCCATCCCCGTTACCAGGAAAAAACCGTGACCACATCCCGCGACCAGCTCCACGATCAGATCGAAGAGGTCGAATGGCACTGGCTGAAGCCGCATCTTGAGCGCGACGCCCTCATCTTGGTCGGGAAATCGATCGATCTGGCCGAAGCGGCCCTGCGCATCGCCGAGGACGACACGGTCATCGTCTCGGCCTGGATCGCCGCGGGGCATCTGGGAAAGCCCGGGGCCGAGGAGATCGAGGCGTTCAACGCCGATCCGGCGCGGCGTTTCCGGATGCTCATCGTACAGCCCTGGGTTCTCGCTCAGGAACCGCCCCACAACGTATAGAGGAAGGAGACGCCCATGTCCGACAAGACCCTGTCGTGCGCCAAATGCGGCGCCGTCTGGCAGAAGTGGGGGACGACCAACTGCTGGAGCGATCCCGCCGCGCGTCCTCCCCGCCCGGCGCACTGTCCGTCGCAGTGCGACGCCGGGCTCATCGATGATGCCTTCGAGAATTATAAAGGGGAGGGGCCCGACGCCCGGCTCGCCCGCATGGCAGCCGTGGTCGAGGGGCTGTGCTACCAGCCGATCCCCGGCACCGACGCCATCAACGCCCGCTGGACGCGGGTGGAGGACACCGTCGCTCTGGCCAAGCTCATGGGGTGGAAGAAGATCGGCCTCGGAACCTGCATCGGCCTGCTCGACGAGTCGAGCCGCCTCGCCGACATCCTGAGGGCGCAGGGGTTCGAGCCGCTGTCGGTCTGCTGCAAGGCGGGGAGCCACGACAAGAAGGAGCTTCAGATCGGCGAGGAGCACAAGGTGCGCCCAGGCACCTTCGAACCTGCGTGCAACCCCATCGCCCAGGCGCGTCTTCTCAACGAGGCGAAGACCGACATGAACATCATCGTCGGGCTGTGCGTCGGGCACGACATGCTCTTCTCCAAGCACTCCGGGGCGCCTGTGACGACGCTGGTCGCCAAGGACCGCGTCACCGGGCACAACCCGGCGGCCGTCCTCTACGGGCAGAACTTCTACTACAAGCGCCTGCAGAAGCAGCAGGTGGTCGTCCCCGAAGAGCTGATCGAGAAGAAATAGGGAGGCGCAGCAGACGTTGCCCGCCCCATCGAGAGCCCGCGAAAGCGGGCTCTCGTCGTTTGTGGCGAGACTGTTTGCCGCTCATTGACAAATTGCGCAGCAGGGATAGACCTTAATTAGACGTCACGGCAAGCACCTTGCCGACGATGAAAGGAGGATACGATGAAACGCCTGATCCACCTCATGGTCCTGCTGTTTGTCCTCGCCCCCGTGGGGGCGTATTCGATGTATCACGGCGCCGAAAAGAGAGCCGACGTCAAGGTCGCCGAAAAGGAAGGGATCGGAAGCTACCTGACGGACGCCGAGGGGAGGACCCTCTACTGGTTCAAGCGGGACTCTCCGGGAACGAGTGCCTGCGCGGGAGCCTGCCTGGAGAGATGGCCGGTTTTCTATCGCCAGTCCATCACAGTGACCGAGGGGGTTGACGCAGGCGATTTCGGGACATTGACCCGGGACGATGGCGCGATGCAGACGAGCTTCCGGGGGTATCCTCTCTATTACTGGGCGGGCGACACCAGCCCTGGCGATACGAGCGGCCACGGCGTCAACGAGGTGTGGTTCGTGGTCGATCCCGGGAACTTTCCCCCCCGATAAAGAGTGAAACTCGCGGGCGCACTCTGCCGAAGCCGGCGGAGGCGCCCATTTTTTTTCTTCCATTCGAGCCATTATTTGATATATATAGAAATACATATCAATCAGGAGGAAAAGCAATGAAGATCTCCAGACGTTCCTTTCTGGCGGGGATGGCGGCGGCCGGGGCCGCGACAGTCGTTCCCAAGGGGAGCGCGGCTTGGGCGGCGTCGAATGCGGGGACTCTGGGCACCCTCATCGACCTGACCCTGTGCGACGGCTGCCCCGACCGGCAGACCCCCGCCTGCGTGTCGGCCTGCCGAAGCAAAAACGCCGGACGCTTCCCCGAGCCCGACCCGAAGATGCTCAAGGACTACTGGCCGCAGCCCTTCCACGAGGACTGGAGCGGTCGGCGGGAGGTGACCTCCCGCCTCACCCCCTACAACTGGACCTTCGTGCAGAAGGTGACGGTGGAGCACGAGGGGGAGGCGCGCAGCGTGGCGATCCCGCGGCGCTGCATGCACTGCGACAATCCCCCGTGCGTCAAGCTCTGTCCCTTCGGCACGTTGAAGCAGGACAAGAGCGGAGCGACGTGGATCGACCCGGCCGCCTGCTTCGGCGGCGCCAAGTGCCGCACCGTCTGCCCCTGGAACGTGCCGCAGCGCCAGGCCGGAGTGGGGATCTACACCTGGCTCGACCCGCTCCCCGTCGGCGGAGGGGTCATGTTCAAGTGCGACCTGTGTCGCGACTCTCTGGCCGAGGGAGAGGCGCCGGCGTGCATGAGCGCCTGTCCGAAAAAGGCGATGACGATCGGTCCGCGGCAACAGATCTTCGCCGCGGCGCGCAAAAAAGCCGAAGAGATCGGCGGCTATCTCTACGGCCTTGACGAGCACGGCGGGACCTCGACGGTTTACATCTCGCCCGTCCCCTTCGAGGCTCTCGATGAGGCGATCGTCCAGGCGGCCGACGACCCCTCCCGGGCGATGCGCCTGCACGATCCGCAGAACATGGTGGAGAAACACAGCAACCTGGCAAAGGCTGCGCTCATCGCGCCGGTGGCCGGGATCGTCGGGGCCTTCGCCGCCACCGTGGCGAGAAAGGAGAAGGGCGATGAGTGACAAGGTAATGCGCCACCCCCTGTCGGTGCGCCTCATCCACTGGAGCGTCGCCCTGAGCGGCCTCGTCCTGATCTTCTCGGGGTTCGGCAACATGCCGATGTACCAGCGCTACAACGTCGTGAAACTCCCCGGGCTCTTCTGGGCGGGCAACTACGAGATCCAGCTCGTCATCCACTACATCGCAGCCGTCGTCTTCGGCGCCGCCGTCCTCTTCCACATCGTCTTTCACCTGCGCCGCCGCGAATTCGCCGCCTGGCCCAAGCGGGGGGATCTGGCCGAGAGCTGGCATATCGTCAAAGCGATGATCCGCAAAGAAGAAGAGCCCCCTCACGGCAAGTTCCTCGCCGAGCAGCGCCTGGCCTATCTCGCCTTCGTCGTCACCTCTGCAATCCTTCTCGTGACGGGGCTCGTCAAGGTCTACAAGAACACCGGCGTGGTGATTCTCGATCCGACCTTCCTCATGATCGTGACCTCGGTGCACACCGGCGCGACGATGATCTTCCTCTTCCTCGTCGTCGCCCACCTCGGAGCCTTCGTCGTCAAGGCGAACCGGCCCCTGCTTCCCTCCATGTTCACCGGGCGGGTGGACAGGGAGTACGCCGAGCGGCGGCATCCGCGCTGGAAGGTGTGAGCTTCGGGCGCGGATGCCGCGGCGGACCTCAGGGGCAGGGCAGAGCGCGGGGGGCTTTCGAATCCCCTTGGGTATCGCCCTGCCTCATCTTCTCGACGGTCTGTTCGAGGAGCCGCGCCTGGGCCGCCAGATCTTCCACGCTGTGGTACGAGTGATCCATCGATTCGCTCGTCTCCATGGAGATGCGCCGGATCTCCTCGATGGCCGCGTTGACCTCCTCGCTGGTGCCGGCCTGCTCCTCCATTGCCCGGGCGATGAGGTGGATCTGCTCGGTGGCCGACTGCACCAGAGTGACGATCTCCTGGAGGCATTCGCCGGACTGGTTCGCCCGCTCGGTCGCCTCGACGATCACCTCCGTCGCCTCGTCGACCTTCTCCATGTTGTCGCGCGCCCCCTTCTGTATGGCCTCGATCGCCTGGGCGACGTTCTCGGTGGCCTCCCTGGTGCGCACGGCCAGCTTGCGGACCTCGTCGGCCACGACCGAGAAGCCCCGCCCGTACGTCCCGGCCCGCGCGGCCTCGATGGCGGCGTTGAGGGCGAGCATGTTGGTCTGGTCGGCGATGCCGCGGATCAGGTTCATGATCTGGCCGATGTCTTCGGCCTGGCGGTTCAGCACCCCCATGTTCTCTTTGAGGATGAGCGACTGGCGGCGGGCGTGATCGATCGACTGAACGACCTGACGCACGGCCTCCGAGCCGTAGATGGCCTTCTCCCTGGCGGACTGCGCCGACTCGTGGGTGCGGGACGCTTTCTGGGCGACGCCGAGGGTGGTGGCGTTCATCTCCTCCATGGAGCGGGCCGTCTCGCACGACTTGTCGCTTTGCTGCCGGGCCCCTTCGCTCGCCTGCTGGATGTGGGTGAAGAGGCGGGACGAGATGTCGGTGACCCGCGCGCTGACGCCGCCGACCTGAGTGCCGGCGTCCCGGACGGCGTCGTTGATGTTGTCCATCATCTGGTTGAGGGCGCGCCCGAGCTGCCCGATCTCGTTCTTCTCCCGCGCCTCCAGCTTGTGCGAGCGGTTGCCGGCGGCGACGCTCTGGGCGAAGTTCAGGGCGCGGGCCAGGGGGCGGTAGATCATCAGGCGCATGATGAGGATGACGATCACCAGCAGCGGCAGCAGGACCCACGCCATCACGAAGAGGATCCCCAGAATGTTTTCGCGCTTCTGTGCGGCCATGGAGTGATTGTTGAGGGTGATGCGCAGGTACGAGGCGATCTCCCCTTCGCTCCAGTTTGTGTGGCAGGCGGTGCAGTCGCGCGTCACCGGCATCCGGTAGTAGAAGTGGGACTGGGCGCCCTCCAGGCGATGAGCGAAGCCGTTTTCGAAGCGCAGCCCGGGGTCGATGCCGTAGTGGCACTCGAGACAGGGCCTCCCGGCCGCCTCGTATTTCCGGACGTGGGCCTCGCCCGAGACGCTTTGCTCCATGTCGTTCAGATGCCAGTCGCTGCGGTAGTACATGCCGCCGCTGTCGCGATGGAGCGTCTCGTTGGGGTTCAGCAGGGTGCCGTTTTGCCGCACGAAGGGGATCCCGACCGTCACCTGGTTGGAGAGATAGTTCATCAGCCCGTAGGAGCGGCTGTACATGGCGACCTCGTCGACCTCGTTGACCTCGGTGAAGCTGTCGATGACGTTCTGGAAGGAGTTGCGCTGTCCCTTGGCGATGGAGTCGGCCGTATTGGCGATCAGCATCTCCAGGTAGCTGTTTCCGTGCTCCACCAGGCGCTGCTGCGTCAGGCGTTCCTGCCAGCCCAGGTAGAGGAAAAAGGAGACAAAAAAGAGGACGGCGGCGCTGACGACCAGATAGGCGATGGAGCGAAAGGTCAGCGAGTGCAGAAAGGGGACGCGATCCTGAGAACGATTCATGGCTCTAGGTCCTCCTCGGGATGATGTCGCGGGTGTCGTCGTAGTCGTGGAACATCACCCGTCGGGGGAAGTTCTCGCCGGCGCACCCCACGCAGGGGTGCCCGGCGCGGATGCAGGAATTGGTGTTGTTGTTGTAGCCCTGCACCAGGCAGTCGCCGCGCGTGATCATCCCCTGACACCCCAGCCTCTGCAGGCAGCCGCCGTCGCCGATGCGCCGGGCGAAGTGGTTCTCCTGAAAATCTGCGTAGTTGACGCACCGCTCATGGATGGTGCGCCCGAAGATGGCGTTGGGGCGCCCATAGACGTCTGCGGCGGGGGGGCGTCCGTGCGCCGTGAAGTACAAAAGCGCGTACAGCAGGTGCTCGGGCTTCATCGGGCAGCCGGGCAGAGAGATCAGCGGCGTGCTCACCCCTTTGGTCTGCGCGTACTTGAGCATCCCCATGCACCCCGTCTCCATCCCCGGCATCGTCGTCACCCCGCCGAAAGTGGCGCAGGTTCCGGCGGCGATGCAGGCCGTCGCCTTCGGAAGGATGCGCTCCATCCAGGCGTCCATCGTCCGGTGCCCCACCATGCAGGTGTGGGGCATGGCCACGGGAATGGCCCCCTCGACGACGAGGAGAAACGGTTCGCCCGACGCCAGCAGCTTCTCCTTGATGGCGAGGACCTGATCGCCGGTGGCGAGGGAGAGATCGTGGTGAAAGACGATATGGGCGAAGCGGGTGATGACGTCGACCACCGGCACCTTCTCGATGTCGAGAAAGGCGCAGGAGCACCCCGTGCAGGAGCTGCCGTGCAGCCACAGGATGTTGACGGGCTTGCTGGGGGCGGCGTCGGCCGCCAGCAGGTCGTCGAAGGAGATGAAGGACGACGCGCCGACGGCGGCGATAACGGTGAAGATGCGTTTCAGGGCTTCGCGGCGTGTGATCTGATCGAGCATGGCTCCCTCCTCCTTCAATGCACCGAGCAGCCGATGCACGGGTCGGTGGAGCGCACGATCCGCGCCAGCTCCATCGGATGCTCGGCGTTCCTGACGACGGTCCCCTCCAGCATCTTCTCCACAGCGCCGGGGTTGCCGCGCCCGTCTCTGGGTGACATGTTCCAGGTCGTCGGAACGACCATCTCGTAGTTGCGGATCGTCCCCTGGGCGTCGGTCTCGATCCAGTGCCCCAGGGCGCCGCGGGTCGCTTCGGTCATCGCCGCGCCGCGCGCATTGGTCGGCACCCGGTGGTGCTCGAAGCCCGAAACGTCGGGGCGCACCTCGGCGAGCTGGCGCTCCATGTGACGCAGGGTGAGGTCGGCCAGGATGTAGCGGCTCAGGTGGCGCCCCATGACCGAGGCGTAGTCGTCGATGGAGATGTTCAGCTCGCGGTTCAGGCGGTTCACCATGGCGGTGAGCTCCGGGTTGACGCCGCTTCTGTAGGTGTTGATGACCCGCGCCGCCGGGCCGACCTCCATGACGTGTCCGTCGTAGCGCGGGGCGCGGTTCCAGCTGTACTTGCCGTCGGGCATGCCCTGCTGGGCTTCGAAATCGCGGGCGCCAAGGGGGCGCACGGCGTCGGCCTGCAGCGGGCGCAGCACGGGTCCCGGCTCGTTGTGGTAGTAGGAAAAGGTGTGGTCCTCGCTGATGCGGGACAGATCGAGGGGGCGGAAGGTCCCCTCGATGGTGACGCCCCCCGAAAAGAAGAAGTTCTCGCCGTTTTTGTCCGGCAGCCAGGGCGCCGAGAGCATGTTGCCGTAGCCGCGCCCCTCCTTGAAATAGCCGGGGAATGCTTTGGCGACGGCCAGCACGTCGCCTCCGTAGCGGTTGCGCACGAAGGGGGCGCAGCGCTCCAACAGCGTCCGGAAGTGGGCGAGGCGATCGACCGTCGGCATGGTGGTGACGCCCCCCGCCTCGATGGCCACGGGGTGGGGCGCCTTGGCGCCGAAGATGGCGACCATCTTGTGCAGCTCGGCCATCACCTCGATGGCGTCGAGATATCCCCGGATGGCCGAGATGTTGGTTTCGCGGTCGGTGCAGTAGTCGGCGTCGTAGCGGGGGAGGAAGGGAGAGGCGGGGAAGACCTTGTTGTTGGCGAGCTCCTGGCGGACCCAGTCCCGCACACTCAGAAGCGTTCGGTCGCTCCCCCGATAGTCGAGCACGGCCGTGATGTCGATGAAGTCGAGGGCGCACAGGGCGTAGAAGTGCAGCAGGTGGTCCTTGATCTGATAGACCCCCACGGTGAGATTTCGCAGCAGCTGACCGTTGGCGTTGGGGCGGATGCCCATGGCGTTTTCCAGGGCGAGGGCGGCCGCCTCGGCGTGGGCGTAGGGGCAGACTCCGCAGGTGCGCTGCGTCACCTGCTGGGCGGCCCGCGCGTCGTACCCTTTCAGGGCCTTCTCGAACCCCCGAAACATGTCCCCGCTGCAGCGGGCCGATTGAACCCGCCTCCCCTCCATCGATGTCTCAACGCGCAGATGTCCCTCGATACGCGTGACCGGATCGATCACGATCTTTTTCGCCATTGCGTTCCTCCCGAGTTCAGATAACAGTGTTTCTCTAAAGATTAAAAATATTTCTACTTGAAATCATTGAGCTTTTCATTCTAACACCGGCAGATTTGGTGACAATGAAAAAATGAAACCTTTTCGGTAGGAATTTTTTTCAGAACGGGGGGAGGAGTGGGAAAGATGTGATTGTTGGGGGGTCTGAGGTCTAAGAGCGCGGGCGCTGCGCCCCGCACCCGCCTTACTTCTTTTGCTCGAACTTCTCCACCATTTCCCTTGCCACTGAAATCAACCCGATCCCCGTGGGACACGTGTTCTCGCAGCGTCCGCACCCGACGCAGGTGATGCGCCCCCAGCGGCGCACGTCGGCGACGAGCTTGTGGTGGATGCGGCGGCGGGTGCGGGCGGCCTCGGTGCCCAGGGGGTTGTGGCCGCTCGCCTCGCGAGCGAAGGCGTCGTACTGGCACGAGTCCCACTGGCGGGTGCGCTCGAGGCGCTCGGGGTAGCGGCGGTCCTGCACGTCGAAGCAGGTACAGGTGGGGCAGACGAGGGTGCAGCCGGTGCAGACGATGCAGCGATCGGCGATCTCCTCCCAGAAGGAGTCGGGGACACGCCCCTGCAGAAGAAGGGCCGAGGCGCGCTGCAGCATCCTGCGAATCTCTTCCTCGTGTGAAGGGGAGGGGGGCGCCGGTTCGGCGGCGTCGTCCGATTCGCCCCCTTCCATGCGCGTTTCCAGCTTTCTGCCGGCCTCGGTGTGGGGAAAAAGGACGAAGCGCTCGCCGCGCCGAATGAGCTCCAGGTCGCACAGCTCCGCGAGCTGCGGCTGCGGTCCGCCCGAGAGGCCGACGAGGAGCGCCCCGTCGCGCCGGGCGAAGTAGAGGTCGTCGCGCGGCGCGGCGGCGAAGAAGGCGTCGACGAAGGCGAGGGCGTCGAGGTCGGCCGCACCGAGCCCCGCCGCCAGCAGCGGTTTTGGGGGGAAGGGGGGCGGTTCGGGGGCTTCCCCGTCGCGCGCGGTGAAGACGACGCCGTGCTGGGGGAAGAAGAGCTCGGAGGGGCGCCGCGCCACCGGCGTCTCCTCCAGGGACAGGGGGCCTTCGCCGGGACGGCCGAGGAGGCGCGTGCCGTCAGGCAGGCGCACCGGCACCCGCACGTCGAACTCCGCCGCGATGTCTGAGAAGAAGGCTTCGAGCTGCGCGAGAGTGACCGACTTCACGGCGCCCTCCGGATCGATGCGGCGCAGACCTTGAGCTCGGGGATTTTGGCCTCGGGGTCGAGGGCGTTCACGGTAAGGGCGTTGGCGGCCCCTTCGGCGAAGTGGAACGGCATGAAGAGGAGCCCCGGCCGCACCGTCTCGGTGAGGAGTGCCCGGGCGCGCACTTCGCCCCTGCGGGTGGCGACGACGACGTCGCGGCGCGCGGCGATGCCGAGGCGCCGGGCGTCGTCGGGGTGGATCTCCACGAAGGGGACGGGCTCCTCGCGATCAAGCAGATGAGTGCGCCGTGTCATGGTGCCGGTGTGCCAGTGGACGGCGGTGCGCCCGGTGGAGAGGAGGAAGGGGTAGTCCTCGTCCGTCTCCTCGGCGGGGGGGCGCCAGTCGACGGGGGTGAGGCGGGCGCGGCCGCGGGTGAAGGCCCCCAGGTGGAGCACCGGCGTGCCGGGGTGATCGGCGTCGGGGCAGGGCCAGTGCAACCCCGCATCATCGAGGCGCTCATGGGAGATGCCGCCGTAGGAGGGGGTGAGAGAGGCGATCTCCGCCATCACCTCTTCGGCTCCCCCGTAGCGCATCCCCTCATAGCCGGCCGCCTCGGCCAGGGCGCAGAGGATCTCCCCGTCGGCGCGGGCGTCCCCCGGCGGCTCAAGCGCCTTTCGCACCCGCTGCACGCGGCGCTCGGTGTTGGTGAAGGTCCCCTCCTTCTCGGCGAAGCACCCGGCGGGGAGGACGACGTCGGCGAGCTCGGTTGTGGCGGTGGGGAAGATGTCCTGCACCACCAGAAAGTCGAGCTTGCCGAGGGCGCGGCGCACATGGGCCTGGTCCGGGTCGGAGACGACGGGATTCTCCCCCAGGATGAAGAAGGCCTTCACCGATCCCTCGGCCGCGGCGTTCAGCGCCTCGGTGGAGGTGAGCCCCTTCGTTTCGGGGAGGGGGGTTCCCCAGGCGGCGGCGAACTTTTCGCGTACCGCCGGGTCGGCGACGCGCTGGTAGCCGGTGAGGACGTTGGGGAGCGCCCCCATGTCGCACGCCCCCTGCACGTTGTTCTGTCCCCGCAGGGGGTTGACGCCGGTGCCGGGGCGCCCCACCTGCCCGGTGAGGAGGGCCAGCGAGGCGAGGGAGCGCACGTTGTCGACCCCGCGGGTGTGCTGGGTGATCCCCATGGCGTAGACGACCATGGCCTTTCTCGCCCCGGCGAAGAGGCGGGCGGCCGACTCGATCTCGGACGGAGGGACGCCGGTGATCGCGGCGGCGCGCTCAGGGGTCCAGGCGGCGAGCGCCTCGCGCAGGGCTCCTTCCCCTTCGGTGCGCGCGGCGAGAAATTCTTTGTTCTCGAGCCCCTCGCGCAGGATGACGTGCATCATGGCGTTGAAGAGGGCCACGTCGGTGCCGTTTTTATGGCGGATGTGGATCTCGGCGAAGCGCGCCAGGCGGATGCGGCGGCTGTCGGCGACGATGAGTCGGGCGCCGCGGCGCTGCGCCTCCAGAATCCGGGCGCCGATGATCGGATGCTGCTCGGTGGGGTTGGAGCCGGTGACGAGGATGACGTCGGCCTCATCGATGCACGCGACGGTGTTCGTCATGGCGCCGGAGCCGAAGGCCTCGGCGAGCCCCACCACGGTGGAGGCGTGGCACAGGCGCGCACAGTGGTCGACGTTGTTGGTGCCGAAGACCGCCCGGGCGAGCTTCATCAGCAGATAGTTCTCCTCGTTGGTCGCTTTGGCCGAGGAGAGAAACATCGCCGCGTCGCGGCCGTGGGCCGCCTGGACCTTCCGGATGCCGGCAACGACGGCGGCGAGGGCCTCCGCCCAGGAGGCGGGCTCCAGGCGTCCGTTTCGGCGGATGAGGGGGGTGGTCAGGCGCTCGGGGTGCTGGACGAAGGCGTGGGCGTTCCACCCCTTGGCGCAGAGGCTGCCTCGGCTGACGGGGTGCGTCGCGGACGGCTCGGTCCCCACAAGACGCCCCTCGTCGTCGGAGAGAAGATAGAGGGCGCAGCCGGTGCCGCAGTAGGGGCAGGTGGAGAGCGTCTTTTTCACAGCGCCCCCGGAACGTCGGCGACCTCCGGAAGCCAGAAGACCGGCCCGTCGGTGCAGCAGTAGAGGTGCTCGATGGCGCAGTGGCCGCACTTGCCGACGCCGCAGCGCATGGTGCGCTCCAGCGACAGGGCGATGCGCTCGGGGGCGACCCCCTTCTTTATCAGCTCGTCGATGGCGAAGCGGTACATGACCGGGGGACCGACGATCACCGCGACCGTCCTCTCGGGCTCTACGTGCAGCGGCGCGATGAGGGAGGTGACGAGGCCGACGTTCCCCTCCCAGCACTCGCCGCCACGGACGTCGACGGTGACGCGGCAGGTGAAGCGCGCCGAGGCCTCCCAGCGGCGCACCTCCTCCTTGAAGAGGATCGCCTCAGGGCTCTTCGCGCCGTAGAGCAGAGTGACGCGCTCGAAGTCGCCGGGGCGATCCTCCACGTACTGAACCAGCGAGCGCATCGGCGCAAGCCCGCACCCGCCGGAGACGAGGACAAGGTCGCGCCCGGCCATTGCCGCGAGATCGAAAGGGCGGCCGAAGGGGCCCCGGACGCCGATCTCGTCCCCGGCACCAAGGGCGTGCAGCGCGCCCGTCAGGCGCCCGGCGCGGCGCACCCCGAGCTCGAAGTACCCTGTGCGGGTGGGGGAGTTCGCCACCGAGATCGGCGCCTCGGTCTGTCCGGGAATCGAGAGCTGCACGAACTGCCCGGGGCGGTGGCCGAGGTCGGCGCCGCCGGGGAGCTCGACGCGAAAAAGCTTCTCGTCGGGCGTCAGCTCGGTCACCTCGGCGATGCGGGCCGTGGTCGGGATGTAGAGCGAGGGGGGAGGCGTGGCGGTCGGTGACGAGGAAGCGCGCAACGAAAAAGTCTCCGGTTTTCGAGAAGGAAAATTGTACCTGCTCAGCATGGGGTCCCGACTCCCATGCCAAGGGACGCTTTTCGCCATCCATGGCCGCTTGACTGGCGCCGTCCATGGCGCCAGACACCCTTGCCATGTGAGCCGCGACCCCACACGAAGGTGAATGAATACGAAAAATTCACCTTTTCACGTGCTTTCGGTCAAGGGCGGTAGGTCTTGAGCCGGTTGCGCCAGCCGGGGAGCCAGCGGCTCTCGTCGCGCTCGGCGTTGTGCACGCGGCGGGTGAGGACGAAGTCGGCCGCGCGGATGAACTCCTCCATCACCTCGCCGTCGTCCCCCATCTCTTCAAGGACCTGCAGCAGCCCCCACCCCGTCCCATTGTATCTCTCCGTCGGCGAGGTCCCCTCCCCCTTGAAGTTGACGTAGTCGATGAGGGCGTAGAGCCCCGACGGATGTGCTGCGACGCGGTAGAACTGCCGCTCGATCCGTTGGCGCTGCGGCTGCGAGGGGACGCTCTGGAGCATCTTCGGCAGCGCCCCCTCAAGGCGCGCGACGATGAAGGCCGTCTGCTGCGGAATCGTGTCGTGCAGCAGGCGGCGCAGGCTCTGCATCTCGGCGCCGTCGACGGCGGCGTAGAACTCCGCCCGGGTGCGCCACGGGGCGCCCTTAGCGGCGGCGAGCCACTTCGGGAGCGTCGTCGTCTTCTCCAGATGGCGCAGCAGCGCCGGGAAGCTCTCGACGAAGGGGCCGTCGTACCCTTCGGGGTACCAGATGAAGTGGCCGATGCCGAAGGAGGGGAACTCCTCCCCCTTGTTCCAGACGGTGAGGTTCTCGACGCGCCCCGCTCCCTCGTTGTGCCAGATCCTCTGGCCGATCTCCCGCGCCTGCTCGTGCGACAGCGCGATGGGCGCCGGGGCGGCGAGGGCGCCTCCCCACGACAGCAGGAGCAGGGCGGCGGCGAGCAGGTGTCGACTCATCGTCATCGATTTTTTCCTTTGCAAGCTGTTCGAGCAGCGGTGAGAAGGGTTTCGCGCTCCCTGCTGCGAGAGACGCCATGAATCCATTTCTGCGGGCTTGAGCGGCGCCGGCCGGGCAATCCCGTTGCTTGCCGCGCAGGCGAAGTATATAGTGCCGCAGGGGCGGCTGTCGACCTTTTGCGCACCCGGCGCGCGTCTTCGACGCTTTCTGCCGTGACGACCCTTTTGACTTCGCGCTCGAAGGAGATATCGTCTAAGCATGAGGGGGTAGAAAGGGGGAGCCCATATGAAGGGACCTGTCGTCACGCTACTGCTCATCGTGAGTTTCGCCCTCTTCCCCGTCGCCGACGCGGGCGGAGCGACCTACTCCAGCGCGGCCGTCGTTCAGAACGCCCAGGGGCCAGCGCAGCAGGATCCGTCCGAGGAGGCGCCGCGCCTCATCATCCGCAACTGGCAGGGGGCCGAGCTCGGAGAGATCATCGATTTTCTGGTCGACCCTGAGATCGGGGTCGTCGCCTACGCGCTGGTGGACACCGGCTTCGAGCTCGAGCTCGAAGATCTGAGGCTCGTCCCGGTTCATGCCCTCTCGGTGGGCAATCAGCAGATCGTCCTCGACATGGAGCGCCAGGATCTTGTGGACGCTCCGCTCCCCGCCCACGGGCAGGACGCCGAGGCGTATCACCGCGAGCTCTCTGAATACTACGGCGTCGCGCCGTATTGGGAAGAGGAAGTGGAATAGACGCAGTCTGGAGATGAAATTGCGCCGTCGAGGGCCGCCCCTGCAGCAGGGGACGGCTCCTTGCGGTTTGGCCGGAGGATGAAGATGGAGATTGAAAAAGGAGCGGGGAAGATCCCCAAGACGCTGAGGGTGATGATCCTCGACAAGCCGGGCTATCTCGGCAAGTTGACTTCCGCCATTGGGATGGGAGGGAGCAACATCGGCGATATCCGCATGGTGCGCATCGGGTTGACCCACAACACCCGAGAGCTCACCGTCTATGTCGACTCCGAGGAGCATCTGGAGAAAATTCTCGACAGCATCTCGAAGGTTGAAGGGATCATCGTCGAAGAGGTCATCGATCTGGTGCATCAGATGCACGAGGGGGGAAAGATCGCCATGAAGGGGCGCCTCCCCATCAAGAGCATCGGCGACATCCGCAAGATCTACACCCCCGGGGTCGCCACCGTCTGCCTCGATATCCACAAAAAGCCCGATCTGGCCTGGAAGTACACTGCGATCCACAACCAGGTGGCCATCGTCACCAACGGCACCGCCATCCTGGGGCTCGGCGACATCGGCGCGGTGGCGGGGATGCCGGTGATGGAGGGGAAGGCCGCCCTGTTCGATCACTTCGTGGGGATCAGCGGCGTGCCCATCCTGATCCAGAACAAGGACCCGCAGGCGATCATCGAAACCGTCAGGAACATCGCCCCCACCTTCGGGGCGATCAAGCTCGAGGACATCGCGGCCCCCGAGTGCTTCGCCATCGAGGACGAGCTCGACGCCACGCTCGATATCCCGGTGCTGCACGACGATCAGCACGGCACCGCCGTCGTCGTGCTGGCCGCCCTCCTCAACGCCACCCGCTTCACCGGACAGATGCTCTCCAAGTCGTCCATCGGGGTGATCGGCCTCGGCGCGGCGGGGATGGGGATCTCCAAGCTCCTGCTCGCCTACGGCGTCAGGAGCGTCATCGGCACCGACCTTAAGGAGCCCGCCCGGCAGATGCTCGTCGATCTGGGGGGGAGGGAAGGAACGCTGCAGCAGGTGATGGAGGAGGCGAACGTCGTCATCGCCACCACCGGCGTCCCGGGCCTCATCAAGCCCCAGATGGTACGCAAGGGGCAGGTGATCCTCGCGCTGTCCAATCCCAATCCGGAGATCGCCCCCGAGAGCGCTCTGGAAGCGGGCGCCGCCTTCGCCGCCGACGGCAAGAGCGTCAACAACGCCCTCGGTTTCCCCGGGCTCTTCCGCGGCGCCCTGAACGTTCGGGCGACGCGCATCAACAACAAGATGAAGATCGCCGCCGCCAAGGCGATCGCCGGCTGCGCCGAAGAAGGCGAGCTCGTCCCCTCCATCCTGCACCCCGACGTGCACCGCAAGGTGACCGAGGCGGTGGAGCGCGCCGCGCTGGAGTCGGGGGTCATCAGGCCCTGGGAGTGACCAGACACCCTTACGCGTGGACGTCCCGAGACCCTGCTGAACTGATGTTCCGGCATGGCCCGTCAGTCGTTCAGAAGCACGTCGCGTTCTCGGGGGCCCGGAGCGGATCGCTCCAGATCTTCTCCAGATTGTGCCCGACGGCGGGCGAGACGATGAGGGGGTGGGCAAAGGGGGCGAGGCGATAGATGTCGGGGGGGGCGTCGTGCCCGTAGGTGCGCCCGGCGATGTGCACCGCCGCGATCGTCCCGCTGAGCACGGTGCGCTCGAAGCGGTGCAGCACGCTCGCCCGGCGGCATTCGAGGCGCAAGGGGGCGTCGGCGACGATGGGGGCCGACACCGTCTCGGCGCCTCCCGTCGTCGCCGCAGCGAGGTCCGAAGGTTCGGCGGCCGCAAAGGGCGCGCCGGGCAGGTTCACCACGAAATCTCCCCCCTCCAGATCATCGGCCGCGGCGCCGCAAGAGCGCTTCAGACAGACGGAGAGGATCGCCGGCTCCGAACAGATCACCCCCACCCACTCCAGCGGACGCACCTGCGCCTGCCCGTCGTCGCCGAAAAAACTGAGGAGGGCGCAAGGGGCGGAGCGCAGAATCGTATCGATCTTCCGAAGCATACCGTTCATCGCGCATTCTCCTGCCGAACGTTTCCCGCATTTTATCATGAAAAAATTTTATGACAAGTGGGCTTCGGATGGCCCAAGATGGAGTACTCCTACTCCCTTCCGGCCAGGGAAACGCCGCAGCTGCCGTCGCAATAGGGCTGATCTCCGCTGAGCCCGCAGCCGCAGATGAAGATTTTCTCGCGCTTCTCGATGGTGAAGGCGATGGGTGAGGTTTCAAAGCCGCTGTGCGACTCGTCGCAGAACGGAAGGTTCTGCGACTTTCCGCAGGTGCATCGGTAATAGGTCCCCGGATCGAGGGTGATCTCGATCGGCATTCCTTCTGGCGTCTTTTTCTTCGTCATCGCCGCGCTCTCCTTGAAATTTCGGCGGCCCGCCGCTGGGGCCGCACCTGTGTTCGCATCTGCCCTAAAGCATACCGAAAATTTCGTGAAACGCCCGGATCTGGCCGCCGAAGGCGCCGCGCATTTTTTAATATCGATAAAAATTTGATTTAGTGTTAAAAAAGTCCCGCGGCGCCTGCGTTGCCGGAGCGTCGCCGTCCCCCTGCCGCCACCCTTTACGAGACCCCATGCCCGAGTGGTATCTGCTAAGCCTGGCCGCGCTCCTTCTGCTCGGATCGCAGCGCTTCCTCTACAAGGTCGCGGCGGAGCGCAAATGCAGCTCGTCCCTGACGACGGCCGTCATGATGGGGACGGTGACGCTTTTGAGCGCGGCGGCCTTCTTCGCGACGCGCGAACCGACGGGGGACCTGACCTCTTTGGTGCTCCTCTCGGTGATCAACAGCGCCGCCTTCGCCTTCGCCACCGTCGCCCACATGGAGGCGCTCAGGCACCTGCCGGCCGGCATCACCTTCCCCCTGACGCGCCTGAGCATCCTGGCGGTGATCCTCTTCGCCATCGTCTTTTTCGGCGAGCGTCCGAGCTCCTTTCAGTGGATCGGCATTGTGATGGGGTTCGGCGTGGTGGCCCTTTTGGCCGCAGAGGCCAAAACCGACACGCGCCCCGACGGGAGGGCGGGGG
This sequence comes from Desulfuromonadales bacterium, assembly GCA_050485365.1. Classification (GTDB taxonomy): domain Bacteria; phylum Desulfobacterota; class Desulfuromonadia; order Desulfuromonadales; family JACZKF01; genus JARFUG01. The sequence goes on along the minus strand of JBJHBH010000005.1, from coordinate 22,856 downwards.
CCGGCCTGCTCTATATCGCCGTATGCGTGCTGTGCGGCGCGGTGGCGGCCATCGCCAGCAAGCTCGCCGCCGTGTCGACCAGCATCGCAGGCTTCATGGCCCTGTCCTATCTGCTGGCGACCTTCTTCTCCGTGGCCATCGACCGCAAATGGGGACGAAAAGACGCCGGGGCAAAGCCCGGCGACGCGGTGAAGATCGGAGTGGCGATGGGGCTGCTCAACTTCTTCGGCTTCTACGCCTTTTTGAGCGCGCTGGCGACGGGGCCTCTCTCGATGATCTCTCTCCTCACGGGGATGCACTTCATGATCGCCATCGTCCTGTCGGTTCTGCTCTATCGCGAGAGCGTCAGCCGGCCGAAGGTGATCGGCATCGCCCTCACCCTCGTCGCCGTCTTCTTCCTCCAGCTCTAGTGTTCCGTGCGGTTAATTCCATCCATTAATTCTGGCCCTTTTGCCCGTTGGCTGCGTTGCGTCTCCTCGGCTTAGCTTTGGCTAGGCCTGCGTCGTCGCGCCTTGCCAGCGGCCAAAATTGCTCAGAATTACTTGAAAGGACTAACCGCACGGAACACTAGTGCCCGAGCCTGCGCCGCGCCTCGTGCAGCAGCAGATGATAGCGGATGATGAGGTTGAAGATCTCCCCCTCCTCCCCCTTGATGACCTCCATCATCTCCTCGACGATTCGCTCCACCTGCCGGGTGACGAAGACCACGTCCCTCTCCGAACATGTGTCCGGAAAGCGCAGGTCGAACGACTTGGGACGCTCGTCGATCTTGCGCGCCGCCCGGCGCAGCTCGTCTGCAAGCTCTTCGATCGCCTCGGCGGAGAGCTCGGCGGGGAGGTGCTCGCGCAAGAGGCGCTCCATTCTTTTCTCCCGGCTGGGAAACTCGATGACGTTACTCATACAACCATTCTATAGTCTCTTCCCAGGGGCACGCAAGGCGGCGCAGCGCCATTTGACAGCGAACGGATTTGCGCTAGCTCTAGTAGTCAGAAGGATGAATCGGATGGAGGATGAGCGATGCGGCGCTTCGTTGCCCCTATCTTTTTCGCCGCCGCCGCGGCGGCCCTCGTCATGCCCCCTCCCCCATCGCGCAGGAGGGCGGAGCGGCGCTGAGATGGCAGCCCGGAGTCGAGGTGGCCTCGGGCGAAGCCCACCGGGGCCCCTGGCGGATGAACGAATCGGATTTTCGCTACGTCGACGACCCGGCCGTGGCGATCAACGACGCGGGGGCCGTCGGGGTGGTCTGGGCCGATCAGGCCGCCCAGGACATCTTTTTCCAGCTTTTTGAACCGGACGGCACGGCGCGCCTGCCCGAGGCGGTCAACGTCTCGGCGAGCCCCGAGATCTTCTCCTGGCTTCCGAAGATGGCGATCTCACCGGACGACCCCGACCGAATCTACATCCTGTGGCAGGAGATCGTCTTTTCCGGCGGATCGCACGGCGGCGAGATCTTCTTCGCCCGCTCCATCGACGGCGGGCGCTCCTTCAGCGCGCCGATCAACCTCTCCGACACCCCCGCGGGGGCGGGCAAGGGGCGCCTCACCAGGGACTTCTGGCACAACGGAAGCCACGATCTGACCTTGGGTGCCAACGGGGAGATCTACGCCGTCTGGAGTGAGTACGAAGGCGCCCTGCGCTTCAGCCGCTCGGAGGACGGCGGCGAGAGCTTCTCCGAACCGCTGCATCTGGCCGGGAGTTTCGCCGAACCGGCCCGCGCCCCGTCGCTGGCCGCCGGCGCCGGGGGGGATCTCCACCTGGCCTGGACGGTCGGCGAGGACAGGGGGGGCGACGTCTATCTCGCCCGCTCCCTGGACGGGGGGCGTACCTTCGGCCCCCACCGAAAGGTCGCCCCCGGCGACGGCCACGCCGAGGGGCCGAAGATCGCCGTCGACGCCGCCGGAACCCTCCACCTGGTCTACGCCGAAAGCCCCCGCGGCCCTCTGGATCGCTACCACATCCTCTACACCCGCAAAGCGGCGGGCGTCGACGACGTTGAGGCGCCGAGGCGTATCGCAGGGCCGCAGGGGAGGTGGCAAAGCGCGAACTTTCCGGAGGTGGGCCTCGGCGCCGAGGGGGAGATCTACGTCATCTGGGAGCTCTTCTCCCAGCCGGTCGCCTTCCCCGAGGGTCTCGGCTTCACCGTCTCCGTCGACGGCGGCCAACGCTTCGCACCCTCCGGGACGATTCCGGGGAGCGCCGACGCGGCGCTCGGCACCGGCGGGGGGCGCCAGGGGCTGCTGATGCAGAAGCTCGCCGCCAACAGTCGCGGGGAGGTGGCCGTCGTCCACAGCACCTTCCTCGAAGGGGAACGCAGCCATGTCTGGCTCTTCAGGGCGCAGCGCCCCCGGTAGTCCCACGAAGATCAAGGCGCGGCGTTCGGCTCGGAGAGCTCGCCCGAGAGCTGGAAGCGCCGCATGAAGCGCCGATCGATGGCGTCCTTGAGCCGGAAGGCCGCCCGCCCGTCCAGAACGAGGGAGCGTCGCCGCAGAATTCCCCGCCCGTCGCCGAGATTGAAGACGAGCATGTAGTGCTTCTGCGGCGCGAACCGCTTCATCTCTCCCCCTTCCAGCGCCGCCAACAGGTTGTGGTGCAGGATCGGATTCTGGCGCACGGCGTAGACCCCCACCTTGTCCAAGGGCCTTTGCGCGAAGGTGACGCAGTCCCCCCCGCCGAAGATTTCCGGCCACGCGACGCTCTGCAAAAAGGGGTTTACGAGGAGCCCTCCGTCGTCGCTGGTGGGGACGGGCGAGTCGCGGAATATCGGTGACGGGACGATCCCCGGGGCGATGAAGGCGAAGTCGTAGGGGAGGACGGCGCCGCCGCAGAGCTCGGCCCGGCCGCCCCGCACGCTGATGGCGCGCTCCTCTTCGCGCACCTCGACTCCGCGGCGCCTGAGCGAGGCCAGCGCCAGCGCCCTCGCCCGCGGCGGGAGCCCCCGCAGGATGCCGCCTCCGCCGACGAGGACGATGGAGCCGCGCCCCGCGCTCTGGTCGAGGAGGCGGCAGAGGTTGGCGGCGATCTCCACCCCCGCCGGTCCGCCCCCGACGACGAGGAGTTGCAGCGGACGGCGTCGCAGCGCCTCCATGATGTGCCGCCTGGCGGCGTAGAGGTTCTCGATCGGCTTGACGGGGATGACCCCGTCGCCTTCGGCGCCGACCCGATGGAGGGGGACTTCGCTGCCGGTGTTGAACGAGACGAGGTCATAGGCGAGCTCGCCGCCGCCCTCCAGACGCAGCAGGCGCCGCGCCGGATCGACGCCGCTCACCTTCGCCTCCATGAACCGTGCCCCGCGCTCGACGGCCGCTTTGCGGATGTGAAAGCGGGTCTCGGCCGGTCGGTAGAATCCCCCCAGAAGCCCCGGCCCCATCCCCGAGTAGTAGAGATAAGGAGAGGGACTGACGAGGGTGACCCTGTGTCCCCGGCGAACGAGCTCATCGAGACGGGCGATGAGCGTCATATGGGCATGGCCGCCGCCGACAAGAACCAGATGCACGCTCCCCTCCCTTGTTCGCTCATGCGATTTGCGCTCGATGGTTGAATCCTAGACGCCGCCCGGTGCGTGTCAAGACGTCGCCTCCGTCTCGATCGGCGTTCACAGTGGCCACTTTGGACCTCTTGCAACAGCTTCGGTTCGCAATATAGTTGGGGTGCGGCGGGAGATCTCCCGCCCGCAGGTGCCGGCCCCTCGACCGGACGGTCCCTGTAAGGAGACGCAAAATGAACAAGAGATCATCACACATGTTCCTTCGCACCTTTCCCCTGACCCTGGTGCTGCTCGTCTTCATTGCCGCTGCCTCCGCGGCGTCGGAGTACGCGGCGCTGGAGCGCCTCGAGAGGCTCGACACGGTCATCGATTACGGCCACGCCTCTCCTGAGGCGGCCACCGTCGTCTTCCCCGCCGTGCGGCAGATCTATCAGGACCAGAGCGTGAAGGCCCTTCCGAATCCGCCGCGCACCGTGATCGTCTTTCATGGCGAGGCCGTTAAGTTTCTCTCCAACGACAGGCAAGGCTTCGACGAGACGCAGCACGAAACCCTCGACACCGTCGCCGAACAGATCCGCCAGTTCCACGAAGACGGGGTCAGGATGGAGGTATGCATGTACGCCGTCAGGGTCTTTGGTGTTGACCCCGACACTTTGATGACGGAGATCGAACAGGTCGGAAATGGTTTCATTTCGGTCGCCGGATATCAGAACCAAGGGTACGCCGTGATTGCCGTTCCGTAGCCGCGCCGCGAGGTGATCTTCGTGGTGTGGCAAAATGAGGAAAGAAAGTGAAAAGCGCCGGTTCAACCGTTGGGCCGATAGGTTTATCGGCAGGGGTGAGATAGAATCGTTTGGAATTCAACCTCCGGGAGGATTGCCTTGAGACGACTCGCCGCTTTGACCCTCGGCCTTTTCGCCGCCGCCTTCATTCCTGCCGCCGCGGCCGCATCGATCGCCCCGATCCCTTTTGCCGCCACATACGACGTCAGCTTCCGCGGGATCAGCGCCGGTGAGCTGCACTCGACGCTGCGCCCCGAAGGATCGGGGGAGTATGTTTACGAAACCCGCGCCAACCCCCGGAGGCTGGCGCGGCTCTTCGTCAGCAGCAGGGCAGTCGAGCGCAGCGTCATGCGCATCGACGAAGACGGGGTGCGCCCCCTCTCCTGGTTTTCGGACGACGGTCGCTCGGAGCGTGACGTCCTCGAATTCGCCTGGAACGAAGAGCGGGTCAGCGGGACGGTGAACGGGAATCGAGTGCAGTTCCCCATCGCCCCGAGGATGCAGGATCGCCTCTCGATGCAGATCGCCGTCATCACGGCCTTGCTGCGCGGCGAAGAGCCCGGCGCGCTCTCGATGGTAGACGAGCGGCTCAAGCACTACAGCTATACCCGAGTGGGGACGGAGCGCATCAGGACGAGCGCGGGAGAGTTCGAGGCGGTCCTCTACGAAAGCACCCGCCCCGGATCGAGCCGTCTCTCGCGCTTCTGGCATGCGCCCGAGCTCGGATTTCTTCCGGTGCGCGCCGAGCAGTTGCGCAACGGCAAGGTCGAGACGGTCATGGAGCTGACGGGGCTCAGACCGATCTGAGGCGGCAGGGGGGCGCCGCCTCCCGGCGCATCACAGCTGCAGCGCCTTGAGCTCCAGAAACTCTTCCAGGCCGAACCTGCCGAATTCACGCCCGTACCCCGACTGTTTGAACCCGCCGAAGGGGGCGAGCAGGTTGAAGCGGCCGCCGTTGACGTCGACCTGCCCCGCCCGTATCCTTCGCGCCACCCGCAGCGACCGCTCCTTTTCCCCACCCCAGACCGCCCCCGCCAGCCCGTAGACGGTGTCGTTGGCGAGGCGAATCGCCTCCTCCTCGTCACGGTAGGTGAGGATGCACAGGACCGGCCCGAAGATCTCCTCCCGCGCAATGGTCGCCTTCGGGTCGACCCGGCCGAAGATCGTCGGCCGCACATAGAATCCCTTCGTCAGGCCCTCGGGCGGTTCGGCTCCGCCGATGAGGAGCTCGGCCCCTTCTTCCATCCCCTTGCGGATGTAGCCGCGCACCCGCTCGCGCTGATCTGCGCTGATGAGGGGGCCCAGCTTGGCCTCCCCCGCGAAGGGGTCCCCCAGGGTGAATCCCCTGGCGGTTTCCACCGCCAATGCGGCCGCCTCTTCGTAGAGGCTCTCGGGGACCAGCATGCGGGTAAGGGCGTTGCACGTCTGGCCCGAGTTCAGAAAGCAGGCGTTCACCGTCCCCTTGACGGCGGCGGGCAGGTCGGCGTCGTCAAGGATGATGGAGGCCGACTTGCCGCCGAGCTCCAGCGAAACGCGCTTGACCATCTGCGACGCCATTTCGGCCACCCGCTTTCCGCCCCGGGTCGATCCGGTGAAGGAGATCCTGTCGATCTCGGGGTGCGCGACGAGCGGTTCACCGACCGCGTAACCCGTTCCGCTCACCAGATTGAAGACGCCGGGGGGAAGACCGGCCTTCTCTACGATTTCGGCCAACATGAAGGCGCTCAAGGGGGCGATCTCGCTCGGCTTGAGGACGACGGTGCATCCGGCGAGCAGGGCGGGGGCGACCTTGACGACGACCTGATGCAGCGGGTAGTTCCAGGGGGTGATGCAGGCGACGACCCCGGCCGGCTCCCGGACGACGAGGGAGTTACCGAACTCCTCCTCGAAGGGGAATTGCCCCGCAAGGGCGATGCAGCTCTCCATGACCGAGGCGGGGAGCCCCGCCTGAATCCGTCTGGAAAACTTGAGCGGCATCCCCACCTCGCCGGTGATGGTGCGGGCGATCTCGTCGGCGCAATCGGTGAGCCCCTGATGGATCCTTCTCGCGTAGCCGATCCGTTCCTGCAGCGGCGTCGCCGCCCATCCCTCGAAGGCAGCCCGCGCCGCGCCGGCGGCCGCGTCGACATCCTCGGCGCTCCCCGCCGGGATGCGACCCATCACCTCCTCGGTCGAAGCATTGATCACCTCGATGAAACCGCCGCCGCGCGACGCGACCCAGCGGCCGTCGATGTAGAGATTGTCGTAACGTTGCATGGTGCCTCCCTCGCAAATTCAGATGAACAAAAAAACCACCCTCGCCCCCACCAGGTCCGCAGGCGCTACTCCCAGATCTCACCTGGAAGCCGCTCGCCCCTCAGATACGATGCGATCAATTCCGGCTGCCGCTGAAACGCCAGAACGCCGCCGCTCAGCTCGATGCTGCGATCGTCGAGCCGATGCGACAGGAGCACATCGGCCAGCGCCGTGAAGGCCGCATCGTAGGCCGATCGGCGCAGCAGGTCGGCGGGGACGAGGCGCTCGGCGTAGGGGTCGAACGGCCTGAAGGCATCCCGGCAGGCGTTGCTGTCGAGGGACGCCGCCCCGCGACACGCCAGGGGCCGCACCGGGTGGATGATGCAGGAGCCGGCCTCGTCGAGAAACGGGCACCGCACACCGGCGAAGATGCGCTCCTCGTCGTCCATCCAGCGCACCCGGCTGCGGTGGGCGGCGATGCGCTCGTGCATGGCGGCCCACTCCTCTTCCGGGAGGTGCCCCCTCAGCCACCCGGCGATGATCATCACTTCTGGAAGGAGAACCGAGACGTTCAGAACGCAGCAGTGGGGACACCCCGCGCCGCACGCCGAGGGCCTACCGCCGCAGACCCTCTCGGCCGCCTGCGCGCTTGCGGCGACCGCCTCCCTCAACCCTTCGGCATCGCAGGGTTCATCGAGCACCGAGCCGATCGATGCGCTCAGCCGCGAACGGAACAGATCGGCATCCCACACCCCATTCGCCATAGATCCCACCCTTCCAGGCATTCGGGTTTGCGACGGTGAGCGGGCTCCCGCTTGCCATTATTGCGAAAGTCCGCCATCGGCATGAGAAGTAAGGATACCTAAGATTATCGGTCTTTCAGGAAAAAGGGGGGATTTTCCGGATTCTCCTCGTTTCCAAGTCCGAGCCGACCTAATCGAGTCGGATGAATTCGATGCTTTTTCCCTTATTGCGAAAAGGGGTCAGGTCGGTCATGTCGTAATCGTGCGGAGCCCTGACGCCAGTGAGACCGAATCGCGCCATGTCCTTCGGTGCGAGGAGGAAGAAATCGTCGGCCCCGTACTCCTCGTTCCCGACGCGGCAGATATATTCGTCCACCCCGATCCTGGCGAAGAAGGCGTCTTGCCTCTCCACGCTCCTGCGCTGATAGTCCCGCGCCTGATCGAGGGTCTGCGCGATCACGACTTCCCGGTCGATCTTCTCCTTCTCGTTCTGCGGCAGTCGATCGAGCATTTCCAGTGTCGCGGCGCGCACCTCGTCTTCAGAAAGCCCCGTTTTCTGGAGGATGTTGCCGTGCCACGCCACGATGGAGCCGGGGTTGATCGTCTTGCGGCGCCCGGCCGTGAAGACGTAGTTGGCGCACGACGACATGCACATGCGCTCGACCACGACGTCGACGCCGTTGCCGAAGACCCACTCTCCCATGGTCATCCCTGCGTTGATCTCGCCGCCCCCCGACGAGATCGTGAGGACCGAGATCTCCTTCCCCTGGACCACCTCCATGAATCGCTCGATGTTCAGCTCAGAGATCGCCCCCACATAGAGCACCGCATCCCCCCGCACTTCAATGACCGCTTCCTGCGCGGATGGGTCGAAGGGAGAGGCATGAGCTGCGACGACAAACAAGACGAGCGAAAAGGCGACGAGAAATCTTCTCATATCAACGGCTCCCTTGCGGCGGATAAGCACGGATTTCACCCATGAAAATCGGGCCATAGCTTTTTTAAAGGGGGGGGACTTCGTAGGATTCCAGCTGAGTCTCAGGGACTTATTTTGGTCCGGGCACCGGAGGGAGTAGGTGTGGTCGTTTCTTATTGATTGCCCGATTCATCTGATGGCTTTTCGGGGATCTGTGCGCCGTGCCATACGGCCACAATCCAGACGATATTATCTTTAACCCGGTAGAAAAACCGATAGGGTGTAACGATGACCTCACGAAAGTGAATGTCTGGAAACTCCGGAAGGGTCCGCCCAGATTCGGGATGGTCGCGGAGGCGCAAGAGAACCTTCTCAGCCTTTTGCCGAAAAGAAATCGCCGCTGACGTTTTGTCGCGGCGGATATAGGCTAATGCTTTCAGAAACTGATCGCGGGCTGTTGGGGTAAAAACGATCTTCATTCTTGTTCGAGCAAGGCATCGGCTTCGGCCATTACCTCTTCCAAGCTGAAGCCGGCCCCGGCCTCGATCTCCTTCTCGCCGCGAGCAAGCAAACGCAGAATCTCGAGTTCGTGCTGCGCATTTTCATACTCTTTCATGCTGACCATTACGGCAGCGGCTCTTCCGCGCTGTGTGATGAAAAGGGGCTCGCGGGAAGTGGATATACGCTTTATGACACCGCTGACGTCCTGGCGGAGATCTGAGATAGGGATAATTTTCGGTGGTTTCGGCATTGGATGTACCTCCTATCGTACATCCAAGAGTATCACCGGGAGACAGGTGGTGCAACAATGACTTTTTCGGGGATGAGGACGCACACAGATCCATGAAATTGGGCGAAGAAACTTTTCGTATGGGCGCTCCTCCTTTCTCTTATCTCGGTCCGCCCCCGGGGAGCCGGGGAGGCCTAAGCAAAGCACTCAAAACGGCTTTAGCTCTGAGAAAAGGGGTTGATCGCCTTCTGGAATCATGTTGGACCCGATACTCTGGTATTTTTGATCTTCCAACTTCTTGGCCATGGTATTGAATTTCGCTCGCATCCAAGAATGCTTCATTTTTATACTCAGACCCCTCCCACATGAGAGCCCCTTAACGACCTTGCGTAGTCTAGTCAAATATTCATATAAATCATACCAATCATCAAAAAAGTCATCCGGCACAACATTAAAGTAGTCGATAAAGAATGTCCCATCAAAGTCCTCGGATACCATTGAACTGATGGTCCTTTCATGATCAGGCGTCTCGCCTTTTTTCAGACCTGCCGCTTCGAGAATTTTCTCATCAAGTATTACCCTTGGATAAGCAGCCAATTTCTCTAATGCGACTGCTTCATTAAGTGCCGGACCTAGAACAAATGAACCGTCATGAAAAAGGGGCCCCACAGTAATCGCCCCCCTAAGAAGTATCCCCCGTGCAGTCATTTCAAGTTGAATTCGGTGGACGTCCATAATGACGCTGGTAATTCCCGCACCATATGGCTCATTTTTCTTGTATGAAACAATGATAGAATCTGAGAACTGTGAAACCTTTCTGGATGTTGGTTTCATTTTACCAAAAACCTCAACAGCATCTTTGTAGTTGACACCTTCTTCTATCTGTTTAATTGCCGATATAATCGAATCCAAAGACATAGCTTCAGAGTCGACTTTTTTGAAGTTTGCACTTGAATTAACAAGTGACTGGAACCCTAAGATGTCCAGAAATAGGCAGTAGCGATCTTCGTAAGAGTAGTTCATTTGGCTCTCTCTATGTCTTATCCAAGAAGCAAAAAGATCAATTTTTATAACTTGAAGTATCTCTAGCGATATATAATCCAATACACATTCCCATAAGCACAATGGCTGTTGATAGGAATGCAGCAAGTGGCCTAAAAAAGGAACTAGGTTCAGTCAGGAAGAGTGCAGAAAATGCCAACACCGCAACAATTCCTAGGGTTATAGCAATTATGGCCAATCCCAAACCTATTCTCCCGGCCATGTGCGCTGGCAGCTGAAACCAAGGCTGCGGCTGAGGACTAGACTTATTGAAGATAAAGTCATCACTATTCTTTGACTTGGACGTACTGGACTGCGCCTGCCGGTAATAGTTTTTCTTTGCTTGGGTTTGTTTATATCGCTGTGCTTTCAACCACAAATCATACTCTGTGCGTCTTTCAGAGTCAGACAACACGAAATAAGCTTGATTAAGAACTCTTGCGATCCTCTCAGCCTCTTCCTTTTGGTTCGGATTTTTATCTGGATGCCATTTCCTCAACAAAAATTTATAGGCACCCTTAATTACCTCTGGACTTGCACTCTCCAGAACCTGAAGGGTATCATAGTGCGTTTTCATTTTTTGTCCCCTTATGATGCAAAAAATCAGACCTTTAAAGCTAATTTGAGCATTCACCAAGCCACTTACTGAAAAAACCGGCATTAGCACAGGAATATACACATCTTGCCCATGAAGATTTGTCTTTAATGAACACAAGACCTTTACATTTCTTTGGAGAAAAATCGGACCAACAGTTTAAATAATCAACACCCAACCTACCATCACAATTTGACTGTATCTTGTCGAGCACCTCATCAAAAAACAACTCTTCACTGCTAGCATCTACAAGGCCAAATCCACCTTCATTTTTTTTATTTGAATCAAGTTCATGGATTTGATCAAATAGCTTATACAGGGATTCATCCGCAAGTGCATTAACCTGGAGAGCAAAGAATGACATTATTACAATAGTCAATGTTGTCAGGCCACCATTTAAAATATTTTGACATCTCAATTCAACTCTCCTCGATTCTCAATTTGTCGTAACGATTTGTTCCTAACGCCGTAGCGGTCGTTTTTCATATGGCGGAGTGTCAAATCTACACATTGACAATCCCCAACGTACACGGATTTTTCCATTTTCATCCGAAAGGTCCGAGTATCCTTTCTTTTCGATCCCGATCCCGATCCCGATTACAATGTCCCCCAAATTTCACCTCGAAAAACAACAAAACGCCGCCGACCAGCTCATTTCGGCTGATTCGGCGGCGTAGCTTGCTTTGTCCATCCCGGCCCTGCCCTCATTCCCCCCCCTGGTGCGAAAAACAATCCGGTCTTCCCTTTTACCCCTTCAGTTGTATTAATGTCAACAACTTAGGTTTTTAACACTAACGAAAATGGGCATTACGGCAGGCTTTTTCCCTCACTTTTTCGTCTAGGCCCCGCCCGCGCTCCCGCTCATCCCCCGACTTCAATCCCTGCGGCGCCTTGGCTTGCCCCTTGCAAAAATCAGCTCGACCACCAACCCCCGGATCCAGGAGGGGGTGAAGGGCGTTGCTGACTTATTGCTTGTAACTGACCAAGGAGGATCTACCCATGCGTTTCAAACTGCTCGCCGCTCTCATGTTCGTTTTACTCACCGCTGGGTTGGCCCACGCCGACCTGAATCTCTTCATCCGCGATGTCAACATCAGCGCCGGCGCCGACATCGGGGGGTACAAGGCCGACCTCGGCGTGCGCTTCGGCACCTCCGGTCCCGCCGTCGACCTGGTCCTGCGCTCGGTCGACTCTCCAGCCGAGGCGTTCCTCGTCCTTTGGCTCGGAGAGCGCACAGGCAGGCCGGTCGAAGTCGTCCTGCGCGAGTACCGCTCCGGCAAGGGGCAGGGGTGGGGGGAGATCGCCAAGAGTCTGGGCATCAAGCCGGGTTCCGCCGATTTTCACGCCCTGCGCCAGGGGAATCTCGGATGGAGCCGGGATGGGTCCGACAAGGGCCGGGGAAGAGGGAGATAGGGGGAGCTGGAATTCGCTCTCGAATCGGTGTATGCTCCTGAAATTTCATCCCAGGAGGATCTCGTCCGATGAAAACATCCAACCTGCGCATGGCGCTCGTGGGGATCGCCGCCCTCGTGGCGGGGTGGGCGACTCCGGCGTCTTCCGATCCCGGAGCCGAGAGCCCCGCCCCGCTCCTTGAGACCGACGAGGCTGTTTTCTCATCGCCGACGCAGCCGCTGGATCTCGACGAAGAGGGGCTTTTGCGGCTGCTGGAGCCTTGCGTCATCGAGCGCGCCCTGCAGGTTGCCCGATCGCTGATCGGCACCCCCTATCAGCCGGGGGGGAACCGTCCCGGCGGCTTCGACTGCAGCGGCCTGGTCCAGTACGTCTTTCGCCAGGTCGGTGTCGAGCTCCCCCGGTCCTCGCGCGAGCAGTACGGCGCTCTCAGCCGGGTCTCCGCCAAGGAGCTTCAGCCCGGCGACCTCCTCTTTTTTCGCATCGCTCGAAGCGGGATCTCGCACGTCGGCATCTACGTCGAACCGGACCGCTTCATTCACGCTCCCTCCCGCGGACGCCTGGTCACCTACGATTCGCTGAGCGACCCCTACTGGCGGGCGCGCTTCGTCGGCGCCGGGCGTCCGATTCCGGGGTTCGTCCCGTTGCACCGGGACGAAGTCGCGCTATACTGAAAATACGAAGAGATCTTTGAAAAGGATGCGGAAAGTACCCTCTTCGACGATGTGCACGGCACAACGACGACAAAGGCGCATCCCCGGTCGGTAAAAGTGTTGCAGGGCCGACGCGGGTTGCCGAAGAGCCGGTCCGCATCCCCCATATCGCAAAGGCATCGGCATTGCGCGGTCTAACGTCGGGAGTCTTCTCTCCCCATCCGACGAACCGATCGATGCGACGCCAATTCCTTCTTCGGCCCGTTAAGGAGCGAAGGAGATCGATTGGCGAGAGACAAGAGACGTGTTCGGACCGGATTGGCGTGAAGCTGACCGTTGCCGTGCCGATGTCCCCATTACGAAAGCCCCGCCTGACGGCGGGGCTTTCGTCGTTCGATGCGTTGAGAGTCAGCGGGGACGATAGTACTGCAGGGCCTCGGGGAGGTAGGAGCGGATGTCCCGGATGCGTTGCTCGTCGGTCGGATGGGTGCTCAGAAAGGCCGGCACGCCGGGGCCGCTCCCCCGCTCGGCCATCCGCATCCAGACGTCGAGAGCGGCGTGTGGGTCGTAGCCCGCCATGGCCATGAAGATCATGCCGAGACGGTCGGCTTCGCGCTCGTGAAGTCGGCTGTAGGGGAGCATGACGCCGACCTGCGCGCCGAGCCCGTAGGCCTGCATCCACAGGGCGCGCGTCGCCTCGGGGCGGTTCGACAGCGCGGCCGAAAGGGCCATCCCCCCGAATTGGGTGAGGAGCCCCTGGCTGAGGCGCTCGCTGCCGTGCCCCGCCACCACGTGCGCCACCTCGTGCCCCATCACCGCCGCCAGGCGCGGCGGGGTGTCGGTGACCTGCAGCAGGCCGCGGTAGATTGCGATCTTCCCGCCCGGCATGGCCCAGGCGTTCATCTCGGGGCTGTCGACCAGGTTGAATTCCCACTCGAAGCGCTCGCTGCGGCCGTGCTCCTGAAGAAACTGCTCGACGGCGGTGGCGATGCGCGTCCCGACCTCCTGCACCATGCGGGCTTCGGCCGTCCCCTCGATCGTCTCGACCTCGTCCATCATCTGGCTGTATTGCTGTCGGCTCGTGGAGAGCAGGGTCTCCTCGGGGACGAGGCGCAGCTGCTCGCGCCCGGTGATCGGCACCGTGGCGCAGGATGAAAGCAGCAGCGCCGGCAAAAGGATGAAGGCGGCCGAAACGGCGTATATCGTGCGTCGCATGAGTCTCTCCTTCCGACGGGTCTTTCTCTAGTTTAGCAAGGAGAGAGGCGCGTCACAATCGAGACGGTTGTCCCCGGCAGGGGTTGGGGTAAGTTTCAGAGAGGAAGGCGTGGGACGACGGCTGAAAGGGCGAAGCTCATGAGCGAACGGTTCCGGATCGAGGTGGAGTGCTACGCCGGATACCGGGGGGAGGAGACGCCGCGGCGCTTCCGCCTGGGAGGGCGGCGCATCGAGATCCGCGACGTTCTCGATCGGTGGCTCTCCCCCGACCACCGCTATTTCAAGGTGCGCGGCGACGACGGGGCGCTCTATCTGCTGCGGCACGACACGGCGTCGGGGTCCTGGGAGCTGACCTTGTTCGAGGCGCCGACGTGAGGAAGGCTCCTTTCAGTCCGGAAGGACCGGGAGGGTCTTGCGGCAGGCGGGAAAATTCACGCAGACCCAGAGCTCGCGCCCGGCGTGGGGACCGCGCACCATGCGGCGGCGCGTCATCGGGGTGCCGCACTCGGGGCACAGGATCTCGGCCTGCGCCTGGCCCCTCTGCCCCCCTTGGCTCGCCTTTGGTTCCTCTTTACGAGGCGGCTGCGGCGGGGCGGGGGCGATGCCGTCGAGCCACCCCCGCTCCTCCTCGCCCTGAGAGGGGAGCGCGCCGATGCGCCACTCATCCTCCTCCCGCTCTTCTTCGTCGGCTCTGTTCGGCGCCTTCGGCTCGGCGCCGCCCAGGAGCCGCTCGAGCTCAGTGCGCAGGGCGCGCTGAGAGGGTGCCGGTGACGCGGCGACCCGCAGCACGGCGAGGGCGCAGGCGTCGAGCTCCGGCAGAGGGGGCTCTTTTCCCCGGTCCGGTACGATCGCCGCCACGGGTGCGAGGTCTTCTTTTCGGCAAAGGAGGAAAGGGACGCTGCGCCCTTCGAGCTCCTGCGCGGCGCGACGTCGCTTGCGGGTCGAGGCGGCCGTCGGCTGAAGGAGGTGGTCGAGGGGGACTTTGGCGAAGAGGGCGTAATCGTCGCCGAAGGCCTCCTGAAGCAGGGCGAACAAGGCGCGATCGTCGCCGTCGAGGAGCTCGGCGCGCAGGGCGTAAGGGGGGAGGGAAGGCTTCCCGGTGCGCACCCACCGCCACAGCAGCGCGGCGGCGAGCAGCACGACAAGGGTCCCCAACACGATCAAGGCCAGATCGTACGGATCGATCACGACGGCTCCTCGGGCAAAAAGAAAAGGGGGCGACAGAGGTCGCTCCCCACTGCCTATACCGCCGATCCCCACCGATTGTCAAGCCCTTGCGACTAGGGCTTTTTCCCGAGCGTATCGGCCGAATGCGCTCCGCGCTTTCCCATCGGCCTGGGCTTTCCGCGAGTGCTGTCGCGGGCGGTCTGGTGTTCGAGCTCGGCATTGAATTCCGCGCCGATCAGCACCATGTAGGCGGTGAGAAAGAACCACATCAGCAAGATGATGATGGCCCCGACCGATCCGTACATCTCGTTGAAGTTGCCGAAGCGCGAGACGTAGATGGAAAAGAGCGCCGAAGCGCCGAGCCACAGGGCCGTCGCCAGCACCGACCCCCAGCTCACCCAGCGCCAGCGCGGCTCGTCGCGATCGGGCGCGTAGCGGTAAAGGACGGCCAGCGCCACGATCACCAGGGCGGCGAGCAGGGGCCAGCGCAGATAGGCGATCCAGGGTTCGAGGGCCTGGGGAAATCCGATGGTGGCCAGCAGGGCCGGAACGACGACGATGAGCAGGACCGAGAGGGCGAAAAAGGCGATGGCCCCGAAGGTCAGCAGCAGGGCGACGGCGTTGTAGCGGATCAGCCCACGGCTCTCCTCTTCGCCGTATGTTATGTTCAAGGCGATGATCATCGCCTTCATCCCCCTCGCGGCGCTCCACAAGGCCAAGACGATCCCGCCGATGACTCCAAGGCCGAGCGCCCCTCCGGAGGCGGTCACGATCTCGCGAAGCTGCTGCTCGATGACGCCGAAGGCCTCGGGGGGGAGCAGTCCGCCCACCGCCTCAAGCTGGCGCTGCACGTCGGCCGGATCGGCCACCAGACCGTAGATCGACACCAGCGCGACGAGGGCCGGAAAGATCGCCAGGAGCGAATAGAAGGCCACGCCGGCGGCGACGATGGAGAGATTGTCTTTTTTCTGTTCGTCCTTGACCCGCAAAACGATATCGCGCCAGCCCGCCTTCGGGATCTGCCTGGGGGCTTCGGCGTGGCGGCCGCGTGTGTCCGCATGCTGTGCACGTGCCATGGCTGTCTCCTTCGACGACGTCCCGCTCTGGGCCCCCGGCGGCGCCGCGGCCGTCGCGGGCGGTCGTCTCTTCGAACGCTTGTTCCAACAGTTAGCACGCAGCCATGACGTGTCAAGGGGAGGGGGAGGGAGGTGCGGCGTACTGTAAGAGTGCGCCGCCGAAGGAAAAGTTGAAGCGGGGGGGGCGTCAGCCTCCAAGGCCGAGAAAGACGGGGAGGCGCAGACGGAAGGTCGTCCCCCGGCCCTCGGCGCTGTCGAAGGCGACCTCCCCATCCAGATACTCGCTCAGCAGTTTCATGCTGTAGGTCCCCAGGCCGCGCCCGACCCCCTTGGTGGAGAAGGATCGCTGGAAAATCTCCTTCTGCGTCGCGGGGGAGATGACCGCCCCGTTGTGGACCGAGAATTCGATGCGGCCGCCGACTCTGGAGCAGGCGACGGAGACGGTCTCGCCTTCGGCGGAAGCTTCGAGGGCGTTTTTGAGCATGTTGCCCAGGATGCGGGCGAGGAGGACCTTGTCGGTGACCAGGGTGCCTTCGGAGACGGGGTCGACAAGCGCGATCCGCCTGCCGATCGCCACCTCATGCCTTTGGTACATCTGGACGATCTGCCGCAGGAAAGGAACGATCTCGACCGGCGAGGGGCGCACGACCAACTCCTTCGATTCGGCCGCCGAAAGGGTGCGCTGCGCCTCGATCTCGTCGATCATCTGCCTCGCCGCGTCGTTGATGACTTGGGAGATCTCCCTGCGATCGTCGGGATCGTAGTCGCGAAGGATCTCGCTGAAGCCACGGATGCTGCCGACCACGTTGAGAATGTCGTGGAAGAAGATCCGCTCCAGGGCGCGGCGGCGCTTCTCGTGGCTGATGTCGTTCAGCGCGAAGACGGTGAACGTCTCGTCGTGAAAGGTGAGCGGCGTCGCCCAGACCAGCAGATCGATGGCCTCGGACTTGCCGTGCGAATGGCGCATGAAGCGGCACTCGCGGATCTCCCGGCGCCCCGAAAGGCTCGTCACGATGGCGGCGAGCATGCCGCATGAGTCGCACGCCTCGGCGGTGCCGCACCCGTCGGGAACGCTGCGGGCATGGGTGCACTTCAGTGCGTCGCCGGGGCGCAGCCCGTGCACCAGCGCCTCGTCGTCGATGCCGACCAGATCGAGGAGGGTGCGGTTGGCGAAGACGATCTGCCGCTGGTCGTTCAGGATGAGAAGAAGAGTCGGTATGGCGTGAAGCAGATGGGTCGTGATGCTCGACGCGCTAAAGTATTCGCATTGTCTTTGCAGAACGCTCGGCTCGGTGCGAACGTCGGCGGTGCGGCGCAGACTGGTTCCGGACATGGCCTCCTCCCGGTTCGAATGAACATCCCATCATAAGGCATCACTCCGGTTCCCGTCAGCAAAAATCCAACACATTAACCCCACTGGTTCTATCATAGGGTACCCTATCCTATGGAACCTTTTCCGTCGACTTTTTTGCGCTGAAAACCCCTTTTGTGCCGCACACCTGTGGTTTCAGCCGGTGTTGCGAAGACCGGCGGCGATGCCGCTGATGGTGGAGGCGAGGACGTAGTCGAGCTCTTCGCTCCGCTCGCCCGCGCGTTTGCGGCGAAGAAGCTCGATCTGGATGAGGCTCATCGGATCGACGTAGGGATTTCGCAGCGCCAGCGAGCGGGCGAGATCGGGGTTTCTCTCCAGAAGGCGACTCTGCCCCGTGACCTCCAGAACCATGCGCCGGGTGCGGCTGAACTCTTCCACGAAGAGGGAAAAGACCCGCTCTCGCAGGGCGACGTCGGTCACCAGTTCGGCGTAGAGGCGCGCAAGGGGGAGATCGACCTTGGTCAGCGCGAGCTCGACGTTGCGGATCAGGTCGAAGAAAAAGGGGAATTCGCCCATCATCGCTCGCAGCAGCCCCAGGCGACCCTCGGAGCCTTCGGCGAAGCGCTCCAGCGCATACCCGACGCCGAACCATCCGGGGATGACGTGGCGGCTCTGAATCCATCCGAACCCCCACGGAATCGCCCGCAGATCGTCAAGGCTGCGGCCTCGGCTGCGTCTGGCGGGGCGAGAGCCGATGCGCGCCAGCTCCAGCTCCAGAACGGGGGTCGCCTCTTCGAAGTACGGGAGGATGTCGGGGTTGTCGGCGATCTTCTCCCGGTAGCAGGCGTAGGCGATCTGCGCCATCTCCTCCAGCGCCTCCTCCCAGACCGGAGCGACCTCGCTGCACACCAGGCCGGGGCGGGCGAGGGCCTCGAGGGAGGCGGCGACCATCAGCTCCAGGTTGCGCAGCGCCAGGGCGGGGTCGGCGTACTTGAAGTTGATGACCTCGCCCTGCTCGGTGATCTTGAGCGATCCGCTGAAGGCCCCGGGCGGCTGGGCGACGATGGCCCGGTGGGTCGGCCCCCCTCCCCGTCCGACGGTCCCGCCGCGGCCGTGAAAGAGGCGCAGCGTCACGCCGCACGCCTCGGCGACGCGATGCAGGTCGCGATGGGCCTTGAAGATCTCCCAGGTGCTGGCGAGCATCCCCCCGTCCTTGTTGCTGTCGGAGTAGCCGAGCATGACCTCCTGGCTTCGCCCCCACGAGTCGAGGTAGGGAGCGTAGGCCGCACAGCTCCACAGCGTGCGGCAGATGTCGGGGGCGGCGCGCAGATCGGCGATCGATTCGAACAGCGGCACGGGCATTACTCCGGGATCGCCGCTCGCCGGGGAGGCCGCCACTCTCACCCCGCAGATCTCCATGAGCCGCACCAGCGAGAGGACGTCGGCCACCGAAGAGGCGCCGCTGATGATGTAGCTGCGGATCGCCTCGGGGGGGAATTCGCCCTTGAAGCGGGCCAGAGCGCGCAGCGTCTCCAGCAGCTCCGTCGTCTGGGCCGAAGGGGCGGGGGGGACGCCCTGCGGGTCCCCGGCGCCGGCGGCGAGCTCCGCGGCCGCGGCGGCGTGAACGGCGGCGTGCTGGCGGATGTCGAGAGCGTGCAGGTGAAAGCCGAAGGTCTTCACGCGCTGCAGCAGCGGGGCGACGTAGCGGCGCGCCAGCCGCTGAGCGTTGCCCTTTTTCAGACTTGCGACGACGAGGTCGAGGTCGGCGGCGAGCTCTTCGGCGTTGCCGTAGGCGTGCGGGTGGGTTCGCTCGCGCAGGGCGAGCTCGAGGCGGTGCAGAACCAGGCGCAAAAAGCGCCGGTAGTATTCGTTGGCGGGGTACGGCGCCCTCCCCTCCATCGCCAGCGGCATACGCTCCTCGTAGTCGCGCACCGCATCGATCAGCTCGGCAGCCGCCGCCACGCGGAAGGTCGAGGGGGTGAGGAGCTCGCGCAGGGCGACGACCTCCTCCATGTAGACGCCGAAAATCGTCTCTCGCGCACGCTCCAGAGCAAGGCGGGTGCTCTCGGCGCTCACGTAGGGATTGCCGTCGCGGTCGCCCCCGATCCACGAGCCGAAGCACACAACGATGGGGAGTTGATCGGGCTCGACGTCGACGCCGTAGACCTCGCCGAAGATACGGGCCATCTCCTGATAAAAGGTCGGCAGGGGGGAGATGAGCGAGGCGCCGTAGTGATCGAGCCCCATGCGGATCTCGTCCTCGACGCTCGGCCGTTTGCGCCGCACCTCGTCGGACTGCCACAGGGCGGTGATCTCGGCGAGGATCGCCTCCTGCCCGTCATCGGCGCTCTGGCGCGAAAGCGGCAGGGCGTCGAGCCCCTCGAGCACCGCGGCGATGCGCCGTCGCTTGTAGCGCACCACGCGGCGCGCCACCTCCGTCGGGTGCGCGGTGAAGACGGGGACGACTTCGATCTGCGACAGCCAGCGCAGCGCCTCCTGCGCCCCGATTCCCGCCTCACGCATCCGCACCAGCGTACCGCGCAGCGAACCGGGCTTGGGGGGATAGTCCGGCGCGACGCGGTGCGCTCGGCTGCGGCGCTTGCGGTGGTTGCTCTCGGCGAGGTTGGTAAGCTCGAAGAAGATGGAAAAGGCCTTAATGATCTGGTGCGCCTCGCCGGGCCCCATGGCGCGGATGATCTCCAGGGTGCGCTGCTGCACCTTGCGCTCCTCGGGGCCGTCGAAATCGATCTCGCCGAGACCGGTGAGCTCGCGGTGGCGGATGGCCAGGCGCCGGATCTCCTCCTCGGCCTCGAAGACCTCCTCCCCCGCCTGTTCCCGAATCACGCACCCAAGCAGATAGCCGAGAGAGCGCACGTCGCGCCGCAGCGCGCGGCTCTTTCGCTCCTCATCCAGGGTGATGAGCTCTTCAAGGCGCTCACCCTGGCTCGACGGGTTCCAATACAGCTCCATCGGTAGACCTCCCCGAAAGCGATGGAAAAACGCCCCTCAAGTATAACCGCCGCCCTGGAATGCGCGGCGCCGGTGGGTGCATAAAAAAACCGCCGGCGCGCACAGAGGCGGCCGACGGCGTGAAATCGACTCGAAAGGGGAGTACGTCCCGATCAGACGTCTTTTTTGTCCTCGACCTTCTTCGCCTCCAGCTCATCGCCCTTCATCCCCTCTTTGAAGTTGCGCAGCCCCTTGCCGAGGGCTCCGCCCACCTGGGGGAGTTTTCCGGCGCCGAAGATGATGAGGACCAGAACGAGGATGATGACCAGTTCCTGCGTGCCGAGACCGAACATGAGTGTGCTCTCCTATCTAGCGGGAAAATAACGCAAGCTGCCCTAAAAATACACCTCGGTGCGAAATTTCGCAAATCCTTCTTGATGCTTTCGCAAGAGTAACAGTTCAGCATGGGGTCCCACCTCCCATGCCGAGGGACGCTTTTCGCCGTCCATGGCCGCTTGACTGGCGCCGTCCATGGCGCCAGATACTCTTGTCATGGGAGCCGCGACCTCACAAGGTGTATAGATACTCGCACGAAAGTACCAGATGCAAGGCGCGCCATTGTCGAGCAATGAGGCGTATTTATATACGGCGAAGCAGCGAGATCAATGGCAGCAACGCAGCAATTGGTGAATTTTTGCGACGCCATCATTCTTTGCGCGGCAGCCCCGGCGGGAGGCGCAGCAGCATGACATCGACCTCGCTCCCCGCGTCGAGGCCGGCGCTCGCGCCGGGGACCGGAAGGAGGGCCTGCGCCCCTTGGAGACTGCGGTTCTGCCCCGACCCCTGGCGGGGGGACGGGGTGAAGAGATAGCGCCCCTGCTCCTCGTGGAGCGTTCCCCACAAAAAGCGCTCGCGCTTCTCGCCCCCCTGCACCGTCTCGGTCAGGCGGACCCGCAGCCGCGGCGGCAAAGGGTCGGAGAAACCGGCCAGGCGCCGAAGCGCCGGACGGACGAAGAGCTCGAAGGTGGCCGCCGAGGCGGCTGGGTTGCCCGGCAGCCCGAAGACGGGTGTGCCGCGCACGCTGCCGAAAAGGACCGGTTTGCCGGGCTTGATGGCCACCTTCCAGAAGCCGAGCTCGAACCCCTGCCCGAGGAGGACCTCCTGCACCAGGTCGCGGTCACCCACCGAGACGCCGCCGGTGGTCACCAGCAGATCGGCCTCGAGCCCGCGGGCGATCTTTTCCTCCAGTTCCCCGGCGCGGTCGCGGGCAATGCCGAGGGAGACGACCTCGCACCCCTCCTCGCGCAGACGCGCGGTGAGCAGGTGGACGTTGGAGTTGACGATCTGCCCGGGGCCTGGGGCTTCGCCCAGATCGACCAGCTCGTCGCCGGTGCACAGCACCGCGACCCGCGGGGCAGGACGCACCGCCGCCTCTTCGATGCCGGCGGCGGCCAGCAGGGCGATCTCGCCGGAGTGCAGCGGGGTGCCGGCGCCAAGGGTTTCCTCCCCCCGACGCATCTCCTCCGCGCGAAGGCGCACATTGCGTCCCGGCTTTGGGCTTTTCAGAAAACGGATGCGCCCGCCGAGATCCGCGGTTTCTTCAAGGGGAACGACGGTGTCGCAGCGGGGAGGCAGGGGGGCGCCCGTCATGATCCGCACCGCCGCCCCGGTCGTCACAGGGCCGAGGACCTCTCCGGCCGCAACGAATCCCTCCACCGGCAGCTCATCCCCTTCGGCCTCGCCCCGAAAGGCGAAGGCGTAGCCGTCCATCGCCGAGTTGTCGGCGGGGGGGAGATCCCAGCGCGCGTGTACCGCCTGGGCGAGGACTCGCCCGAGACACTCGGCCAATGGGAGTGTCACTGCGGGGAGGGGGTGGACGGTCCCCAATACAATCTCGATCGCCTCGCGGCTCGTCAACATCGGTTTTCTCTCTCCATCCAAAAGGGATCATTACGCCTCGGCCGGGCGGCCCAGGCGACGGAACTGTTCGGGGGTATTGACGTTGCGCAGGGCCCGTTCCCACCCGCAGGGGAGCTCGTCCGCCTCGACATAACGCACCCGCACCGTGTCGTAAAAGTCGTAGATGCGGTACTCGCTGCGCTCCAGCATCCCGCGCATCGGCTCGAGACAGCTCTTTCGGTACAGGGCGAAGAGGGGCTCCAGACCGCGGGGGGTGCGGGGGACGACGACGTCCCACTCCTCGCGAAGCGACGCGAGAAAGGCGATCAGGGTCGGATCGGGGTACGGCAGATCGCACGGCGCGACGAAAATCCAGTCGGTGCGGGCCGCATCGAGGGCGGTGAAGAGCCCCCCGAGGGAGCTGCCGGGGTAGCGATCGGGGAGGGCGGGGATGCCGGAGCGGGCCAGGTCGGGGCGGTCGCCGGCGATGAGGACCCGGCCGAACAGGGGGCGAAGCGCGCCGAGGACGCGCTCGAAGAGCGAGACCCCCTCCAAGCGCAGATGGGCCTTGTCGCGCCCCATGCGCGTGCTGCGACCACCGGCGAGAATGACGCCGGTCACGTCGCCCGAAGATTGCGCGGGAGCCTCT
>JBJHBH010000004.1:61635-83353 GCA_050485365.1 Desulfuromonadales bacterium | reverse complement strand
TTTCGGCGCCGTCCGTTTGACTTTGAGGGCTTCAGATGCCTTAATTATATGTAAATACTCCTTTTTGTCGGTCGTGCGACTTGCCTGCCCAGGTGCCTCCATGCTCCTTCGCCAGACCCTTCTGTTTCTATCGCGCCGCAAGGAGCTCGAAGAGTTCCTCAAGCGCAATCCCACCGCCCGTCAGGCGAGCAGCCGCTATGTGGCCGGCGACACCCGCGAAGAGGCGCTGGAGGTGACGCGGCGCCTGCACGAGGAGGGGTTTCGCGTCACGCTCGACTACCTTGGCGAGGAGGTCGAAGACGCGGCACAGAGCCGCGCGGCGACGCAGGAGTACGCCGGTGCCGTCGAAGAGGCGGCTGCGCTCGGCCTGAACGCCGGAGTGTCGGTCAAGCTCTCACACCTGGGGGTGCGCATCGATGAAGAGCTCGCCTTTGAGAATCTGAAGGAGATCGTGGAGAGGGCGGCGCGGGTGGAGCGTTTCGTGCGGGTCGACATGGAAGGGTCGAACCTGACGGAGTCGACCCTGCGGATCGTGCGCCGCGTTCACGGCATCCACGACAATGTCGGCACGGTGATCCAGTCTTACCTGCGGCGCAGCAGCACCGATATCGATCAGCTCAACACGGAGGCGATCCCGGTGCGTCTGGTGAAAGGAGCGTATCTCGAACCCGAAGAAGTCGCCTTTCAGGACAGCGAAGAAGTCGATCTCTATTTCATGCGCATGGTGGAATCCCTCCTTCGCGACGGGTTCCGGCCGGCCATCGCCACCCACGACGAGAAGCTCATCGAATACGCCGTCGACATGGCGTTCATCTACAGCCGCAGCGAGCGAGAGTACGAGTTCCAGATGCTCTACGGCATTCGGCGCGACCTGCAGAAAAGGCTCCTCGACGAGGGATACCGGGTGCGGATCTATCTCCCCTACGGGGACGACTGGTACGGCTATTTCATGCGCCGGCTAGCCGAGCGCCCCGCCAATCTCTGGTTTCTGCTCAGGAACCTGAAATGAAGCGAGACCCGAAAAGGGAAGCGTCCTTCATCCTTCGTCCTCCACCCTCATCGGCTTTACCATCACTGTGCGGTACTTCTCGACCGTCACCAGGCCCGGGCGGGCGCCCTTTGGTTTTCGCACCCACTTCCCTTCGGCCACCATGACCTCGACCTTGTGCTCGTTTCGCCCCCTGGAGTACCCGGCGGCGAGGGCGGCGGCGTAGAGGATGTCTTCCTCGGGCACGTCCGACGCGCCTTGGCGCTTGAGAACCAGATGACATCCGGGCAGGCGCTGGGCGTGGAGCCACAGGTCTGCGGCGGTGGTCATCTCGCGCGAGACGCAGTCGTTGGTGCGGTTGTTCTTCCCCCAGACGAGCTCGAAGCCGCCGGGGGAGCGCGTTTTGCGCAGGGCGCTGCGGACATCCGGGATCTTGGAGCGAGGGCGCTCGGGCGGGAAGCGAAGAAGCCCCCCCTCCTCCAACTCCCTGCGGATCGCGTCCAGATCGTCGCGGCTCTGTGCCTCGTCGAGGGAATGGCTCACTTCATCGAGCCAGGCGAGCTCCTGTGCGGTCTCCTCAAGGCGGCGCTCCGTGTGCTCGGCGCCGCGCTTTTTCTTTTTGTAACCGCGAAAATAGTGTTCAGCATTCTGCTGAGGGGTGAGAAGGGGGTCGAGGGGGATAACCACGGGGGCGGGAGGATCGTCATGCCAGTTCTCCACCGTCACTTCCGTCATCCCACGGCGGATGCGGTGCAGGTTGGCCAGGAGAAGCTCGCCCAGAACCCTTCCCTCGGAGGCCCGCTCGAGATTTTCCCTTTCGGCCTCGATCTTCGCGCTCCGCGCCAGCAGACGTTTTCGCGCACGCGCCACCGCCTGCCGCAATGCGGCTTCGGCCGCACCGTCTTTTTCGGGGAGCATCTGAAGATAATAGTGCTCGGCGGCCTCGGAAGGGGTGTCAAAGCTTTGAAAACCCTGCAGGGAAAGGTGCTTCGGAGGAAATACGCTGAGGAGCGGCTTGGCTTCCAGGGTCGCGACGCACGGGCGGTACCGGGCGCCGAGCCATTCGGCGCGAAAGGCCTGCAGCGCCTCGGCCGGCGATGCCCCCTTCGCCACGGCCGCCGCCAGATCGGCGGCGTTCGCCGGGGACATCGGCGCGACATGCCGCAGCAGCCATCGCCGGAAGCTCTCCGGATCGGCCGCCGCCTCGCACGGGATCTCGGGGAGCGGATGCGCCAGCGGGAAGCGCTCGGGCGCCGGGGGAGCATGGTAGGTCGTGCCGGGGAGCGCCGGGCGACCGGCGGCGTCGCGGCGAAGCGCGTCGACGATTCCCTCCTGCCCATCGAGCAGCACGAGATTGCTGCGGCTCCCCGTCAGCTCCGCGACGAGCGAGTACGCCTCGCCTTGCGTCCCCCGGCATTCGAAACGCACGATCCGCTCGCCGGGGACCTGCGCAACCGAAACGATGCGGCCGAGGCGGGCTCTGAGAAGCTGGCAAAAGCGCGGCGGCGCCTGGGGGTTGATGCGGCGGCTGCGTCCGGCAAGGTACACCGCCCCGCCATCCGGCGCGACGTTCAGCAGCAGCCGCAGATTTTCCCGTCCGCTCCACAACCGCAGAATAAGGACCTGCGGCTCGGGCTGGTGGATCTTGTCGATGCGGGCTCCGGAGATTTTCTCCGACAGCTCGCCGACGATCGCTTCGATGAAGAAGATGTCCATAAAAATCCTCTCGTGCGCAGCCTGCGAGGATAGCGAGCCTTTCGGCTCGATACAAGGGCTTCCTTTTCTGCTATGATGCGTCGTCGGCCGAAATTCCCGACAGGGCGAATGAGAAATTCTTGACAGCCCAACGGTGTTCTGTTACGTACGAGTGATGTAGATTCTTTATCATTTTCCTCCTGCAATTTTACCGGGAGCACATTTCTCCAAGGAGATCGCCATGTCCAACGACCACCGCCTCGGAACCCTCGCTCTGCACGCCGGCCAGCAGCCCGACCCGACCACCAACGCCCGCGCCGTCCCCATCTACCAGACCAGCTCCTACAGCTTCAACTCCTCGGAGCACGCCGCCAACCTCTTCGGCCTCAAGGAGATGGGGAACATCTACACCCGCATCATGAACCCGACCACCGACGTGCTGGAGCAGCGCCTGGCGGCCATGGACGGCGGCGTCGGCGCCCTCGCTCTCGCATCGGGCTCCTCGGCCATCACCCTGGCGATCCTCAATCTCGCCAAGGCGGGCGACAACATCGTTTCGACCAGCTTTCTGTACGGCGGCACCTACAACCTCTTTCGCCACACTCTGCCGCGCATGGGGATCAGCGTCAAGTTCGTCGACTCCACCGATCCGGCCAACGTCGCCGCCGCCATCGACGACAAGACCAAGGCGGTCTTCTCCGAATCGATCGGCAACCCCAAGAACAACGTCGATGACTTCGAGGCGATCGCCAAGGCCGCCCACGACGCCGGCGTCCCCTTCATCGTCGACAACACGGTGACGACCCCCGCCCTCTTCCGTCCCATCGAGCACGGCGCCGACATCGTGTGCTATTCGCTGACCAAATTCATCGGCGGCCACGGCACCAGCATCGGCGGCGCCGTCGTCGACGGCGGGCGTTTCGACTGGTCGAGCGGCCGCTTCGCCGAGTTCACCACTCCCGACCCGAGCTATCACGGCCTGGTCTATCACGAGGCGCTGGGGAACCTCGCCTACATCCTGAAGATGCGCCTGACGCTGCTGCGCGACATGGGGCCGTGCCTCTCCCCCTTCAACAGCTTCCTCTTTTTGCAGGGGCTCGAGACGCTGCATGTGCGCATGCCGCGGCACTGCGAAAACGCCCTCAAGGTGGCGCAGTTTCTGGAGACCCATCCGCAGGTCGACTGGGTCAACTACCCGGGGCTGGCGAGCCACCCCGACAATGCCCGTGCGAAGAAGTACCTGCCGGCCGGACAGGGAGCGATCCTCGGCTTCGGCATCAAGGGGGGCGCCGCCGCCGGGGCGAAGTTCATCGACAGCGTCAAGCTCGCCAGCCACCTCGCCAACATCGGCGACGCCAAGACGCTGGTGATCCACCCGGCAAGCACGACCCACTCGCAGCTCTCGGCCCAGGAGCAGCTCTCGGCCGGGGTCACCCCCGATTTCGTGCGGGTCTCCGTCGGCATTGAGGACGCCGCCGACATCATCGCCGATCTCGACCAGGCACTCAAGGCGAGCCAGGGCTGACACGCCCCTTATTGCCGGACGTTCAAAAAAGCGGGCAGGGTCCTCAATGGGCTCCTGCCCGCTTTTTATTGCCCGCATCGGTGCGCCGTGGTAGGATGCTCCACTTTTTCCGCCGCCCCGTACACACGCCGCGTCGATCGATTTCATGCCGAAGAATCGCCGTCTCAAAACCCTTCTCGAATGCATCGCGTTCTTCCCCGCGGCCTTTTTCGTCCGGCTTCTGCCGCGCAGAGCGGCACTCGCCCTGGGGAGCGCCCTTGGCAGGGTTGCGCGATTTTTCCTCCCCGCCAAGCGCAGAGTCGCCGAACAGAACATGGCCAGGGCCTTTCCGGAGCTGAGCATCGGCGATATCCGCAGCCTCATCGACGCCATGTTCGTGCACCTCGGCAAGAGCGCGGTGGAGATGCTGCGTCTCGACCTGTACAGCGACGACGATATCCGCGACATCTTCCTCCCCCAGGGCCTTGACCATCTGCGCGAGGCCTACGCCCTGGACCGAGGCGTCATCCTGCTCAGCGGACATCTCGGATTCTGGGAGATCGGAACCTTTCTATTTGCGAAGTTCGGCCTCCCCAACGACTTCGTCACCAAACGGATGCGCAACCCGCACATCAACGACTACATCACCCGACTGCGCGAATCGGGCGGCGGGAGCTGCATCGACAGCAGACACGGCGCCCGCCGGATCGTCCGCTCCCTCCATGAGAAAAAGGGGGTCGGCGTCCTGATCGACCAGCACCGCTCACCTTCCGAGGCGATTTCGGTCCCCTTTTTCGACCGCCCCGCCTTCACCACACCGATCATCGCGCGCCTGGCCGCGAAGCATCAGATCCCCGTCGTTCCGGTCTTTGGCTTTCGCACCGAAGACGATCGCTACGAGGTGCAGGTCCAGCCGATGATCTTCCTCAAGGATGAACCCGAAGCATCGGTGCAGCAGAACACGGCGCTGCTGACCTCCATCATCGAAGAGGCCGTTCGCCGCGACCCGTCGCAATGGCTCTGGATTCACCGCCGCTGGCGCACCCCATGACCCACACCCCCTTTCACGTCGTTCTGGTCGAGCCGGAGATCCCCCCCAACACCGGCAATATCGCGCGGCTGTGCGGCGCGACGCAGACCGTTCTCCACCTGGTCGGCCCTCTCGGCTTTTCCCTCGACGATCGCTATCTTCGCCGCGCCGGGCTCGACTACTGGAGCGCCGTGGACATCCGCCGATGGGATTCACTGCAGGAGCTTCAGGCCGCTTTCCCCACAGGCCGCTGGTGGTACACGAGTAAAAAGGGGCGGATCGTCCACACCGCCGCCCCCTTCGAGCCTGGGGACTTCCTCGTCTTCGGCAAGGAGACCGAGGGACTCCCCGAGTCACTTCTCGCAGCGCACCCGGAGCGCACCTTGCGCATCCCCATCTTCTCCCCCATCGTGCGCAGCCTCAATCTCTCCACCGCCGCCGGCATCGTCCTGTACGAAGCACTGAGGCAGACGGGGCGGTTGGAGGACACCTAACGGAAAAAGGCGCCCGAACGGGCGCCTTTTTCGCTTTTCTCTTCTGCGTTTTGTCTTCTACTCGATCTCGCTCTCGATGCGGATGAAGCGGCTGCGGTCGCACACGACTTCGAGGCTGTCGATCTCGGCGAGGGCGGCGCGCACGTCGGCCTCCTTGGCCTCGTGGGTCATCAGGACGATCGGCACCGCGCCTCCGGCGAGGCGCTCGGTCTGGATCATGGAGGCGATGCTGATGTCGTGGCTGCCGAGAATGCCGGCAATCTGCGCCAGAACTCCGGGCTTGTCGAGGGCGGCAAAGCGCAGGTAGTACTGGGTGACGATGTCGTCCATCGCCTTGATGCGCAGATCGCTCATCGCCTCGCGGCAGGTGCCGACGGCGGGGGTGCGGTTTTTGGCGCCGCAGATGATGTTGCGGGCGATGGCCATGACGTCCCCCATCACGGCGCTGGCCGTGGCGTCCATCCCAGCCCCGCGGCCGTAGAGCATGACGGGGCCGACGAAGTCGCCCACCATGCGCACGGCGTTGAAGGCGCCGTCCACGTCGGCAAAGGGGTAGTGCAGCGGAATCATCGTCGGATGAACCCGCGCTTCGATCTCGTCGCCGACCTTCTTGCCGATGGCCAAAAGCTTGATCTTGTACCCGAACTGCTTGGCGAACTGGATGTCGAGGGCGCTGATGGAGCTGATCCCCTCGGTATGGATCTGCTCGAACTGCACCCGCGTGCCGAAACACAAAGAGGTGAGGATGGCGAGCTTGTGGGCGGTGTCGACCCCCTCGATGTCGAAGGTGGGGTCGGCCTCGGCGTAGCCGAGCGCCTGCGCGTCCTTGAGGACCGCGTCGAAGTCGTCCCCTTCGTTGGTCATGCGGGTCAGGATGTAGTTGCAGGTGCCGTTGAGAATCCCCAGAACGCTGCGGAATTCGTTGGCGCAGAGGTTCTCCTTGACGGCCGAGATGACCGGGATTCCGCCGGCGACCGAGGCTTCGAAGAGGACCTCGACCCCCTGGCGGGCGGCCGCCTCGAAGATCTCGTCGCCGTGGCGCGCCAGCAGTGCCTTGTTGGCGGTTACGACGTGCTTGCCATTGGCGATGGCCTTGAGCACAAAGGTGCGCGCCGGCTCGTAGCCGCCGATGAGCTCGATCACCACGTCGATATCGTCGGCCTCGACGATATCTTGCGCGCGGTCGGTGAGGACGCCCGGCTCCAGGGAGACGCCCCGGTCGGTAGTGATGTCGAGATCGGCGATGCGCACCAGACGCATCGTCGCTCCGAGCCGCGTTTGCATTAAAGAGGCGTTGCGCTCGAAGACCCTGACCACCCCGGTACCGATGGTTCCGAAGCCGATCAGACCTACCCTGATTTCCTTCATATCGTTCCCTTTCCCGATGGATCAGGCCAGTTTCAGGCGTCAGTGAAGAACCGGCGGAGCGGGTCGCTCATCCGGAAAAATCGCTGCACACTTGCGATCGCCGCGGGGCCTTCAGCGGCCGAATCCGTCGGCGGACTCGACAGTTAGAAGACATTCGATCGGCGTCCGAATCTGTTGCATCGCCCTGGACACCATGACGCGCAGCGCCTCCTCCCCTTCGCCCCCCGCGGGACGCAGCGCAAGACAGATCCGGGAGAAACCGGCACTGCGACAGATCTCCAGAACTTCGGCGACGAGGCGCTGATAGCCGTCCCGGTCGAGGGCCGCCCAGCGCCCCCCTCCGGCGAGAAGGACGCGCTCGGCGCCGAGCTTGCCGTTGTTGGGGACCAAAAGGCGCTCTCCGCTACGCCCCGTAAGCTCTTCGCGAAGCAGCAGGTCGGTCAGCAGGCCGTTCAGGCGCCAGTCGAGAAGCGCCGCCGGACCGCGCAGGGGTCGCTCGTCTTCGAAGTAGAAGGCGGCGGCCACCTCCCCTTCCACCCGGTCGACAGGCAGATGCAGAAGGTGCAGGGGGCTCATCGTGTTCCGGAGCGATGCGTCCGGGCGATCCGGTCGAGGATGCCGTTGATGAAGGGGGGGGTCTCTTTGGTCCCGTAGCGCTTGCCGATTTCGATCGCCTCGTTGATGACGACGTTGGCAGGGATGTCCGGACGGTACATCAGCTCGAAGGCCGACATGCGCAAAAGAGCAAGATCGACGCGGGCCATGCGGTCCAGAGCCCAGTTGGTGGAGAGCTCGTTGAGCTTTTCGTCGATCTCCTCCAGGTGGTCGACCACACCCCGCACCAGCTCCTCGGCGAAGGTGCGAAGATCGGCCGGAACGGGGCCGGCGAAATCTTCCAGGGGCTCACCGAGGATGTCGTCGCGAAAGCGAAAATTCTGCCAGAAGTCCACGAGAATATCGTCGATCTCGGTCTCCTGGTCCGGCAGACTGTAAATGACCTTCAGGGCGAGCTCTCTTCCGGTGCGCCTGCTCCCTTTCATCGCGTTCCTATATCTTCTTCAGCAGATTGGACATTTCGATGGCCGTGACGGCGGCCTCGAACCCCTTGTTGCCGGCCTTGGTTCCCGCCCTCTCGATCGCCTGCTCGATGGTGTCGGTGGTCAATACGCCGAAGGCGATGGGGACCCCCGAATCGAGGCTCACCGACGCGACCCCCTTGGAGACTTCGGCGCTGACGTATTCGAAATGCGGCGTCGCCCCACGGATCACCGCCCCCAGGCAGATGACGGCGTCGTAGCGCCCCGAAGCGCTCATGCGCTTGGCGGCCAGCGGGATCTCGAAGGCGCCGGGGACGCGCACGACGTCGATGTCCGACTCGGCGGCGCCGTGCCGCACCAAGGCATCGACGGCCCCCTCGACCAGACGGTCGCAGATGAAGCTGTTGAAGCGGCTGACCGCCACACCGACCTTCATCCCCGTAGCGTCGAGCTTCCCTTCAATCACATTCACATTGGCCATATCCATACTCCGTCTTTGTGAATTCAATTCAAAATTCAAAATTCACAATTCAAAATTGCTTCTCTAGAGGTTTTCCAGCAGATGCCCCATTTTCTCGCGCTTGGTGCGCAGGTACTTGAGGTTGGTCCCGGTGGCGGCGACCTCGATGGGGACGCGCTCGACCACCTCCAGACCGTACCCCTCCAGACCGACGATCTTCTTGGGGTTGTTGGTCATCAGGCGGATCTTGCGCACGCCCAGATCGGCCAGAATCTGGGCGCCGATGCCGTACTCGCGCAGATCGGCCTTGAAGCCGAGCAGCTCGTTGGCCTCCACCGTGTCGTGCCCCTCGTCCTGCAGCGCGTAGGCCTTGATCTTGTTGATGAGCCCGATCCCCCGCCCCTCCTGGCGCATGTACAGAACGACGCCGCACCCCTCGTCGGCGATCTGGGTCATCGCCGCGTGGAGTTGGTCGCCGCAGTCGCAGCGCTGGGAGCCGAAGACGTCGCCGGTCAGGCATTCGGAATGGACCCGCACGAGAACGGGCTTCTCCGGATCGATCTCCCCTCTGAGCAGCGCGAGGTGGTTGGAGGCGTCGACCTCGTTCTCGTAGACGATGGCCCGGAACTCGCCGCCAAAGGGGGTCGGCACGATCGTCTCGGCGGCCTTTCGCACCAGCAGCTCTTTTCGCATGCGGTAGGCAACGAGATCGGCGACGGTGACGATCTTGAGGTCGTGCCTGGCGGCGAACTCCTTGAGCTGCGGCATGCGCGCCATGGAACCGTCGTCGTTCATGATCTCGCAGATCACCCCGGCCGGCTTCAGGCCCGCCAGACGGGCCAGATCGACGGAGCCCTCGGTCTGGCCGGCCCGGACCATGACCCCCCCTTTTTTTGCCCGAAGGGGGAAGACGTGGCCGGGGCGCGCCAGGTCGCGGGGGGTCGTCTCGTCGGCGATGGCGACGCGGATCGTCTGGGCGCGGTCGGCGGCGGAGATGCCGGTCGTCACCCCGCGGCGGGCTTCGATGGAGACGGTAAAGGCGGTGCCGAAGGAGGAGGAGTTGTCGCGCACCATGAGGGGGAGCTCGAGGTAGTCGGCCCGCTCCTCGGTCAGGGAGAGGCAGATCAGG
Organism: Desulfuromonadales bacterium; assembly: GCA_050485365.1. Taxonomy (GTDB): domain Bacteria; phylum Desulfobacterota; class Desulfuromonadia; order Desulfuromonadales; family JACZKF01; genus JARFUG01. The sequence continues at coordinate 73,648 of JBJHBH010000004.1, read as the reverse complement.
CCGCGCCCTTCCTTGGCCATGAAGTTGACCGCCTCGGGGGTGACCAACTCGGCCGCCATGGCCAGATCCCCTTCGTTCTCACGATCCTCGTCGTCGACGAGGATGACCATCTTTCCCTGGCGGATATCCTCCAGGGCCGCTTCGATCTTTGCAATCGGCATCGCTTTAACGTCTCCTTGCGCGATCCAGAACTATGTCACAGAAAGCCGTTGTTGGCAAGAAACCGCAGATCGATGGACGATGCGCCCGACGAGGGGCTTTTCCCCAGCAGGCGCTCGACATACTTTGCGATCAGATCGGTTTCGATGTTGACCCGCCCCCCAGGCCGCAGATCCTTCAGGGTCGTCACGGCGAGGGTGTGCGGAATGACGGCCAGGCCGAAGGTCTCCTCGCCGACCTCGTTGACCGTCAGGCTGATGCCGTCGACGGCCACCGACCCTTTTTCGACGAGATAGCGCGACAGGGCGTCAGGAACCCGAAAGGTGAAGCGCACGGCGTTGCGGTCCTGGCGCCGCTCGACAACCGTGGCGACGCCGTCGATGTGGCCGCTCACCAGATGCCCCCCAAGCCGGTCGCTGAGCCGCAGCGCCCGCTCCAGATTGACCGGGGCGCCGGCGCTGAGCTCGCCGAGGGTGGAGCGCTCCAGACTCTCCGGAGAGACGTCCGCCGCGAAGCTCCCCGAACCGAAAGAGACGACGGTGAGGCAGACGCCGTTGACGGCGATGCTCTCCCCCAGGGTGATCTCCTCCATCGGCAAAGCGGTGGCGACGGTGATGCGGGCCCCGTCCCCCGAGCGCCTCATCTGCCGAACGGCGCCGACCTCTTCGATCAGACCGGTAAACATCGTTTAGACCTCCGCCTCGATGAGGGTGTCGTCCTCGAAGCGTCTCACCCGCACGTCGCGCAGACGGCGGGCCTCGCAGATGGCCGCGGCCCCCGTCCCGGCGGCGAGGGAGGGGCCGTCGTCGCCGCCGAGGAGGATCGGTGCGATGAAGATCTGCACCCGATCGACGATCCCCGCGCGAAGGGCGGCTCCGGTCAGTCGGGCGCCCCCTTCGAGAAGGATGCTCTGGTAGCCGAGGGCGCCAAGGTGCCGCATCAGGGCGCACAGATCGACGCCGCCGTCGTCCTGCGAGGGAAGCTCGAGTACCTGCACTCCCCTTTCTCGAAGCCGCGCGGCCTTGTCGGGGAGCGCGTCGCAGGTCGTAGCGATGACGGTGGAGGCGCCGGAGTCGAGGCGAAGGAGCGCGGCGTCCTCGGGGATCTGCAGCCGCGCGTCGACGACGATGCGATCGGCGTCACGCCCCCCGCCGGGGAGGCGGGTCGTGAGGCGCGGATCGTCTTGAAGGACCGTACCGATCCCCACCATGACGGCGTCGACCCGGTCGCGAAGGCGGTGGACGTATTCCCGGCTCGCCTCCGAGGAGATCCAGCGCGAGTCGCCGGTGCCGCTGGCGGTGCGCCCGTCGAGGGTCATGGCGGACTTGAGCGTGACGTGCGGCACCCCTGTCCTCACATGCTTGGCGAACGGGGCGATGAGGCGGCGGCAATCGGCTTCGAGGATGCCGGCTTCGACCGCGACGCCGGCCGATCGCAGAGCGGCGACCCCTCCGCCGTCGACCTTCGGATTCGGATCGAGGGCGCCGACGAAGACCCGCGAGACCCCGGCGGCGAGGATCGCTTCGGTACAGGGGGGGGTTTTTCCGTGATGGCAGCACGGCTCGAGGGTGACGTAAAGATCGGCGCCGCGGGCCGCCTGAGCCGCTTGGCGCAGAGCGAAGATCTCGGCGTGAGGCTCGCCCGCGCGGGGATGAAATCCCTCGCCGACGATGGCGCCGTCGCGCACGACGACGGCCCCGACGGGCGGATTGGGACGGGTGCGCCCCTCGCCGCGGCGGGCGAGCTCCAACGCCCTCCCCATGAAGTGCTCGTGTTTCAAAGCGCGATCGATCCTGTTTTGCGGCAGCCGTTCGGCCTGATCCATGTTCCGTGGGCCACAGGCTCTCTACCGTTTGCCTTCGCCCTTGGCCAAAATCCCCTTGAGCTCGTCCATGAACTCGTTGATGTCCTTGAACTGGCGGTAGACCGAGGCGAAGCGCACGTAGGCGACTTCGTCGATGTCGTGCAGCGCCTCCATGACGGCCGCGCCGATGCGGCTCGACTCGATCTCCTTCTCCCCCGCATCCTGCAGGGTGCGCTCCAGCCGATCGACCATCTTCTCGACCGTCTCGATGGAGACGGGGCGCTTTTCGCAGGCGCGCTGCATCCCGGCGATGATCTTGGTGCGATCGAAGGGCTCGCGTCGCCCGTCCTTCTTCACCACCAGCGGCAGCGTCTCCTCGACGCGCTCGTAGGTGGTGAAGCGGCGGATGCACGCGATGCACTCGCGGCGACGCCGGATGTTGTTCCCCTCCTTGCCGAGGCGCGAGTCGATGACCTTTGTGTCGTCGTGATTGCAGAAGGGACACCTCATGGCGCTCCTCCGGGCTGGGCGACGGCAAACTCGGAGAAGGCGAAGAGATCGATCTTCGATTCGCCGAGCATCTCCCGTGACAGGGTGTCGGGGTACCCCTCCAGGTAGATGATGCGGGAGATGCCGGCGTTGATGATCATCTTGGAGCAGATGACGCAGGGCGAGTGCGTGCTGTAGAGGGTGGCTCCCGCGATGTTGACCCCGTGTTTGGCCGCCTGAATGATGGCGTTCTGCTCGGCGTGCAGGCCGCGGCACAGCTCGTGCCGCTCCCCCGAGGGGACGCTCAGTTTCTCGCGCAGGCAGCCGACCTCGGCGCAGTGGGTGATCCCCGAGGGGGTGCCGTTGTACCCCGTGGCCAGAATGTTCTTCTCCTTCACCAGGACCGCCCCGACCTGGCGGCGCAGGCAGGTTGATCGCCGCGCCACCAGGCGGGCGATCTCCATGAAGTACTCCTCCCAGCAGGGACGCTCCATCGACCTACAGCCGCCCGGGGTAGAGGGGGAAGCGCGCGCACAGCTCGCGCACCTCGGCGCGGATCTGCGCCAAGGCCGCTTCGTCGCCGACGCTCTTCAGAGCGCGGGCGATCCAGGCGCCGATCTGCTCCATCTGCGGCTCCTTGAGGCCGCGGCTCGTGGCGGCGGGGGTGCCGATGCGGATGCCGCTCGTCACGAAGGGGGAGCGGGTGTCGAAGGGGACGGCGTTCTTGTTGACGGTGATGCCGGCATGCTCCAGCGTCTCCTCGGCGACCTTGCCGGTCAGCTCAGACCCGGTGAAGTCGAGGAGCATTAGATGGTTGTCGGTGCCGCCGGAGACGAGATTGAAACCGTGCCCTTTGAGGCTTTCGGCCAGGGTCGCGGCGTTCTTGACGATCTGGCGGGCGTAGTCCTTGAACTCGGGCTGGAGCGCCTCCTTGAAGGCGACGGCCTTGGCGGCGATGACGTGCATGAGGGGTCCGCCCTGGATGCCGGGGAAGATGTTGCTGTTGAGCTTCTTCGCCCACTCCTCGCGGCACAGGATCATCCCCCCGCGGGGGCCGCGCAGCGTCTTGTGGGTCGTCGTCGTGACGAACTCGGCGTGGGGGATGGGGCTGGGGTGGACACCGGCGGCGACGAGCCCGGCGATGTGCGCCATGTCGACCATGACGACGGCCCCGACCTTGTCGGCGATGCGGCGGAAGGGCTCGAATTCGATGACGCGCGGATAGGCGCTCGCCCCGACGACGATCAGCTTGGGACGGTGCTCCTCGGCGAGGCGCTCGACCTCTTCGTAGTCGATGGTGCCGGTCTCTTTTTTGACGCCGTAGGGGACGATGTTGAAGAGCTTGCCCGAGAAGTTCACGGGCGAGCCGTGGGTGAGGTGGCCGCCGTGGGCGAGATTCATCCCCAGGACGGTGTCGCCGGGGTTGCACACGGCGAAGTAGACCGCCATGTTGGCCTGCGAGCCCGAATGCGCCTGCACGTTGGCGTGCTCGGCGCCGAAGAGCTCTTTGGCGCGATCGATGGCGAGCTGCTCGGCCTCATCGACGAACTCGCACCCGCCGTAGTAGCGCTTGCGGGGATAGCCCTCGGCGTACTTGTTGGTGAGGACGGACCCTTGGGCTTCGAGAACCTTTTCGCTGACGAAGTTCTCCGAGGCGATGAGCTCCAGGCTGAATTCCTGGCGCTCGGTCTCACAGCGGATGGCATGGGCGACTTCGGGATCGAATTGGGCGAGCATCTCAGACATGGACGATTCTCCGCACGCGGCTTCTTCCGCGCTCTGATCGATAGACGGTAGGGAAAAATGGAAAAGGCAGGCCGAAGCCTGCCCATCCGGCCTTTTCGAAAACATCACTTCGATGGGGCGAGCTCCTGCTCGATGCGGGCGATCTTGTCGAGCCTCGCCTGGTGTCTGCCCCCTTCGAACTCGGCATCGAGCCAGATCTCGACCATCCGGCACGCCTGCTCGGTGCTGCTGGTGCGCCCCCCCATGACGATGATGTTGGCGTTGTTGTGCTCCTTGGACATGCGGGCGGTGAAATCGTCGCTGATGAGCGCCGCCCGGACCCCGGGGAACTTGTTGGCGACGATGGACATGCCGATCCCGGTGCCGCAGATCAAAACGCCCTTTTCGGCCTCTCCGGCGGAGACGGCTCGCGCCACCTTCTCGCCGAAGTCGGGGTAGTCGACGGAGTCGGCGTTGATCGTCCCCTGATCGCGCACATCGATGCCGCGCCCCTGCAGGCACTTCTTGACGGCCTCTTTGAGCTCGAGGCCGCCGTGGTCGCTGGCTATGACGAACATCGGGTCAGATCTTCCTGAAAAGGAGCGTCGCGTTGGTTCCGCCGAAGCCGAAGGAGTTCGACAGCGCCACGTTGACCTTCGCCTGACGCGCCTCGTTGGGGACGTAGTCGAGATCGCACTCGGGGTCGGGCTCCTCGTGGTTGATGGTCGGGGGAACGGCGCCGCGGTCGATGGCCATTACGGAGTAGACCGCTTCGACGCCGCCGGCGGCCCCGAGGCAGTGCCCCGTCATGCTCTTGGTGGAGCTGACCATCACCTTGCGGGCACGATCGCCGAGAGCCGTCTTGATGGCCATCGTCTCGTACAGATCGTTGAACGGGGTCGAGGTGCCGTGGGCGTTGACGTAGTCGACCTCGTCGGCGTTGACGCCACCGGTGGCCAGGGCCATCTTGATGCAGCGCGCCGCTCCCTCGCCTCCGGGTGCAGGAGCAGTGAGGTGGTAGGCGTCGCCGGTGAGGCCATAGCCGCAGATTTCGGCGTAGATCTTCGCGCCGCGCGCCTTGGCGAGCTCGTACTCTTCGAGGATGAGGATTCCGGCCCCTTCGGCCATGACGAATCCGTCGCGGCCCTTGTCGAAGGGGCGAGACGCGGCGGTCGGGTCGTCGTTGCGGGTGGAGAGAGCCTTCATGACGTTGAAACCGCCGATCCCCAGGGGAGTGATGGTCGACTCGGTCCCGCCGGCGATCATGGCGTCGGCATCGCCGCGCTGGATCATGCGGAAGGCGTCGCCGATGGAGTGGGTTCCGGTGGCGCAGGCGGAGACCGACGAGAGGTTCGGCCCCTTGGCGCCGTAGCGCATGGAGATGTGGCCGGGCGCCAGATTGATGATCAGCATCGGGATGAAGAAGGGCGAGAGCTTCTTGTGCCCCCCCTCGAGGTACGCCTGGTGGTACTTCTCGATGGCGGGCAGACCGCCGAGGCCGGCGCCGACCAGCACGCCGACGCGCTCGGCGTTCTCGTCATTGACCACGAGCCCCGAGTCCTTCATGGCGATTTCCGCAGCGCCGATGGCGTACTGGATGAAGAGATCCATCTTCTTGATCTCTTTTTTGTCGATGAACTCCTCGGCGACGAAATCGGGGACTTCTCCAGCGATCTGGCTCGGAAGATCGGAGGCGTCGAACCGCGTGATGCGGCCGATTCCCGATCTCCCCTCCATGAGAGCGGTCCAGTTCTTTTCGTTACCGGTTCCCAGGGCGGAAACGACACCGACGCCCGTCACGACAACTCTGCGCATGATATTCCGGATCCTCCGTAGATGACTTGCCCGATCAGGTAATTATACGATTTTCTGCTCTGAACGGGAAGGGTGGGGAGTGAGGAGCATGGTCGGGGAGGGGGAAAAGCCCCCTCCCCTGCGATGCCTGCTCAGGAATGCTCGCTGATGTAGTCGACGGCATCCTGCACGGTCTGAATCTTTTCGGCGTCCTCGTCGGAGATCTCGATATCGAACTCCTCCTCGAGGGCCATGACGAGCTCCACCGTATCAAGGGAGTCGGCACCCAGGTCTTCCATGAAAGAAGCTTCGCCGGTCACCTGATCCTCGTCCACGCCGAGCTGTTCCGCCACAATCTGCTTTACTCTTTCTGCTATCGAAGCCATCTGCTTCACCTCCTCTGGGTTTTGGGGCCGATTCTTGAATCGACTTGGTTGTTTCTGCACGAAATTACATGTACATGCCGCCGTTGACGCCGAGAATCTGCCCGGTGATGTAACCGGACCCCTCTGCGGCGAGAAATGCGACGGCGGCAGCGACGTCTTCGGCCGTTCCGAAGCGCTCCATCGGAATCTGGGCGGAGAGCTCTTCCTTGACCTTCTCCGGCAGCGACTCGGTCATCTCGGTCACGATGAAGCCGGGCGCGACGGCGTTCACGGTGACGTTGCGGCGGGCGAGCTCGCGGGCGCTCGACTTGGTGAGTCCGAAAAGCCCGGCCTTGCTGGCACAGTAGTTGGCCTGCCCCGCGTTGCCCATCTGCCCCACCACCGACGAGATGTTGACGATGCGGCCGTAGCGCTGTTTGCTCATGATCTTGGCCGCGGCGCGGGTGCACAAAAAGGCCCCTTTGAGATTGGTGTCGAGGACGGTGTCCCAGTCCTCCTCCTTCATCCGCAGCAGCAGGCCGTCGCGGGTGATCCCTGCGTTGTTCACCAGAATATCGACCCGCCCGAAGGCCTTGGACGCCTCGGAGAAGATGCGCTCCACGTCTTCGGCGACCGACACGTCTCCGTCCACCGCGACCGCGTCGGTCCCGGCGGCCTTGAGCTCCTCGACCAGGGCATCGATCCCCTGGCGGTTGCGCCCGACGGCGACGATCTTTGCGCCTGCGCCGGCCAGGGCAAGGACGATGGCGCGGCCGATGCCGCGGGTGGCGCCGGTAACGAGGGCGACTTTATCTTTGGGCATACCTCTCCCCTTTGTCAACGAAATGCGACTGCAGCCGATCGGGTACGAAGCAGGGCTGCGCTGGGTGGACGCATCGGATCGGCGTGAATCTCAAAGCGCCCTGATGCCGGCGCAATCCTCGACGCTGTGCACCTCGGCCCCTTTGACGATGCGCTTGATGAGACCTGCGAGGACCTTGCCGGGACCGATCTCGATGTAGCGCTCGACCCCCATGCGGCTCATCGCCTCGACCGAAGCGTCCCAGCGCACGGGCGCGCTGACCTGCGTCACCAGCAGCTCCTTCACCCGCGCGGCATCGGCGTTGGGCGCCGCCTCGACGTTGGTCACCACCGGGATGCGCAGCGGATTGACGGAAACGGGCTCCAGAACCGCCTTGAGACGCTCTCCGGCGGGCTGCATCAGTGCGCAGTGAAAAGGGGCGCTCACCGGCAGAGCGAGGGCGCGCTTGGCCCCTTTCTCCTTTGCCAGGGCGATGGCGCGCTCGACAGCGGCGGCATCGCCGGCGATGACGATCTGTCCGGGGCTGTTGTAATTGGCCGCAGAGACGACCTCCCCCTGGGCGGCTTCGCGGCAGAGCGCCTCCAGCGCCTCGGCCTCGACGCCCATGACAGCGGCCATTGCCCCCTTGCCGACGGGGACGGCCTCCTGCATGAATTGGCCCCTTTGCCGCACGATGCGAACGGCGTCGGCGAAGGAGAGGGCTCCGGCGCACACCAGGGCCGAGAACTCTCCGAGGGAGTGCCCCGCGGCGCAGGCCGGCGCGAGACCGGTTTCGGCTTCAAGGGCGCGCAAGGCGGCGACGCTCACCGACAGGATGGCCGGCTGCGTGTTGGCGGTCAGCTTGAGATCCTCTTCTGGACCTTCGAAGCAAAGGCGCGCGAGGTCGAAGCCCAGAGCGTCGTTGGCCTCTTCGAAAAGTTGGCGGCAGACCGGGAAATTTTCGGCCAGATCGCGGCCCATGCCGGCATACTGGGCGCCCTGACCGGGGAAGACGAAAGCGATCATCGCAAAGAGACTCCTGTGTGAAACCGCAAGGTGCAGCTACCAGCGAACCAGGGCAGAGCCCCACGTAAAGCCTCCGCCGAAGGCGTCGAGCAGGACCATGTCCCCCCTCTTGAGGCGCCCTGCGCGGTTGGCCTCGTCGAGGGCGATGGGGATCGACGCCCCCGAGGTGTTGCCGAAGCGATCGACGTTGATGTAGACCTGCTCGTCGGAGAGACCGAGCCGCTTGGCGGTGGCGTCGAGAATGCGCCGGTTGGCCTGATGGGGGATGAACAGATCGAGGTCGGCGGCGCTCATGCCGTTGGCCTCGAGGGCTTCGGTGGCGACGTCCGACAAAGAGCGCACGGCGATCTTGAAGACCTCGTTCCCCTGCATGCGAAGAAAAGGGAGCCGCGTCTTCAAACCGTCGTCGGAGGCAGGATTGCGAGAGCCGAATCCGGGTTGGTACAGAAGCTCCCAGTACGATCCGTCGCTGTGCAGGTGGGTGGAGAGGACGCCGCGATCTTCTTCGGTCGCCTCCAGCACCACGGCGCCGGCCCCGTCGCCGAACAGGACGCAGGTGTTGCGGTCCTGCCAGTCGACGACCCGGGTGAGAATTTCGGCGCCGATCACCAGCGCCTTGGTGCTGCGGCCCGACTCGATGCGCGAAACCGCGGCGTCGAGCGCATAAACGAAGCCGCTGCAGGCAGCCGAAATGTCGTAGGCGGTGGCGTTCGAGGCACCGAGATTGTCCTGCACCAGGCACGCGGTGGCTGGCCAGGGGAAGTCGCCCGTGATCGTCCCCACGACGATGAAATCGATCTCCTCCGCCGTGACGCCCGCCATCTCCATCGCCCTGCGGGCGGCGTGGGTCGCCAGATCGGAGGTATGTTCGCCGTCGGCGGCGACTCTGCGTTCGCGGATCCCGGTACGGGTGACGATCCACTCGTCGGAGGTGTCGAGAAATTTCTCCAGGTCGAAATTGGTCAGCACCTTCTGCGGAACGTACGATCCCGTTCCGGTAATGCATGCCTTCTTCATGCCGTTCTCCTCATTGGGACAATTCCCCCGTCCGTACCTGCGCCGCGTCGGCCCCGTTTTTGGCGGGGTCCTGCCCGGTGAGCCTGAGCTGGGAAATCAGCATATCGTTGACGCGCTTCAGCACGGAGTCGTGCGCCATGCGAACGGCGTTCATGATGGCTCGGGGGCTCGATCCCCCGTGGCAGATCATCCCCGTCCCTTCGATCCCGAGCAGCGGCGCGCCGCCGTATTCGGCATAGTCGATCTTCTTTTTGAAGGCGGCGAAGGCGGGCCGTGCGAGAAAGTAGCCGACCTTGGACATCATCCGCCCGGCGAACTCCTGCCGAAGCATGGTGGCCAGAGCGTCGGCAAGACCCTCCGAGACCTTGAGAACGACATTGCCCACGAAGCCGTCGCACACGACGACGTCGACCGAGCCATCGAACAGATCGCGTCCTTCGACGTAGCCGACGTAGTTGAAGGGGACGTCCCTGAGAAGCTGGTGGGCGTCGCGGGTCAGATCGTTCCCCTTGCTCACCTCCTCGCCGTTGGAGAGCAGACCGACTCTGGGGCTCTTCTTGCCGAGGATGGCGCGGGAGTAGACATCCCCCATCAGGGCGAACTGCGCCAGATGATACGGCTTGCAGTCGACGTTGCCCCCCACGTCCATGACCAGCGTCTGATTGCGCAGGTTCGGCATGATGGTGGCGATAGCTGGCCGGTCGATCCCGGATATTCGCTTCAGCACGAACATCCCGGCGGCCATGGTGGCGCCGGAGTTGCCCGCGCTCACGACGGCGTCCGCACGCCCCTCCTTGACGAGGTTGAAGGCGACGCGAATGGAGGAGTCCTTCTTCTTTCGCACCGCGTCCGAAGCCGAGTCGTGCATCCCCACCACTTCGCCTGCGTGGTGAACCGTGATGTCGAGCCCTTCGGTCGTGTGCCTGGCGAGCTCTTCCTCGATCTTCTCCGCCCTCCCCACCAGGACGATGGAAATCCCCCACTGCCGTGCAGCGGCAACGGCACCTTCCACTTCCGCAGAAGGTGCGTTATCTCCCCCCATGGCGTCGACAGCGACGATGATGCGCCCCTTCAATGGGAAACCCTCTTAGTCTTCGCTGACGATGACGTCTTTGCCTTTGTAGGTGCCGCAGCTTGCGCAGACGCGATGGGGCTGCTTGGGCTCCTTGCACTGGGGGCACACGGAGATGCCGGGGGCGGTCAGGGCGTCGTGCGCACGACGCATGTCGCGTCTCGATTTGGATGTCTTCTTCTTGGGTACGGCCATGGTGACGTTTTCTCCTTTAGAACCGGCTCCGCTGGGAGATCCGGATTGTTACTGCTTCTTCTCATCCACCCTGAAATCCTTCAGAGCGGCAAACTTGTTGTTCATGACAGGCCGCACGCAGCCGCACTCCCCTTCGTTGCGGTCGGCGCCGCACTGCGGGCACAGCCCCTTGCAAAGCTCGCGGCACAGCGGACGGATCGGCAGCGTCATAACGATCTGCTCGGCGACGGCATCGTGCAGATCGATCTCCTCGCCATGGAAGGGGATCATCCCCATCTCCTCGGCCGAGAGCTGAACCTCTTCGCCCGACTCGTCGCTCACCTGCGGCAGCTCGCGCACGAAGGTCAGCGCGAAGGAACTCGCCACGGGAGCCTCGAACTCTTGCAGGCAGGCGCTGCAGGCGAAGCGCATCGTCGTGCGGACTTCCCCTTCCGCCTCGACCATTCCGCGCACGCGCACGACCCGGATGCGGGTGCGGACCGCAGCGGCGAAAGCCACCTCCCCCGCCTCGATCATCTCGGCCAGCAAAGGGAAGTCTTCGGCGGCCTCGGAGCTGTCGAGGGCGATCCCCTCTTCGTGAATGTCGTCGACGCGGATTCGCATGGGCTTCATCCCCTCGGCCGGATTGAAAACGGGTAGTATAAGGACTACCCTATTGTTGTCAAGATAAAAGGGGGGCGCCCCGATCGTCGGCGGAAGTTCTCTCTATTAGCGTATTCGCCGATATTTTGCAAGCCATTAATTCCCCATAAGACCTTGCTTTTTCGCAGGGGTTGCAGTAGAAAAAACCGTTCATTTCCCCTTTATTTCGAGACGACCCGCATGCCCCATTCGACAGCACCCGAGCCGCTTGCGCGGTTGTTGCAGATCATGGAGACGCTGCGCTCGCCCGGCGGATGCCCCTGGGACGCGCAGCAAACCCCCGAGAGCCTCAAGCCCTACCTGCTCGAAGAGACCTACGAAGTCCTCGAGGCGATCGACGCGGGCGTCCCCTCGGCGATTCGCGACGAGCTCGGCGATCTGCTCCTGCAGATCGTCTTTCATGCGCGCATCTTCGAGGAGCGCGGCGACTTCGATTTCGCCGAGGTCGCCGCGTCGATCTGCGAAAAGCTGATCCGGCGCCACCCCCACGTCTTCGGCGACAGCGCCGCGGGGAGCCTGCACGAGCTCAGCCTTCAGTGGGAGCGGATCAAGGCCGAAGAGAGGGGCGCCAACCATCGCGCATCCCCCCTCGATCGCATCCCCGCCACCCTTCCGGCCCTGGCCAAAGCGCAGAAAACCGCACGCAAAGCCGAAGAGGCCGGCCTTCTCCCTGCGCGCCGGACTCCCCCCGTCGAGCGCATCCGCGCCCTCCTCTCGCCCCTCGAGGCGGCGCTGTCGCAGGGGGACGAAGCAGGCGTCGAAGACCACCTCGGCAAGATCCTCTTCACCCTGGCCGGGCTCGGTCACACCGTGAACGTCGATGCAGAGGAGGCGCTTCGAAAAGAGGTCGAGAGGTTTCGCGCAGAGCATGCGCCGAGAGATTCGAACGGCGTGCGCAGCCGTCCGCACGGTGAAGACAAGGG
>JBJHBH010000004.1:0-61625 GCA_050485365.1 Desulfuromonadales bacterium | reverse complement strand
GGCTCGACGCGGTCATTAAATGGCGGCCGAAACCCAATAGACATGCTGTTTCAAGGGCCTCCCTTGCTTTTCCACAAAAACTGTGGAAAGCCTGTGGAAAACACTGTGAACAACCCGCCCCGACAGGCGCCGCTCACGGCCTCCAACAAGATGCCCATTTTTTACTCACTATCAAAACGTGCGATATTACAGATACTTACGAGCTGCACCTTAGAGATTGTTAGATTTTAATGATAACTTCCGCCCCGAAATGAGAAGCTTTTCAATTGACAGGAAAAAATGTTTATAAGACTGCTGCTTATCTTCACGCTGATCCCGGTTCTCGAGCTCTACGTCCTTTTCCGGGTTCACGACCTGATCGGTCTCGGCCCGACGATCGCCATGATCTTTCTCACCGGCGCGGCCGGCGCCTACCTTGCGCGCACCCAGGGGATCGAAATCCTGGCACGAATCCGCAGCGAGCTCGCGGCAGGACGCGCTCCCGGGGAGGACCTCCTCGACGGCGCCCTGGTTCTGGCCGGAGGGATCGTCCTTCTGACGCCCGGCTTTTGCACGGACGTCATCGGCTTCATCCTGCTGGTCCCCTTCACCCGCCGGCGGCTGAAGCGCATCGTCGCGCGCTACTTCCAGCGCCTGGCGAAGAGCGGGCGTATTGTCGTCAGGAGATATTGAGGGGCTCGGTCCGAAACCCGAAGAGGATTAGCCCTCCCCCGACTACGGCAGATAAAAGGAGAGGGGGACGGGACGAAATTTCTCCGTGTCGCGGGTGAAGGTGAACGGCGGCGCGTCGGACTGGGATGAGGCCATCAAGATAGGGAACTCTCCGGTGGAGAAGATCGCCGCAGGGGAGACGCTGTCGATGCTGGAGAGGGTGCGGCCGTACAGATGGGGCAGAGCGTGCTGGTGATGGGCGGGGGCGTACAGGGGCGCGGGGCTGGCGGGATCGAAGGCGGCGATGCCGCGGCCGAGAAAGACGACGCCGAAGGCGAGGGGAAGCCCCACGAAGACGAGGAAATGGAGGGCGACTCCCTGGCGGTGCCCCCATGTCCGCTTCAGCGAAGGGAGCGCGCCGTTCCTGGCGGATAGATGCTGCACGAGCGAGGCGGCCATGACGTACAGGGCGAACAGTCCCATCGCAAAATACGGTTCCATGTCGTCGATCCTCTCCGGCGAAGGGGCGCGGGTTCAGCTGACATGCAAAACTATATTTTAGAAACAACGTTTTGGCAAGTGTGAAAACCGACACAAATGCAAAACGCCGCCTGAAACAGGCGGCGTATTTTTAATCACAGTGAAACCCGGCGTTTCGCCAGGAGCGCCCGCGCGGGCATCGGCCCATCAGTTTTCCGGCATGAAGTGCCGCTCGTAGAGATCTTCGAGCTCCTGGAGATGGCGGGTCTCGTCGTTTTGGATCTTTTCGAAAAGAGCGGCCATCGGAGCGCCGGCGCACCCGGCGTTCATCATCCGGTAGAACTCAAGGGACTCCCTTTCGAGGTGAATGGCGAAGGCGAGCGCCTCGCGCGCGTCGGCATCGGGGCCGAGCTCCTTTTTCTTCAGCACGTAATCGAGATTCATCGTCGGAACGGGCTTGTCCAGAACATGTCCCTTGATCTCACCTTCGATCAGCGCCCGTTCGAGCTGGTGCTTGTGGCTGAGCTCGTCGAGGGCGGCGTCCTTGAGAATCTCCCGGGCGGCCCGATCTTTCACCATCCGCAGCGCCTTGAAATAGCTGCGAAAACCTTCATCCTCCATCTTGACCGCCATCTCGATGGCCGCCTCGAAGGTGTAACAGACCTGCTCCTGTGCACTCATATCTGCGCTCCTCCGTATCCTATATTTAATATATCACAATGTAGCCGTGCTTCTCGGCGATGCGGGAAATCTCCAGGACATCGTCGATGTGGTACGACTCACCGTCAAGAACGAACGTATATCCCCCTTCGGGGTCTTCCTTGGCCATTCCGATGAGATATTCGAAACTCGCCGTCTTCACCGTCTCCATCGCGCACTCCTGTTCAAGGTTTTCTTATTAACACATCAAGAGCGCAACCTCAACCTCATTGACGCCCATACTGGCTACTCTCCGATGATCTTCACCAAAATCCGCTTGCGGCGGCCGCCGTCGAATTCGCCGTAGAAGATCTGCTCCCAAGGGCCGAAATCGAGCCTGCCGCCAGTGACGGCGACGACGACCTCCCTCCCCATGACCGAGCGCTTCAGGTGCGCATCGCCGTTGTCCTCTCCGGTGAGATTGTGGCGATATCGGCTCAGCGGCTCATGGGGGGCGAGCTGCTCGAGCCAATTCTCGAAATCGCTATGCAGCCCTTGCTCGTCGTCGTTGATGAAGACCGAGGCGGTGATGTGCATGGCGTTGACGAGGCAGAGCCCCTCTCGGATGCCGCTTTGCGAAAGGCACTCGTCGACCTGCCCCGTGATGTTGAGAAAACCCCGTCGCGACGGGATGTTGAACCAAATCTCACGTCGAAACGATTTCATTTCGTTGTGCCCCGCGCGGTGATAAAGTTGCAACTCACAGCTGTTTCATGATAAATCATTTCTTTGGTTCGGCAACAAACGAAAGATGTAATCATCCATGAAGATCGACCGCTCCATCCTCTACCTGATCCTCCCACTGGCGCTGATGTGCTTTTTCGCCGAGGGACGCGATCTCGAAGCGCCGCCGAGGACGACCCCTTACGTCGTCCCCCCCCTCATGACGCTCAGCCCTTCGTCCCACGAAGAGCTCTACACCCTGTTCGACGCCCAGAACTACAGCTGGCAGACTCTTCATGAAGGCGTTCCGGCCATCGTGCTGGAGAGCCTGCCGGACGACCTGGACCGGATCGATGCGACGAGCGAGCGCAAGCAGATCTTCTTTCTCTCGCTCCTGCCCCTGGTGCTGATGGCCAACGAAGAGATCGCCCGCCAGCGCGAGGAGCTGATCGCCATCCTGCACGACCTCGACGCGGGCCTCCCCCTCGACGCGGCGCAGCAGGAGAGGATCGAAACGCTGGCGGCGCAGTACCGGGTGGACGGCGACCCTCTGGACGATCCTCTCGTGCGCGAGGAGCTCCTTTCGCGCATCGACACCCTCCCCCCCTCGATGGTGCTGGCGCAGGCCGCCAACGAGACGGGGTACGGCACCTCGCGCTTCGCCCGCCTGGGGAACAACCTGTTCGGTGAGTGGACCTTTACGCCGGGCGCCGGCATCGTCCCGAAGAACCGGCCGCGCGGATCGCGCCACGAGGTGCGCCGCTTCCCCACGCTGTACGATTCGGTGCGCTCCTACATGAAGAACATCAACACCCACCGCGCCTACGGCGACCTGCGGACCAAACGGGCGCAGTTGCGCGCCGAAGGGCTTCCGCTGAGCGGGCGCGAGCTCGCCCACGGCCTGACGAACTACTCGATCCGGCGCGATGCGTATGTGCGCGAGATCCGCAGCATCATCGGCCGCGATCGCCTCTCCCTGCTCGCCTCGGTCACCCTGCGACAGGAAGACCCCCCCTTCCAGAAGCGCGAGGGGAAGGGTCTTCTCTCCACCCCCCTGGTCGCCTCGCGCAACATCCAGCTCGCCGCCATGCAAAACCCCTGACGCCCGAAACGGCGGCATCCGTCGCCGTCCCCTTCCCCGTCAGCTCTCCTTGACCTTGCTTCTGAGATATTTGCGGATGGCGTTTCGCGCCCGCGGGGTCACCGCCCACTCCAGCCACTTGGGGAGCACCTGCGGCGTGGGGCAGCGCTCGATCTGCACCTGATCGCCGTCCATCAGGCGCGACTTGAGCAGGCGCGTCTGGCCGTTGATGCGGGCACGCAGGGCGCACAGCCCCAGATCCTCGTGGATGTCGAAGGCGAAATCGAGCACGCAGCTCCCCTCCGGCAGGGTGCGGGTCTCCCCCCGCGGCGTGTAGACCTGGATGGACGCCGACGCCAGGCGCAGGCTCTCGCTGTCGAAAGCCGACTCCCCTTCGAGCAGCGACGTCATCAACTCCTGGAAGTTGGCCTTGCGGAACTCGAAGCCGGGGGCGAGGACCCCCGATTCGTTGAAGCGGGCGAGCTTGCGGGTGGCGATCTCGACGCGCATGCGCCTCTCTCCGGCCTGCACCGTCGTCTTGAGGGCCTGATAGCCGAACTGGGAGGGGACGTTGAGATGGTCGCGCAGTTTGCCGGGGATGGGGGGGTAGATGCTGTGCAGCAGCCCGAGGGCCAGATAGGCGTCCATGGTGCGGTCGACCTGGATCTCGAGGGTGTAGACGGTGGGGAAGCCGCGCTTCATCGCCTGGGCGGCGGCGATGGAGAAGGGGCGCCAGCGGTCCTTCAGGAGGAAGGAGAGCTTTTGCTGCTCGAAGACCTTCTGGATCTCGCCACGGATGCGGCGCAGCGCCGGCTCGACTTCCTCGGCGACCGACTGAACCAGGCGGCGGTAACGCTCGGCGCGGCGCGGGTAGAGGATGTTGAGCGAGAGGGCGTCGAGCTCAGAGGCGACCACCCCCATGCCGAGGTGCAGGGCCAGCGGAACGTAGATGGTGCGGGTCTCCTCGGCGATGAGCGACTGCTTCTTCGGGTTCAGGGCGCTGATGGTCTGGAGATTGTCCTTGCGGTCCCAGAACTTCAGGCACAGGACGCGAACGTCCTGAACCGCCGCCAGAAGCTGCTTGCGGTACGTCTCGGCCTTGAGCGCCTCGCGGCTCAGGCGGGTGTCCGCCGCCTTCGTCAGTCCGTCGACCAGAAGGGCGACGTCCGAACCGAACTCGCGCTCCACCTCCTCCAGGGTCGTTGCGCTGTCCTCCACCACGTCGTGGAGAATGGCGGCGATGACCGAGGGGAAGTCCATCCAGTGGCGCGCCGCCAGGTGAGCCGCCCGCAGAGGGTGAAAGAGGTACGGCTCGCCGGACTTGCGGAGCTGCCCCGCGTGGGCGGTGCGCGCGATGTGGACCGCCTTCTGGAAGTCGTGCATCCGCCGGTCGAGATCGTCCTCGCTGAGCCCGCCCCCGTAGTGCGTGACGAGCAGCTCCATGATCTCGTTGATGAGCCGCGTCTCGACCCGATCGTCGTAGGTGGTTATCGAAAGCGTTTCGTGCAGCATTGTCTTTCGCCCGAGCCTCCCGTCGCATTTCCCCCGGAATGGTTATAATAAAGACAACGCCCAGCGCAGACAACGCTTTTGTCGCTGTCGCGGCGGATCAACAATCCCGATCGGAGGCCCATGATGCGCACGGACCGGATGGAGAAGATCAGAAAAGAGCTCATGCACAGGCGCGAGGACATGCTGATGGATCTGCGCCAGAAAAACGCCGAGGCCGCCTCGCTGCTCGACGCCGGCGTCCCCGACCCGGGGGACATGAGCCTGATCGACTACCTGACCGACTTCCTGCATCTGCTCGGCAGCAGCCGCAGGGAAGAGATCATGAAAATCGACGAGGCCCTGCTGCGCCTGAACGAGGGGACGTACGGAGTCTGCCCGCGGTGCGAGGAGTCGATCCCGGTGGAGCGGCTTGAGGTGCAACCGTACGCCCTGTACTGCGTCGGATGTCAGAGTGCCCTGGAGCGTGAGGAAGCCCTGCGCTCGGGCAGACCCCAGGAGGGGAAGCTTTAGCTCTCACCCAGTAACGGTTCACTGGGATCCCAACTCCCATGACAAGGGTGTCTGGCGCCATGGACGGCGAAAAGCGCCCCTTGGCATGGGAGTTGGGATCCCACCCGCTCGTTCCCTAACCCGGCGGCCACCCCAGGTCGCGCCCTCCGAGCAGATGGAAGTGGATGTGCCACACCGTCTGCCCTCCCCCCTCGTTGCAGTTGTTGACGACACGGAATCCGTCCTCGGCGAAGCCGAGATCGTGGGCGATCTTTCCGGCCGTCTGGAAGATGTGCCCGACAGTGGCGTTGTCGGCCGTCGTCAGATCGAGGGTGGTGCGGATGTGCTTTCTGGGGATGATGAGATAGTGGTGAGGCGCCTGGGGGCTGAGATCCTCCAGCGCAACCACGAGATCGTCCTCGTAAACGATTTTGGCCGGTATCTCTCCGGCGACGATCTTACAGAAGACACAGCTGTTCGACATCTTCGCTCCTTTCCTTCGTCCTGGTCTGCGCCGCGGCGACGGCCCCGCGCGTCTCGTCCAGCGAGACGATATGCCAGCGGTCGCGGGCCGCCCTTCGGGCGAGGTTCTCGTCGTGGGTGAAGAGCAGAATCTGGTGCTCGGCGCTGAGACGCTCAAGCCCTTTGAGCGTCTCCTCGAGGCGGTTGCGGTCGAGGTTGACCAGGGGGTCGTCCAGCAGCAGGGGCAGATGGCGCCCCCGGGCCAGATGCCGCGTCAGGGCCAGCCGCACCGCCAGGTAGATGCCGTCGACGGTCCCCCGGCTGAAGCTCTCGGCCGGATACCAGCTCCCCCCCTTTCCTTTCAAGTATAGAGAAAAATCTTCCTCCAGGCGAACCTCGCCGTAGCGGCCGCGGGTCGTCACCTGCAGATAGGCGCCGATGTCGGCGGCGAATCGCTCCAGGTAGGTGCGGCGAAACTCCTCCACCGCGGCGCTCAGCAACTCGTAGGCGGTGGCCAGGGCCTGTCGGCGCCGATCCAGGGCGAGCTCGCGCTCCTTGAGCCGCTCCCCCTCCTCCTCCAGATGCTTCAGGTCGAGAAGCTCGGCGCCCAGGACCGCTTCGTTGCGGCTGAGCTCCACCAGCTCCTGCTGCCGCGCCTTGATGCTCTCGCCGAGATCGGCGAGCTTGCGCTCGGCCTCGGGGAGATCTTCGGGCGCGAGCAGATCGGGGCGCAGGGGCTTTTCCTGCTCCATGCGCTCATCGAGGACGGCGAGCTCACGGGTGAGCTGCTCTTTTTCGCTGCACAGATCGGTGGAGGGCTCCAGAACCGCCAGCGCCCCCTTGACCTCCTGCAGCCGCTCGAGCAGCTCGCGGTGGCGCGCCAGGTTCTTCTGCATCCGCACCGTCTCAACGCTCGAGGGGGACATGCCGATGCGCTCGAAGCGCTCGTCGAGCTGGCCGAGGCGCTGCTGGGCCTCCTCCCGTTCCAGCTCCAGCGCCTGAAGCTTCTCCTGCAGCCTCCCCCGCTCGCCGCGCTCGCGCAAATAACGCTGCAGATAGCGGCCGCCCAGAGCGGCGCTCGCCAGCACGGCGAGCGCCGACGCCGCCAGACCCCAGTCGGTGAAGACGTGGGCGAAGACGGCCGCGGTCAGCAACGCGGCGACGAGGGCGAGCGCCGCGCGCCAGGGGGGATTGGGGTGGGCGAGGATCTCCTTGCGAAGCTCGGCGGAGCGGCGCTGCAGATCGATCATCTCCGTGCGCACGTCGTCGGCCTCGGCCAGAATGTAGGGGAGCTCTTCGGGGATCTGCAGCGGCAGCCCCGTTTTGGAGAGCTCCTTCTCCAGCGCCTGTCGCTCCTGCTCGAGCTCGCGCACCTTGTCGGACTGGCGGTTGACGCGGGAGAAGTCGCGGATCAGGACCTGCTCCTTCTCCTCGAGCTGCCACTGCCTGCGAACCCAGGCCAGATAGCGCTCCCCCTTGGCGTACTCGTCCCGATCGGTTTCGATCGATTTTTCGAGCTCGGCGATGCGGTTTCGCACCTGTTCGAGCTCGCGCGCCGAGGTGCGCACCGCGTACCAGCGCTCTTCGATGGTGGCGAGGCGCTTTCGCACCTCATCGAGCTCGCGCTCTCGCGTCTTGTCCTTACCCCAGGGGTTGAGGCGCGTGATGACGAAATGGTCGTCGTGGAGCGAGGCGAGCACCTTGTCGTAGTCGACCTCGGCGAACCCCGACAGAAGGGCTTTGATCCGGGTGGCCAGGCTGCTGCCGGAGATCTCCAGGCTCCCCTGCCCGAAAAAGAGCGAGGCGCGAAGGATCTCCTCCTCCGCCAGGCCGAAGAGGCGGCGAAGCTGCTCCATGTACTCGGCCCGCTCCGACGAGCGCCCCAGCGGCGCCACTTTGCCTTCGAAGCGGTACAGACACTCGTAGAGATCGTCGCACTCAACGAGGGTCGTTCGGTCGGTGAGCAGGTCTCGCTCCACCCGCACTGTCCCTGCGCCCCCTTCGAGCACGAGCGCCGCCTCGCAGCTCCCCTGCCGTCCCCACGGGCGAAACCGCTCCTTGTCGCGCACGCCGTACAATACGGCGGGGATCGCCTCCATCAGCGTCGACTTGCCCGCCTCGTTGGGGCCGTAGACAAGGTTCAGCCCCCGCCGGAATTCGAAGGTCGCCTCGCCGAAGCGGCCGAAGTGCTTGAGCTCCACCGAGCGCACGATCATCGCTCGCCTCCGCCGAAGGCGTGAAACCGCACCAGGACCTCGCGAAAGGCCTCCTCCACCACGTCGCGCTGCTGCGGCGGCGCCTCGGCCATCAGGGCGCGCGCCCTGCGGACGAAGAGACCGCGCACCGTCTCCTCGTCTTCGATGCGGCGAGCGAAGTCGCTGTCGAAGAGCCGTGTGCGATCGTCGAGCTCGAGGTGAAAAAACCCCTCGCAGCAGCGCCGGTGCAGCGCGGCCAGATCGAGAGGAGCCTCCACGATGCCGGTGAGGGCGAGTCGCAAAAGAAGATGGGGATCGCCCATGGCGGCGATCGTCTGCGCGGCCACGGCGGCGCTCTCGCATCCGGACAGATCGAGGGTGCGCTCCTGAAGCGTGCGGGCGTTGACCTGCACCTTCTCCACCTGCGCGCGGCCGGGTTCGACGCTCACCAGCGCGGCGTAGCGCGCCCCGCACTCCGAGAAACGCTTCCCCTCCGGCGATCCGGGGTAGCACGCCCAGAGGCGCCCCTCCTCTTCGAGGAGCTCGAAGGCGTGATAGTGTCCCAAGGCGACGTAGTCGAGATTCCACCCTTTGAGCTGATCGAGGGTGAAGGGGAGATCCTTCTTGCGGTACTCCCACTCGGGGCTCCCCTGGCGCGAGCCGTGCAGCACCCCGATGTGCACCCCCTCCCCCTCACGGCGCGCCATCTGCGCCAGCGCATCCCGGGAGGAATGGGAGCGATAGGCGAAGCCGTACAGAAACACCTCCTGCGCTCCGACGCTCACGCGCACGGGCTCCTCGACCGAGGGCGCATCGAGCACCAGCGCCCCCTGAAGGGTCCCGCGGCGGTAGATCGAGGTGGGGGAGACGGTGTGGTCGTGGGTCCCCGGCAGCAGAACCGGGACGATCCCCTGATCGCAGAGGCGACGGATCCCCCCCTGCACCCGGGCGACGGCGGCGTCATCGGGGTCGGGAAGATCGAAGAGATCGCCGGCGACAAGGAAAAGATGCACCCGGCGCTCGATCGCCAGCGCCACGAGGCGGTCGAAGACGGCAAGGAAGTCTGCGCGCCTCTCGGCCTCTTTCTCCCCCAGCGAGGGGAAGGGAGCTCCGAGGTGCAGATCGGCAGTATGCAGGATGCGGATCATGTCATTGAAATCCAGGCGGAAAAATTGAAAAACATTCCTAAACTGTTCGCCAAAGGGTCTCGGGGCGCCCGCGTAGAGGGTGTCTGGCGCCCGGATGGCGCCAGTCAAGCCCCAAGGATGGGTTCATGCGGCCATCGGAGCGGGGGGCGCGAGACCCTTTTCACTGCTGGTGAATAGTGAACGCCATCTATGCGGGCGCCTCGCCCTCCTCTGCGCCACTCCGGTCTTTGCGCAGATGAATGAGAAATTCCCGGTTCCCCTTGGGCCCCAGGATCGGGCTCTCGACCACCCCGAGAACCTCGCACCCCAAGGCGCCGGCGCTCATCCGCACCTTCTCCACCACCAAGGAATGCTTCTCGGGGTCGCGAACGACCCCTCCCTTGCCGACCTCTCCCCTGCCGACCTCGAACTGGGGCTTGATCAGGGCGACGATCTCGGCCTCGGCCGCCAGCAGCGCCAGTGTGCCGGGCAGGACCTTGTCCAAAGAGATGAAGGATGCGTCGATGACGGCAAGGTCGGGGCGCTCGGGGAGATCGCCGGGTGCGAGGCTGCGGATGTTGGTGCGCTCCAGATTGACGACGCGGAGGTCTTCGCGCAGCTTCCAGGCGAGTTGGCCGTACCCGACGTCGACGGCGTAGACGCGCCGGGCGCCGCGCTGCAGCAGACAGTCGGTGAATCCCCCCGTCGAGGCCCCCACGTCGATGGCGATTCGCCCCGCAGGGTCGATGCCGAAGGCGTCGAGCCCCTTCTCAAGCTTGAGGCCGCCGCGCGAGACGTAGGGGATGTCCTCCCCGCGCAGCCGCACCGCGCCGTCGCGGGGGACCTGGGTGCCGACCTTGTCGACGACGCGCTCGTTCACCAGGACGTGGCCGGCGAGGATCAGCACGCGGGCCCTCTCCCGCGACGGGACGAGGCCGCGCTCCACCAGCAATTTGTCGAGCCGCTCGCTCTTAGACATGCCGTGAGCAATCGATAGGGGAAGGCAGACGATTCAGAAGGGACGGAAAATCGGGGAGTAAATTAGCACAGGGGGAGAGG
This sequence comes from Desulfuromonadales bacterium, assembly GCA_050485365.1. Lineage (GTDB taxonomy): Bacteria > Desulfobacterota > Desulfuromonadia > Desulfuromonadales > JACZKF01 > JARFUG01. Next base: position 51,207 of record JBJHBH010000004.1, on the reverse strand, counting down.
GGCGGCAACCGCTTTTCCTCGGTCTTTCATCAGCACCGCTGCGGCCCTTCGCTGCGCCGCCTTTGCGATCGTCCCGAAGCCGCCTCGTACTCGGCGCGCATCCAGTCGTTGCGATCCCACGGGGGGGCGGAGTCGGGCTCGCACAGGTAGAGCTCTGTGCCGGGGCGGGCGCTCACGCGCATTCCGGCCGAGCGCAGCATCGCCACCACCCCGGCGTGGTTGGGCGCCCACCAGTTGGTCGGGTCGTCGGCGAGGCACCCCTCGATGAAGGCCATCTTCGGCCACCCCGGGTGACACATGCGCCGGCGCTCGTACATGCCGCGATCGGCCGTATCGTCCAGCACCTCCTCCCCCGGCATCGTCAGGGTCTGGAAGAACATCAGGCGCCCGACTCTCTGCGCCACCGTATCGAGGCCGAGCAGGGGGTAGCGCAGGTGGTAGAAGACGCCCATGAACAGGACCACGTCCCACGTCCGGTTGCAGTGCGCCAGATCGTAGAGCTGCATCCGCACAAACTCGATCCTGTCCTGCAGCGCATAGATTTGGGCCGCCCAACGGGCCTGGGCGAGGTACCCCTCGCTGGCGTCGAGGGCGGTGACGAAGGCGCCTCGGCGGGCGAGCTCGAAGGAGTAGAACCCGGCGTTGCAGCCGATGTCGAGGGCGCTCCATCCCGTCAGATCGTCCGGGAGAAAGGGGGCGATCTCGTCCCATTTGTAGGAGGGGAAATCCCCCAGAACGTGATCGGGGGCGGTCTGCTCTCCGCCGGGCAGGTGCAGATTGTGAAACCAGGGCCCCAGCGCTTCGATCTGGCGGCGAATATCGTCGGGGGTGTGCGAGGTCATCGATCGGCCTTGCGCTTCACGACGGGGACAGCGGGGTGAGGGGGTCGAGTGAGTTCACGCACAGAACCTTCGGGCCGTCCTCGCCGAAGGCGAGCAGGCTCACCGAGGCCGGGCTCAGCTCGAGGCGCGCCATGTGGTCGAGGGGGAGTCCGGTATAGTGGGCGATAAGCGATTTGAGCGGATCGCCGTGCCCTACCAGCGCCATCATCCCGCCGGGATGCCGGGCGCGCAGAGCTTCGACGCACCCGACCATGCGTGCCTGCACTTCGACCATCAGCTCCCCGCCGGGGATGCGGGTCGCGCTGCGCAGGGCGTTGAAGCACCGCCACAGCGGCTCGGCGTCCAGGTCCTCGAAGGTGCGCCCGGCCCACTCCCCGAAGTCGATTTCGTTGAGCGCGTCGCACAGCGCCACCTCCACCCCGAGGCGACGCGCCAGGGGGGCGGCGCTCTGGCGGGTGCGCTCCAGCGGACTCGCGAAGATGTGCGTCAGCGGAAAGTGGCCGAGGCGCTCCGCCAGCCGCTGCGCTTCGGCGTGCCCCCGCGCGTTGAGCAGCACTCCGGGGAGGCGCCCGACGAGGCGGTGCCCTACCGCATCGGTGTGGCCGTGGCGGATCAGTACGAAGACGGCCATACGGCCTCTCCGCGGACATCGAAGGGCGCCGACGTCTGCGGGGCGCGCCGAGCCCTTTGCGGCAGGGCGTAGCGGCGCACCACCTCGGCGGCGAACCAGGCGAACTCCTCGGGGCGCACCGGCGGGCTCGTATGGCAGAAACGCCTGCCGATGGAGGGGGGGGTGAAGCACAGCGTGAGCGTCAGGTCGAAGTCGTCCAGGGCGCGCATCTGCCGATCGAACCACTCCCGGGCGCCGGGGCGGTGCCAGTCGGCCCAGCTCACGCCGGTGCGCAGGCGCCTCACGCCCATCGCCTTGAGGTGCGCCACGGCCGACTCGAGGCGGTGATCGTTGAAGTGAAACCACTGGCAGATCCCCATCCCCTCGGGGAAGTGCTCCAGGGCGGGCTTCGGCGTTCCGTCGGCGCGGATGAGCCCCATGTAGAAATGACGATAATAGGCGCTCCCCTCGCTCTCCTTGTGGCGGGTCGTCGCCTCCCAGGACGGGGGAAGATCGAAGAGGCTGTACCAGTAGATGCGCTCGGCGCTTCCGGCGAGCAGCTCGGCGGTGCGCCGTAGGCCGAAGACCTGCACCTCCTCGGCGCCGAAGCTCGAAACGCCGACCTCGGTGACCCAGATCGGCAGCCGCGTCACCGCGGCGATCTCGGCGATCTTCTGCGGCCACTCGTCGATCTTCCAGTGGTTCCAGTCGAGGGGGAAGCCGTGCACCGCCACCGCATCGAGGTGATCGAGCAGGCCGTGACTCGAAAGAAGGCGGATGAAGCCTTCGTCGATAGGGCTGATCCCCCCCAGAACGAGGGTCAGCTCGGGACATTCGCGCCGCACGGCCTGCGCGGCGAGGGCGCTCATTTCGCTGAAGATCTTCCACTCGGGATCCATGGTGAAATCCCAGTGCGACAGATTGTTCGGCTCGTTCCAGAGCTTGATCGCTTCGATCATCGTAAACTCTCCCCAGGCCGCGGCGGCGCCGAAACGCACACAGCCAGCCAGGCTATCGGCAAACGGCAGCCCCTCTCACGGCGTCGAGGACCGGCAGTCTCTCTCCCCCCTGCTCCGGGGCGCAAAGCGCCCTGTCGCCGGCGGGCTCCTCCCGGATGAAGAGCTCGGTGAGCCGCCACGCTTCGTCGTCGCCGTACTGCATCGGGGGGTGTTTGCAGAAATAGGCCGAGGGGGCGTCGAGACTCCCCCCCACTTTCCTGTCGAGGGCGACCTTGCAGCAGCGCACCGCGTCGATGACGACGCCGGCGGAGTTGGGCGAATCCTCCACGCTGAGCCTCAGCTCCAGATTCATCGGCATATCGGCGAACAGGCGCCCCTCCATGCGGATGAAGCAGACCTTCTGGTCCTTTTGCCACGGCACGTAGTCGCTCGGCCCGATATGGATCGTCCCCTCTTCCATGCGATGCTCGAGGACCGACTGGACCGCCTCGGTCTTGCTCGTCTTCTTCGAGCGGAGCCGGTCGCGATTGAGCATGTTGAGAAAGTCGGTGTTGCCGCCGGTGTTGAGCTGGTACGTGCGGTCGAGCCGCACCCCTCGTTTTCGGAAGAGGTCGGCCAGGACGCGATGGGTGATGGTGGCGCCGAACTGCGCCTTGATGTCGTCTCCGATCAGCGGCACCCTCCTGTCGCGAAACCTCGCGCTCCAACGCGGATCGCTGGCGATGAAGACCGGCATGGCGTTCACCAGCGCCACACCGGCCTCCAGGGCGCACTCCGCGTAGAAGCGCGCGGCCTCCTCGGAGCCGACCGGCAGGTAGTTGAGCAGGACCTCGGCTCCCGATTTGCGAAGGATCGCCACGACCTCGTCGCGGCACGGCTGCGGGCGCTCGGACGGCGCAAAGCGCGCCTCTTCGGGGTAGTCGCGCATGTGATCGGAGCAGCCGTCGAGGATCGCCCCCATCTGCACCGTCACGCCCGTTCGGGGCAGATCCGGCGCAAAGACGCTCGTGCAGTTTGGGGGCGCGAAGATCGCCTCGGCCGCGTCGAGACCGACCTTTCTTCGATCGATGTCGAAGGCGGCGCGCACCTCGATGTCGAAGGGGCGATAGCCGCCGATCTCCCAGTGCATCAGCCCGATCGCATCGTCGGCGCTCCGGTCCCGGTAATAGTGGATCCCCTGCAGGAGGGAGCTGGCGCAGTTGCCGACGCCGACGATGGCGATGCCGATCTTTTCCATGGACGATCTCCTTGCGATTTAAAAAATCATAATGAATTAAACCCCACGGCTTGTGGATGTCAACCGCCCCCCGGCGATCGGCGCAGAAAAAAGGACGTCCGGTTGTACCCCGTGCGAAATGGGATATACATGGCTGCACGAACCTTTCGGTTTTGCGACCACTTATGGAGATCGTCATGAGCGCACGGGCCGTGATCGTTTTTTTTGTCGCACTTTTTTGGCTTACTCCCATCGGACTGGCGACGGCCGGCTGGGTCGAGCTCGACTCGGAGGGGAGCCGCACCCTCTTTTCCGAAGGAAAAATCAAGGACTCGGCCGAAGACGAGGGAACATGGAGCGTATTCGACACCACCAGCGGCGAGCTCATGATGGTCGACGACGAACTGGCGATCTACACCCGCGCCGAGATCGACGGCTACTGCGAAGCGATCATGAGCGCCACCGAGGAAGCGCTGGCACAGATGTCGCCGCAGGAACGCGAGCTCCTCGATCAACTGATGGGGGTCGAGGCGCCTCCGATCCACGTCACGGTGCGGCATCTGGGAGAGGGCGGAGAGATCGCCGGTTACCCCACCGAGCACTACCGGGTGCTGGTCAACGACATTCCGTATCAGGAGCTGTGGATCGCCACCGACGCCCCCGTGCTGCAGGAGATCGACATTGCCGGGTTGCAGAGCTATCAGAAAAAGATGTCGTCGTGTCTGGAGGAGGCGACCCCCTGGGCACTGGGACCGGCCCCCGAGGCGAGCCCGGAATATGAGGAGTTGCTGAGGAAGGGGTGGGTGATGCGAAGCGTCCAGTACGACGGGGCGGGGGAGATCGTCATGCTCAAAGAGGTGGTCGGCCTGGTGCAGGAGTCGATCGCTGCGGCCGAATTCGACGAGCCGGCCGGCTACCGGCAGCTGAGCGTGCGGCAGTTCATGGAATCGAGGGATTGAGACGGCGCACCGAAAGATCACCCCCCCTGCAGATCGAGCACGAAGGGGAGTGCCAGCCTTTCGGCCCGCAGCAGTGCGGCCACCGCCTCCTTTCCCTCCCCCACGGCCTCCTCCAGCCCCCGTTCCCTGATCAGCCAGACCAGTAGCGCCAGATTCCCCCCCAGGGAAAATCCGAACACGCGCGACATGCGCTCCAGCAACTGCAGCTCCAGGGCGCGCCCCGACGCCTGCGGCGCGGCGGCGTAATGGGTGGGAAAGGCGACGACCGCGGGGTCGAGGCTCGAAAGAAAGGCCTTTTGCTCCAGGGGGTGAAGAGCGCTCAGGTCGATGCCGCAGTAGTCGGGGTTGCGGGTCGAGAGCAGGGCGCGGCAGGCGAAGGGGCGCACCGCATAGATGCCGCACTCCCCCTGCGACCCCAGAAAAGGGCAGAATCCGGCATTTCTGCGGTGGGCGCGCAGATAGGCCGCCGGATGCTCGACTCCGTACAGGTGGGAGCGAAGGGCTTGTGCATAACGCTCCAGCGCCTCGGCCTGCGAAGCGCTCAGCGCCCGGGCAATGACGAGCGCTTCCGGAAACGTCGCATGCACCGCAAGGCGGCAGCAGTTGCCGCACCCCCTGCGGCAGTAGATCTTCCCGCCGGACCCTTCATAGGCGTTTTTCCAGTCGAGTACCGCCTCGTCCATCGTGCGCTGCAGCGCGGTGGAGGTAGACAAAAGCGCCTGCGGCCAGTCACCGGGAGTCAAATCCGTGGCCATCGATCGATCCTTTTCGGCTTCGGGTTTCATCGGGCGTTACGGTTCCTTGGGGAACGCGCCCCTGAACAGAACGAGGGCCGCGGCTGCCCCGGCCGCGGCGAGGAGGAAGACCCCGCTGTAGGCGTCGCTCACCCGCGGCAGGGCAAAGAGCTCGGGGACGATCTCGATCAGCAGCGCGGCCAGCGCGGCGCCGAAGGCCCCTGAGGTGAAGAAGGTGAGGTTGTACACCCCCATGCCGATCCCGGTGCGGCCGTGCGGCAAGGTGGCGGCCACGGTCTTGGCGAGGGACGACTGGATGAAGGCGAAGCCGACGTAGCACACGACCAGGCCGGCCGAGACCGCGACGGCCCCCGCGCCGCCGAGCAGCGCCAGGGCGAGGTGCCCCGCGATGAGGAGGGCGAGCCCCGCGCGCACGATCACGGTGCTGCCGAGGCGGTCGGCCAGATGCCCGCCGACGTTCCCGAGGATGGCGGCGCTCATCGGCCCGGGGAAGATCACCAGACCGATGCGCAGGGTGTCCAGACCGTAGGCGTGCCGCAGCAGCAGCGGCACCAGAAAGAACATGCCGAAGACGGTGCTCACCGCGAGCCAGGCGGTGAGAAGCGCGCTGCGGTAGGGAAGGTCCGTGAAGAGCTCCAGCGGCACGAAGGGGGCGTTGCTGCGGCGCAGATGGCGCAGCAGCAGCACCGACAGCAGTATCGCCGCGGGGAGCGCCCACAATAGGCGCTGCGCCACGAAGAGGAGCAACAGGCCGATGCTCCCCCCGAGCAGAAGCGCTCCGACGACGTCGAAGCGCCCCGGCCGTGCCTGCTCCATCGGAAGAAGACGCCGGAAGACGGGGATGGCGAGCAGGGTGAAGAGCGAGGGGAGAAAGAGCAGACGCCAGTCGAAAGCCCCCGCCAGCAGTCCTCCGACGACAGGCCCGACCCCCGCGGCGAAGGCGACGGTGGAGGCGAGCGCGCCCAGGACCCTGCCCCGCATCTCGGGCGGGAAGTAGCGGGTGGCGACGATCATCCCCATGGCCGGAATCGCGCCGCCGCCGCTCGCCTGCAGAACCCGCGAGGCGATGAGCAGCGGATACCACTGGACGAAAAAGCCCAGGAGCGCCCCGGCGTTGAACAGAAGCAGCCCGACGGTGACGAGGCGCCGCACCGGGTAGAGATCGGCGAGCTTGCCGTAGACCGCCGAGGCCAGGGCGAAGACGACGATGTACCCCGTCATCACCCAGCTCACCCCGGCCGGAGAGAGGGAGAACTCGGCGGCGATGTCGGGCACCGCCACATTGAACATGGTGCCGTTGAGGACGGAGAAAAAGACGATGGCGCAGATCGAGGGGACGATCCTCCTGCGAAAGTGCGCGCTGTCGGGCGCACCGTCGAGCGGGCCGTGCGGCTTCCCCCCGTTCAAATGCCGGCTGTCCCTTTCATCGGTCGCCGCGGGGAGAAAGGCGCGCCTTGAGCGCCGAGATCCGGCGCCAGGAGCGATCGATACGCTCCTCGTCGATCGTCCCCTCCTCCACATAGCGCAGGATGAGAGCGACGGCCCGCTGCGCGACCTGCGGGTCGTAGACGAGGTTGTTGCCGAAGACGAGGATGTCGACATCGGCCTCGAGGGCGGCGAGGATTGCGGCGTCGAAGCCGAAATGATCGGTGATCGCCTGCATCTGCATATCGTCGGAGAAGACGACGCCATCGAAGCCGAGCTCGTCGCGCAGCAGCCCCTTGACGACGGAGGTCGAAAGGGTGGCGGGGCGCTCGGGGTCGAGCCCGGCGTGGAAGACGTGGGCCGTCATCACCGCATCGGCCATCCCCTCCGCGATGAGGCGGGCGAAGGGCTCCAGCTCGATGCGCCGCCAGCTCTCGGTCACATCGGTCAGGCCGAGGTGGGAATCGGCGGCCGAGCTGCCGTGGCCCGGGAAGTGTTTCAGGGTGCACAGAACCCCCTCCTCCCTGTGCCCCTCGATGAAGGCGCGGGCGTGTCGCACAACCTGCGATGGGTCGGCGGAGAAGCTTCGTCCCAAGGCGCCGATGATGGGATTTTGCGGATTCAGGTCGACGTCGACGACGGGGGCCAGGTTGATATTGAAGCCGAGCGAGGCCAGCGTCGCCGCCATCGTGCGCGCCTCGGCTCGGGTGCGCGCGGTGGGGCCGGCGCCGAGCTCGGCTGCGGAACGCGTCGGTGCGAAGCCGTGCCGCTCCTTCAGGCGGCTCACCCGCCCCCCTTCCTGGTCGAGGGCGACCAGAAGCGGGATCGCGGAGGCCTGCTCTAGATCGGCGATGAGCGCGCGGGTCTGCTGCGGCGAGGCGATGTTGCGCAGCGGGACGCCGAGCGCCACATCGACGTCGAAGAGGAGCACGCCGCCGACGCGCCCCTGGCGGATGTCCTCCAAAATCGGCATCTCAGGGTGGACGTCGAGCCCTCGGAAGCCGACCATCAGCATCTGCCCGATGCGGGCCTCCAATGACAACGCCTCCGCCTCCCCCTCCCCCTGCGCCGCGCCGAGGGTCGAAGCCCCCAGAAGGAAAAGGAGAATGAAGATAAAGGTGCGAAATTTGAACATCGTCGGTCCTTCCCCGTAAAAAGCAACAGCGCCGCGTAAGTGCTCGCCGCACGGTACTCTTCTACATCATTTCCCCTGCGTGCTCCAGGGTTTTTAAAGCCCTGTCGTTCGAGGAGGAAAAATTTGGTTGACGATGGACCTCGGACACCTTATCCTTATGGATAATTGATCTCCACAAGGAGCTTCCAATGGAAACCCGATATCAGAGCATCGTCGACAAGCTGCGCGACAGCCATTTTCGCATCACCCCCCAGAGGCTGGCCGTGCTGAAGATTCTGATCTCCAGCAAGGCCCATCCGAGCGCCGAGCAGATTTACGACGAGGTCAGAGAGCAGTTCCCCACCATGAGCCTTGCGACCGTCTACAAGACGGCCAATCTCCTTCGGGAGATGGGGGAGATCTCCGAGCTCGCCCTCAAAGACGGCAGCAGCCGCTTCGACGGCAACCCCCACCCCCACCCCCACGTCGTCTGCGCGCGCTGCAAGACGATCGTCGATTTCGACGACGTCTGCCTCGACTCGCTGGCCGACCAGGTGGCCCGCAAGACGGGGTACAGCATTTCGACCCACCGACTCGACTTCTTCGGGCTCTGCCCCAAATGCCTGCAGGCCCAGGCCGCCTGATACGGCCCCTTTTCGCCCCCGACTTTCACCCTGTCATCCTCGATGACGACATTCCAACACCAAGGAGGACACGCGTACATGGCAACCCTGAAAGGAACCCGCACCGAAAAGAACATCCTGACCGCCTTCGCCGGCGAGAGCCAGGCACGCAACCGCTACACCTACTTCGCCGCCCAGGCCAAGAAGGAAGGATTCGTCCAGATCTCTTCGATCTTCGAAGAGAGCGCCAATCACGAAAAAGAGCACGCCAAGCGTCTCTTCAAGATGCTCGAAGGGGGCGAGGTCGAGGTTCAGGCCGCCTTCCCCGCCGGCCGCATCGGCACCACCGCCGAGAACCTGCGCGAATCGGCCCACGGCGAGAACCACGAGCACACCGATATGTACCCGACGTTCGCCCGCGTCGCCCGCGAAGAGGGGTTCGAGGCGATCGCCAAGGTCTTCGACGCGATCGCCGTCGCCGAGAAACAGCACGAAAAGCGCTTCCGCGACCTTCTCACGAACATCGAGGCGGGACGCGTCTTCGTGCGCGGCGAGGTCGTCACCTGGCGTTGCCGCAACTGCGGCTATATGCACGAGGGGAACGAGGCGCCGGAAGTCTGCCCCGCCTGCGCCCACCCCCGCGCTCATTTCGAGTTGAACGCCGAAAACTGGTAATACGGCATCCCGTGTAATGAGAAAAGGCCCCGGTCATCCGGGGCCTTTTCTCGTTCAGGGCGCGCAGAAAGACCTCGTGCATCATGGTAAGGCGATTCACCGACAAGTAAGGGCGGCGCGACGAGCTTCCGGAAGTCGGAAGACGCGCTCCAACGAATCGCTTTAGAAGGCGGCGCGGCGTCGCGGATCAGTTGCGAAGGGGATAGGGAATGTGATCGAGAAGGGAAGTGAAGAAATAAGCCGGCAAAAAGGCGAGAGCCGACAGGGGAAGGGCCAGAAGCAGCGGCACGACGAGGGAGACGTCGCGGAAGTAGTCGACCAGAAAGAGCATCCCGGCCATCCAGCCCAGGGTCATGCTGACACCGAAGACCGTCTTCACCGCTTCCTTGTAGAGGACGAACATCCACAGGAGCACACCTCCCGATTCACCGGCATGGAGGTTGTCGCGCTCATGGGCCAGATGACGGCGCACGGTCGAGCACAGGATGGAGAAGGCGACGAGGAAGAGAATGAAGACGCCGCCGGAGAACTTCAGAAGACGGGCCAGCTGACCGGTTTCCGCGACTTCGGGTCGATACCCCACCGAAAAGAACAACCCGGTGAAGAGCAACGCCAGAAAAATTGCGAAAGGATCTTTCAGAACTGTCACGACTTTCTTCAGCACAGACGCCTCCTGCCCATCGACGTGTACACGAAAAAGCGCAAATTAAATACCCAACGGGTAATATTATAGACAGAGGTAAAACACTGTCCAGTTATTTTTTCTTCATTTCATCCGCTCTCTTGGGGCAGACCCGCCCCGCCTCTTGCGCACCACCATCTCCAGAGGCAAAAAGCCGGGACCCTGCGCGGTCCCGGCTCTATTGATTCACCCTACATCATCCCCCGGATCTTCTCCAGGCTCTTCTGCAGGATCTCCATCTTCTCGCGCGCGTCAGCGAGCTTGCCGCGGTCCTTCTCCAGAACCTCGGGGGGCGCCTTGGCGACGAAAGCTTCGTTGGAGAGCTTCTTCTCGAACATCGTCACGTCCTTGTCGACCTTGGCGATCTCTTTCTGCAGGCGTTTTTCCTCCTCCTCCAGATCGATGAGCCCGGCCAGGGGGACGAGGATCTCGACGTCGCCCGCGACCTGGGTGGCGGCCTTCTCGGGTCGCTCGATGCCGACGCCGTAAGCGAGCTCGCCGACCCGGGCGAGGGCCCTGATGTACGTCTCACCCTGGCGCATCACCGCCAGGGCGTCCCCTCCCTTGCAGTCGAGGACGGCGGGGATCTGCTTGCCGGGAGCGACGTCCATCTCGCCGCGGATGTTGCGGATGGCGCGCACCACCTCCATAATCTTCTCCATGCGCGCCGCGCCGTCGCGGCGGCGCGGAAGCCCTTGGGCGTCGGGCCAGGCGGCGCGCATGATCGATGCGTAGGAGCGCTCGCCGGGCAGCGACTGCCAGATCTCCTCGGTGATGAAGGGCATGACCGGGTGCAGCAGACGCAGCAGGCGCTCCAGGACGGTGAAAAGGATGCTTCGGGCGCGACGCTTCGCCTCGGCGTCTTCGCCGTAGAGGTCGTCCTTGACGAGCTCGATGTACCAGTCGCAGAACTCGTTCCAGGTGAAGGCGTAGAGGATGGAGGCCGCCTCGTTGAACTTATAGGTCTCCAGCGCTCTCGTCGCCCCTTCGGTCGCCTCGGCCAAACGCTCGAGGATCCAGGCGTCGGCCAGCGAAAGCTCCTGCCCCGCCAGATCGATCCCTTCAGGATCGAACCCTTCGAGGTTCATCAGCGAAAAGCGCGCCGCGTTCCACAGCTTGTTGGCGAAGGCGCGGTAGCCGGCGATGCGCTCGGTGGAGAGCTTGATGTCGCGCCCCATGGCGGCGAAGGCGGTCAGGGTGAAGCGGAAGGCGTCGGCGCCGTACTCGTCGATGACCCCCAGCGGGTCGATGACGTTCCCCTTGCTCTTGCTCATCTTCTGCCCCTGCGCGTCGCGCACCAGGGCGTGGATGTAGACTTCCTTGAAGGGGACTTCGTCCATGAACTTCAGCCCCATCATCATCATCCGGGCGACCCAGAAAAAGAGGATGTCGAAGCCGGTCACCAGGCACGAGGTCGGATAGAACTTACGCAGCGTCTCGGTGTCGTCGGGCCACCCCATGGTGGAGAAGGGCCACAGCGCCGAGGAGAACCAGGTGTCGAGGACGTCGCTGTCGCGGCGAAGCTCCCCGCCGCAGGGACAGCGATCGGGGTCGCGGCGCGCGACGATGACATCCCCGCAGGCGTCGCAGTACCACGCCGGGATGCGGTGCCCCCACCAGATCTGGCGGCTGATGCACCAGTCCTTGATGTTGAACATCCACTCGAAGTAGGTCTTCTCCCACTGGTCGGGGACGATGCGGGTGCGCCCGTCCTGCACCGCCTTGATCGCCTCTTCGGCCAGGGGACCGACCTTGACGTACCATTGCAGCGAAAGGTAGGGCTCGATGACGGTCTTGCAGCGATAGCACTCGCCGACCGACAGACCGTAGTCCTCCGTCTTCTCCAGCAGCCCCTGGGCCTCCATGTCGGCGACGACCCTCTTTCGCGCCTCGTAGCGCTCCAGCCCCGCGTAGGGGCCGCCGTTTTCGTTGACGTTCCCCGAGTTGTCGAAGATGTTGATCATCGGCAGGTCGTGCCGGCGGCCGACCTCGAAGTCGTTGAAGTCGTGGGCGGGGGTGATCTTCACCACGCCGCTGCCGAACTCCTTGTCGACGTACTCGTCGGCGACGACGGGGATCTCGCGGTTCACCAGCGGCAGCAACACGCTCTTGCCGACGAGGTCGGCGAAGCGCTCGTCCTCGGGGTGGACGGCGACGGCGGTGTCGCCCAGCATCGTCTCGGGGCGGGTCGTGGCGACGACGACGAAACGGTCCGTCCCAGGCACCGGGTAGCGCAGATGCCACAGGTGCCCCTTCTTCTCGTCGTGCTCGACTTCGAGGTCCGAAAGAGCCGTGTGGCAGCGCGGACACCAGTTGATGAGGCGGTTGTCGCGGTAGATGAGCCCCTCCTCGTGCAGACGCACGAAGACCTCGCGCACCGCGGCGGAGAGCCCCTCGTCCATGGTGAAGCGCTCGCGCTCCCAATCGCACGAGGCGCCGAGCTTTTTCAGCTGATTGATGATCTGCCCCCCCGACTCCTCGCGCCACTGCCAGACGCGATCGACGAAAGCCTCGCGGCCGAGCTCGTGGCGATCCTTCCCCTGAGCGGCGAGCTGCTTCTCCACCACGTTCTGGGTGGCGATCCCCGCGTGGTCTGTCCCCGGCATCCAGAGGACCTCGTGACCCGTCATGCGCTTGTAGCGCGCCAGAACATCCTGCAGGGTGTTGTTCAGTGCGTGCCCCATGTGCAGGACGCCGGTGACGTTGGGCGGCGGGATGACGATGGAGTAGTGCGGCCTGGGCGACCTCTCGTCGGCGCGAAAGTAGCCGCGCTCTTCCCAGGTGCCGTACCATTTCGTTTCGACGTCGCGGGGCTCATACCCCTTGGGGAGCTTCGGTTCCATACGGTTCTGACATCCTTCCGATTTCATTCAAGAATCATAGAGAAAGAGGAAACGGGATCGGGTCCCCGTTTCCTCTTTCGCAGTGGCTAGTTCGGGGGCGAAGAGCCCTTACTGCACCTCTTCGCGGATTTTGCGGATCTCTTCCTTGATCATCACCTCGGCCAGATCGGGGACGACCTCCCAGGCGATGCGCTCCAGCACCGTCTGCGCCAGCCGTCCGACGACCTCGGAGGCGACCTTCTCCACGATGCGGGCGATCTCCTCCTCGCTGAGAGCGACGACGCCCTCCCCCTCGCTGACAGGACGGGTCGGCGCCGGTGCGACGGCCTCCTCTCCCTGCACCGGCGCCGACTCCGGGAGCTCGTCCTCGAGGCTCTCCTCGGCGGCGTCCCAGAGGGATTCGGCTGCGGCGTCGTCGGCACCCGGGGGGGGGGAGAGAAAATCGGCGGCGCCGATCTGGAAAGGATCGTCGCCTGAGCTGCGCACCGACTCAAAGGCGGCCGGCGGCGCCTCGGCGGGCTCGGACGCGAACCGCTGGTCATCGAAGGCCTCGTCGTCATCGTCGGGCGCCGCGTCGTCGAAGGGATCGACGGCGAGCTCCGCGAGCTCTTCGTCGAGAAGATCATCCTCCTCGTCCCCCGCGAACGACTCCTGCGGATCGTCACCCATCTCGCTCGTCGATTCAGCCTGATACCAGGGGTCCTCCGCGAGCGCCTCTTCGGCGGCACCCGAAGACGCAGCGGCCGACGAATCCTCTTGAAGCCCCTCCTCGAAGAAGGCGGCCACCGCGGGAGCGTCCTCCGGAACGGCAGGCTCTTCGGCCGCCTCGCCGTCCTCCTCGACGATGTCGCTCTCGCTCAGAAGGACGATCTCCTCTTCGTCGTCCACCTCCTCGCCGGCATAGGCCCACGGATCGTCGTCCGCTTCGTCAGGGGAGATCTCCGCACCCTCGCGGTCGAAGGGATCCTCCTCGTCGAAGACGTCGCCTAGAGGGTCGTGCTCCGGCTCAAGGTCCAGGGGATCATTCAGAGGCACCAAGTCGTCGTCGGCGGCGGGTTCGGCGTCGAGAGGCGGCCAAAGGTCGTCGTCCCCGGAGAGGGGCGATGCGGCCTGCTCCGGCTCGACATCGAAAGCGTCGGGGAGAAAGACGGCTCCGGGGGCGGACGCTTCGGGCTCGGCGGACATGTCGATACGCGCCAGGTCGGACCAGATGTCGCTCACCGTCCGCTCGGGGACGGCGGGCTCTTCGTCCTGCGGCGAAGAAGAGACAAGAGGTGCGGCTTCAGCACAGCGGGCGAGGAGATCCTCGACCTTGCCGATCAGGGTCTGGGACTCGAAGGGCTTGGCCACCCATCCGTCGGCCCCCGACTCCGTCGCCTTCGACTCGTCGAAGGGCTCGAAAGTCCCCGTGAGCAAAAGGACCGGGACATCGCTCAGGGAGGGGTCGCCCTTGACGGCGGCGCACAGCTCGTAACCGCTCTTGCCGGGCATGCAGACGTCGGCAAGAATGATGTCGGGACGCTCGGCGCGGGCCTTCTCCAGGGCGGAGTCGCCGTCGCCCACGGCGGTCAACTCGTACTCTGCGCCGGCAAAGGTGATGCCGACCACCTTCTGGATGGTGATACTGTCGTCTGCCAGAAGCAGCTTCTTGCTCATCGGTGGCTCCTCCCATCTCACTCCCGGCCGGAAAGCGGCCGCAGGGGGCAAAATTAACACAGCATCCGAGGCGGTGTCAATTTTTAATTGCTGGGAAATTCAAGTAGTTATGGCGCCTTGCGCCGGAGTCTGAGGCAGCCGGAAAATCAGAGAAGGTGCAAAAAAAGGGAGAAGCGCCCGATGGACGCTTCTCCCTTTTTTCGTTCGCCGCGGATCTCCCTCCTCCCCTTTCAGAAGAGGGTGAAGCGCACCTCGGACAGGAGATTCCCCTGCGCATCGAGGATCTCCACCCGCCACTCCCCTTTCCAGTCGGGGTGAAGCGATTTGCTCGACCAGGTCCGCCAGTCCGGAGAACGCACCGGCAGAACGATCCGCGCCATCTCCTGCTCGCCGCGATACCACACATGCGTGACCGCGGTTTCCCCCTCGGCGCCGACGATGCGGGAGAAGCAATAGAGGCGCTCGGCGCTTGCCGGGTAGGAGCTGACCGAATCGACCGGCGTTCGCTCGACGACGGCGGTGGTGACCACCGCGTCGGCGACGCGCATCTGCGCCGCAGCGGGGACGGAGAGTGCGAGCAGGGCGAGAGTGAACAAAAGAATCTTTCTCATGATGCCTCCTTGGGATGAAAAAACCGCGCCACTTCGGTACTTCTTTCCACTTGACCGCGCCCGGCGAAACCCCTAACATGGGCCGCCGAACGAAAGAAGTCGACCGATGAAACGTCTGCTGATCTGCGACAGCCGCGAAAACCTTCTCACGACCCTCGAAACCCTTCTGCGTCACTGGGGATACCGCGTCCTGGTCTCTTCGCGCCCGGACGAGGTCGTTTCGTTTCTCAGGGGAAGCCCCCCCGACCTTCTGATCGCCGGGGCGCCGTTGCTGAACGCCGAGTCGACCCTTCGGCAGGAGATCGGCCGCCACCTGCAGGCCCATGGCGCGCACCTGATCGTTCTGGCCGATCCGCACGAGACGGCGGCCATCGACCTCCCCCACGAGCTTCTGAGCGCCCCCCTCGACATCTTCGCCCTCTTCGCGATGCTGCAGACGCATCTTGAGAAGCACCCCCGCAAAAACCTGCGCCTCTCGGTGCAGATTCCCGGCATGCTCTGCCGGGGCGAGACCACCTTGCTGAGCGAGGTGTTGAGCCTGAGCACTCACGGCCTCTTCATCAAGACCGGCGTCCGGCTCGAAAAGGAAGACCGCCTCAAGGTCCTCATCCCCCTGATCGGAATGGGGAAGGAGCTCGAAATCGAAGGTCGGGTGCTGTACCGCGTCCACCCCGAGCAGCACAACGGCTATCTCCAGGGGGTCGGCATCGCCTTCGTCGACCTTTGCGACGAAGACCGGCGGGCGCTGGAGGCGTTCGTCGAAAAACGCTTCCTCAACGAGGTCAAGGAGAAGGGTCGGCGCCTCGGGCACCTCTCCCCCGATCAGCTCCAAAGCCGCATGACTCTGCAGCTTCTCTGACTACCCGCCCCCTTGCCGCATCCGCGGCAGCACGCTCTGTCCCGTCGCAAACCGGACCCCGAAAAAATCGGCCACCGTCGCCGCGACGTCGGCAAAGCTCTCCCGCTCCCCCAAATCGACCCCCCGGTTCAGACCAGGGCGCCACACCAGCAGCGGAACATATTCGCGGGTGTGGTCGGTGCCCGGCGTGGTGGGGTCGCAGCCGTGGTCCGCGGTGATCAGCAGCAGATCGGCGGGATCCAGCGCGGCGAACAGAGTAGGGAGCCAGGCGTCGAAGACTTCCAGAGCCGTTGCGAACCCCTCGACGTCGAGGCGGTGTCCATAGAGCATGTCGAAGTCGACGAGATTGGTGAAGATGAATCTCTCGGCGCCGCAGGCGAGCGCTTCCAGGGTTCTGTGCATCCCCTCGGCGTTGTCCTTTGTGGAGACGGCGCGGTCGATCCCCCGCCCGGCGAAGATGTCGCGGATTTTGCCGATGCCGCACACGCCCACCCCCGCCTGCGTCAGGGCGTCGAGCACCGTCGGCGCGGTGGGAGGGATGGAGAAGTCGTGGCGGCGCGAGGTGCGCCTGAACTCCGCCGCGCACCTGCCGACGAAGGGGCGCGCGATGACCCGCCCGACGTTCCAGCGGTCGAGCAGGCGCCTGGCCGTGCGGCAGATCTCGTAGAGACGCTCGACGGGGACGATCTCTTCATGGGCTGCGACCTGGAAGACCGAATCGGAGCTCGTGTAGACGATGGGGCGCCCGGTGCGCAGGTGCGCCTCGCCGAGCTCCTTCAGGATCTCGGTCCCGCTGGCGGCGATATTGCCGAGGGGCTCCAGGCCCGTCGCCTCGGTAAAGGCGGCAATGATCTCGGGGGGGAAACCGTCGGGAAAGACGGCGAAGGGGCTCTGCTGGATCATCCCGGCGAGCTCCCAGTGCCCCGTGGTGGTGTCCTTGCCGACCGAACGCTCACGAAGACGCCCGAAGCCCCCTTTCGGCGCCGCCACGGGAGGGACGCCGGGCAGATCGAGCAGATTGCCCAGGCCAAGGCCCTGAAGATGCGGCAGGTGCAGCCCGCCGCACGCCCGCGCGACGTGCCCGAGGGTGTTGGCCCCGGCGTCACCGTAGAGATCCGCGTCGGGAAGCGCGCCGATCCCCACCCCGTCCAGAACGATCAGGACGACCCTCCCCCCTCTCATTTCCCCGCCTCCAGGCGCCACTGCTCGACAAGGCGCACCCCGGCGCTGGTGCCGATGCGGGTCGCCCCCGCCGCCACGAGCTCGCGCACAAAGGTCAGATCACGGATGCCGCCGGAGGCCTTGACGCCGGCGCGCCCCGCCGCGGCGCGGGCCAGAAGGCGAACATCGTCAACGGTCGCCCCCCCCGCGCCGAAGCCGGTGGAGGTCTTGAGGAAGGCGGCGCCGGCCTCGACGGCGCGCAGGGCGATGGCCTCCTTGAGGCGGTCGTCCAGGGCGCTGCATTCGAGAATGACCTTCACCACAGCCCCCTCGCAGGCGCGCACCACCTCGCGGATCTCCCCCTCCACCCGGTCGAGTCGACCTTCGAGCGCAGCTCCGAGGTGAATGACCATATCGATCTCGGTCGCACCGTCGTCGAGTGCACGGGCCGCCTCGTAGGCCTTGACCTGGGAAAGGGCGTACCCCAAGGGAAAGCCGACCACCGTCGCCGCCGCGACGCCCGAGCCGTAGAGCCGGCTCGCCGCGCGGCCGACGAAGACAGGCGGGACGCACACGGCGGCGAAGCCGTGCTCCACCGCCTCTTCGCACAGCTCGTCGATCTGCGCCCCCGTCGTCTCGGGGCGCAGCAGCGTATGGTCGATGAAGGGGGCAGGAGAGGTCATGGCAAGGATGAAGGGTGAAGGATAAGGGGTGAAGGATTCCGACATCATCCTTCACCCCTTATCCTTCACCCTTGCCTTTCAGGTGCGGTAGGCCGCGTTGATCTTGACGTAGTCGTAGGTCAGGTCCGAGGTGTAGTACGACGCCTCGCCGTCGCCGAGATGCAGATCGACGGTGACGGTGAACTCATCGCGCTTCAGCACCTCGCTCGCCCGCTCCTCCAGCTCTTTCCCCGTACCGATCCCGTCGCGCACCACCGGAATATCCTCGAAGAGGATGCCGACGCGGTCGGGATCGACCTCGGCCCCCGAATAGCCGACGGCGGCGATGATGCGCCCCCAGTTGGCGTCCTCGCCGAAGAAGGCGGTCTTGACGAGGCTGGAGGTCGCCACCGAGCGGGCTGCCAGGCGCGCGTCGGCTTCGCGGGCGGCGCCGCGCACCCGGATCTCGACGAGCTTGGTCGCCCCCTCGCCGTCGCGCACGATCATCTTGGCCAGATCGAGCATGACCCGCTTGAGGGCGGCGCAGAAGGCCTCCCCAGCGGGCGTCTCGCCCTGAATTTCGGCATTTTGCGCCAGACCGTTGGCGAGGACGAGGACCATGTCGTTGGTGGAGGTGTCGCCGTCGACGGTGATGGCGTTGAAGGAGGCGTCGGTCGCCGAGCGCAGGGCGCTGTTCAGGAACTGCGGCTCCACCGCCGCATCGGTCAGGACGAAGGCGAGCATCGTCGCCATGTTGGGGTGGATCATCCCCGCCCCCTTGGCGATGCCGAGCAGCGTATACTCGGCGCCGTCGGCCTCTTCGCGCGCCCAGGCCATCTTGGCGAAAGCGTCGGTCGTCATGATCGCCTGCGCCACCGCATCGGCCTCCTCGGCATCGAGGGCGGCGGCCAACTGAGGAATGTGACGCTCGAACTTCTCCATCGGCAGGGTGTGCCCGATGACGCCGGTCGAGGAGACCGCCACGAGATCTTCGGAGATCCCCAGGGCGCGGGCGACCAGAGCGCCGCACTGAAGGGCGTCGCGCATCCCCTGCTCGCCGGTGCAGGCGTTGGCGTTGCCGCTGTTCACCACCACCGCCTGGCACGAACCGGCCTGCACACGCGCCGAGGTCACCACCACCGGCGCCGCCGCCACCTTGTTGGCCGTGAAGACCCCCGCGCAGCGCGCGGGCACCTCCGAATAGATCAAGGCCAAATCCGGCTTGCCGGACTTCTTGATCCCCGCCGGGCGGGCGGCGAACTTGAACCCCTTGACTCCCTTGATCATGTCCTCTTTCATGGCACGGCTCCCCTTCTAGTGCGCCGACACTACGACCCGCAGCACTTCTTGTATTTCTTCCCGCTGCCGCAGGGGCACGGGTCGTTGCGCCCGACCTTCTCCTCGTCGCGGGTCACGGGCTTGGGCGCCTGCTCCTCGGCGGGGACCCGGTTCAGCACGATGCGCCGCTTGCGCTGCTCGGCCTCGATTCGCTCCACGTCCTCTTGCCGGGCGAGCTGCACCCGGAAGAGCTTCTGGAGGACCTCCTGGCGGATGCGCTCCATCATCGCCATGAAAAGGGCGTAGGCCTCCTTCTTGTACTCCTGCTTCGGGTTGCGCTGCGCGTAGCCGCGCAGGCCGATCCCCTCTTTGAGGTGATCGATGGAGAGCAGATGGTCCTTCCACTGGGCATCGATGGTCTGCAGCAGCAGCACCTTCATGAGGTGCTCCATCACCGGGGTGGTGAACTCCTCTTCGCGCTCGGTGAAGCGCTTGAACGCCTGCCCCCGGAGCGACTCCTGCAGCTCCTCGCGGTTCATGGAGGTGCGCTCCGGATCGGGCAGCTCCGGGTCGATGTTGAACTGGGTGTGAAAATCGACGCCGAGCCCGCTCCAGTCCCATTCGGTCGGGTGGGTCTTTTCGGGGCAGAAGTGCGCCACCATGTCCTCGACGGTCTCCTGCATGATCGACTCGACCGTCTCGCGGATATTCTCTCCCGCCAGAACCTCTTTGCGCTGGGTGTAGATCACCTCGCGCTGCTTGTTCATGACGTCGTCATACTCGATGAGGTGCTTGCGGATCTCGAAGTTGTGCCCCTCGACCTTGCGCTGGGCGTTTTCGATCGCCTTGGAGATGATGCCGTGCTCGATCGGCTCGTTCTCGGGGATTTTGAGCTTCTCCATCACGAAGGCGACGCGGTGGGAGCCGAAGATGCGCAGCAGGTCGTCTTCGAGCGAGAGATAGAAGCGGCTCTGCCCGGGGTCGCCCTGACGGCCGGAGCGGCCGCGCAGCTGGTTGTCGATGCGCCGCGATTCGTGGCGCTCGGTGCCGATGATGAAGAGCCCCCCGGCGGAGAGGACCGCCTCCTTCTCCTGAGCGCAGACCTTTTTGTACTTCTCGATCAGGGCGGGCAAAGCCTCTTCGGGATCGGCGGCCGAAGCGGCCTCTTTTTTCGCCAGCAGCTCGGGGTTGCCGCCCAGGATGATGTCGGTGCCGCGGCCGGCCATGTTCGTAGCGATCGTCACTGCCCCGAGGCGGCCGGCCTGAGCGACGATCTCGGCCTCGCGCTCGTGCTGCTTGGCGTTGAGGACGTTGTGGGCGATCCCCCGCTTGCGCAGCGTCTCGCTAAGGAATTCGGACTTCTCGATGGAGATGGTGCCGACCAGAACCGGCTGCCCCTTCTTGTTCGCCTCGACGATGTCCTCGATGGCCGCATTGAACTTCTCCTTCTCGGTCTTGTAGATGAGATCGGGGAGGTCTTTGCGAACCATGGGACGGTTGGTGGGGATCACCGAGACCTCGAGCTTGTAGATCTCGTGGAATTCGGCCGATTCGGTGTCCGCGGTACCGGTCATCCCGGCGAGCTTGTCGTACATGCGGAAGTAGTTCTGAAAGGTGATGGTGGCCAGGGTCTGGTTCTCGCTGGCGATCTGCACCCCTTCCTTGGCTTCGACCGCCTGATGCAGCCCGTCGCTCCAGCGCCGCCCCGGCATCAGGCGACCGGTGAACTCATCGACGATGATGACCTCGTTGTCCTTGACGACGTAATCGACGTCGCGCTTGAAGAGAGCGTGCGCCTTGAGGGACTGGTTCACGTGGTGCAGCAGCTCGATATAGCGCGGGTCGTAGAGGTTGTCCACGCCGAGAAGGCGCTCGACCTTGCCCACCCCTTCCTCGGTGAGGGCCGCGCTGCGGGCCTTCTCGTCGACGGTGAAGTCGCCGGTGTACTCCTTGAAGCTCTGGCCGATCTTGCCGTCGCGGTGCTCGATCATCTCCCCCTTTTTGAGCATCGGCATGACGCGATTCACCGTGGCGTAGAGCTGGCTCGACGACTGGCCGGGCCCCGAAATGATGAGGGGGGTTCGCGCCTCGTCGATGAGGATCGAGTCGACCTCATCGACGATGGCGAAGGAGAGGGGGCGCTGAACGTAATCCTCCAGGGAGAACTTCATGTTGTCGCGCAGGTAGTCGAAGCCGAACTCGTTGTTGGTGCCGTAGGTGATGTCGCTGCCGTAGGCTTCCTTGCGCTGGGCGTCGGTGAGGCCGTGCACGATGCAGCCGACCGTCAGCCCCAAAAAACGGTGGATCTTCCCCATCCACTCCGAGTCGCGCCGGGCCAGGTAGTCGTTGACGGTGATGACGTGGACCCCTTTGCCCGCCAAGGCGTTGAGATAGGAGGGGAGCGTGGCGACGAGGGTCTTTCCCTCCCCCGTCTTCATCTCGGAGATCTTCCCTTCGTGCAGCACCATCCCGCCGATGAGTTGCATGTCGAAGTGGCGCATCCCCAACACGCGCCTGCCCGCCTCGCGCACCACGGCGAAGGCTTCGGGGAGGAGAGCGTCGAGGGTCTCGCCCTTTTCGAGACGCTGACGGAATTCGATCGTCTTGCCGGCGAGCTCCGCGTCGGAGAGGGCCATCATGGCCGTTTCGAGCGCGTTGATGCGCTCGACCGTCGGCTTCATGCGCTTGAGCTCGCGCTCGTTCCTGCTCCCGACGATCTTTTTCAGCAAAGCGTTTATCATTACGGAAACTCCACAAATCTCTTATGGTTTCTTGGTTTTCACCCGAGGGCGCAACAAATTAAAAAAGATATCACAATCGATGCGCCCCGACAAGACCAAAGCCCGGCAACCGTCCGTCCGCGCGGGCGAAAAAGGCGGGCGCACACGAAAAAGCCCCGGGGGTGCCGGGGCGACGATGGGGCGCGAGACGAATCGGATCAGAGATACTTTCGGGGGTTCACCGGAACGCCGTTGAGACGCACCTCGTAGTGCAGATGGGGACCGGTGGAGATGCCGGTGCTCCCCACCGACGCGATGCGCTCGCCGCGCTTCACCCGCTGGCCGACCTTCACGAAGATGCGCGACGCGTGGGCGTAGTAGGTCTTGTATCCGTAGCCGTGATCGATGACGACGAGCTTTCCGTATCCGGGAGCCGTCTCGGCCTGAATGACGATACCGTCGGCGGCGGCGTGAATCGGCGTTCCGGTGCTCGCGGCGATATCGAGACCTTCGTGCATGACGCGCTGGCCGGTGAAGGGGGAGCGGCGCATCCCGAAGTTCGAGGTGATCCACCCGCGCACCGGCCACCCCTTGGGCCGGGCTGCCAGAAGGGACTTCTGATCGTTGAGAAAGCCCTGAAGCTCCTCCTGGCTTTCGCGGCGCAGATCGATGGCCTGGCGCAGCTCGTCGATCTCGCGCTGCAGACTTGAAAAGCCTTCGGTCCCTTTCTCCGCCGGTCCCCCCATGCCGGTCAGGGCGTCGGACTTGGGCTTGGAGAGCTGCGCCAGAACACGGACCTTGGCGTCGTTTTGCGCCAGCACGACCATCTCCTGGCGCATGTCGTCGACGGCCGCGGTGAGACGGCGCAGCTCTTTTTGCTGAATGCGGTTCTGGGTTTTTAGGCGGTTGAGCTCGGCGCGATCGAGGTCGTTGCGGAAATAGTCGATGGTGAGAAGGGAGACGCCGAGGGTAAACAGCGCCAGAAAAGAGGCCGCCACATAGAGGGCCGAACGCTTGAAATTCAGCCTCCGGACCCGGTGGGACCCCTCCGGTATGATCAGTACGGTGAATCTCCTGGGCGACAAAACAGACCCTCCTGCAAAGGGCTCAGACAGCAAAAATCAATTGAATGAAAGCCGGAACGCATTATCGGGCGACCCGGTTCGGGGTGTCAAGACCTTTTCCCCCGGCCTTTCCCGACGCGGACTCCCGGGTGCAGGGTAGCAAAGAAGATGCCGATTACAAGTCGACAGCCATGGAAATTTCGTCGCAATCAGGAAATTTCGCGCACTTGAGGCAGTCGCCCCAGATCTTGTGGGGAAGCTCGGATTTCTCGATCAGCCCGAAGCCGAGGCGCTCGAAGAACACCTGCTGATAGGTCAGCGCGAAGACGCGCTTGAGCCCCACCTCGCGTGCCTCGTCGAGGCAGGCCTGCACCAGGGCGCGGCCGATCCCCCGCCCCCCCTGATCGCTCGCGACGGCCAATGAGCGGACCTCGGCCAGGTCCTCCCAACAGATGTGCAGACAGACCGTCCCGAGGATGCGCCCGTCCTGCTCGTAGACGTAGAAATCCCGGATCCCCTCGTAGATCTCGGAGAGGGAGCGCGGAAGCATCAACCCCTCGCGGGCATAATCGACGAGCAGTTTCTGGATGGCCTTGGCATCGGGGATACGCGCCTTGCGGATCATGTGAGCTCCGAAAAAATCAGGTAAAGGGGACAAGGGATTCAGCGACAACAGCAATCCAGCGCCACAGCGGCCCGACGGCCTAACCGGCCGCCAGCATCTCCCGAGCGTGCTCCAAGGTGCGTTCGGTCACCCTGGCGCCGCCCAGAAGGCGGGCCATCTCTTTGACGCGCTCCTCGTCGCCGAGCAGGTGCACCTCGGTGAAGGTTCGCCCCTGCTCCTCGCGCTTCTCGACGCGATAGTGGCGGTCGCCGCAGGCGGCAACCTGCGGCAGGTGCGTGACGCACAGGACCTGCGCCGCGCGGGCGACTCCCCGCAGCTTCTCGCCGACGGCGGTGGCGGCGGCGCCGCTGATTCCGACATCGACCTCGTCGAAGACGAGGGTCGAGATCCCTTCGGCGTCCGGCGCGACGCGCCGCAAGGCGAGCATGATGCGCGAGAGCTCGCCCCCCGAGGCGATGGCCGCCAGGGGCTTGAGCTCCTCGCCGGGGTTGGGCGACAGGTAGAATTCGCCGCGCTCCAGCCCCATGGGGCCGGGTTCGGGGAGGGTGACGAGGCGCATTTCGAAGCGCGCCTTCTCCAGCGCCAGACCCGAAAGCTCCCTCTCGAGCGCCTCGCGAAGGGACTGCGCCGCCTCGACGCGCCGGGCCGAGAGGGCGGCGCCGCTGTGCTGCAGGCGCTGCGTGACGGCGGCGAGGCGTTTGTGAAGCTCTTCGCGGCTCGAGTCGATATGGGTCAGCGAATCGATCTCCTCGTCGATCCGCTTCTTGTAGGCGACGATCTCGGCGACGGTGGGGGCGTACTTGCGCTTGACGGCGCCGATCTGCGCCAGACGCGCCTCCACCTGATCCTGGCGCTGCGGATCGAAGGCGAGACGGCCCGCATAGTCGCGAAGCTCGCTCGCCACGTCTTCGAGGCCGTAGAGGCTGGAGCGAACCGTCTCGGCGAAGGGGGCGAGTCGCGGATCGACGCCGGCCATCTCCTCCAGGGACGAGGCGACCTGCTCCAGGGTTTCGCACACGGCCCCCTCATCGCCGTAGAGCCTGTCGAACCCCCCGGCGGTGGCGGCGGCCAGTGATTCGGCGTTCTGCAGAAGCTTGCGCTCGGCGGCCAGTTCCTCGTCCTCTCCGGCGACGAGACGGGCGGCCTCGATCTCGCGGCTTTGAAACGAGAGAAAATCGAGGCGCTGCCGACGCTCCTTTTCGTCCTCATGCAGGGAACGAAGGGAGGCCGAGAGCTCGGCGGCTTCGCGGTAGAGACGGCGATAGTCCTCCAACTCCCGGTCGACCCCGGCGAAACGATCGAGGAGCGACAGGTGGGTGTCGGTGCGCTGCAGACTCTGGTGCTCGTGCTGGCCGTAGATGGCGGTCAGTCGCGAGACGATGGGTTGCAACTGTCCGAGCCGGGCCATGGAGCCGTTGATGAAGATGCGGTTTTTCCCCGAGCGCGACACGATCCGGCGCACCACCAGCTCGTCGCCCTCCTCGAACCCCGCTTCGCACAGCGCCTCGCGCAGGTCGTCGCGCTGCGCGATGTCGAAGAGCGCCTCGACCGTCGCCTCCTCGGCCCCGGTGCGGATCAGATCGGGCTTGGCCCGATCGCCGAGCAGAAGCCCCAGGGCGTCGAGAAGGATCGACTTTCCCGCCCCCGTCTCCCCGGTCAGAACGTTGAAGCCGGGGCCGAAGCGAACCTGCAGCCTGTCGATGGTGGCGAAGTTGCGGATGATGAGATCGGTCAGCATAGAGAAGCGGTTATCCAGTAACGGGGAGCCGGGGTCTAATTCAAAATTCAAAATTCACAATTCAAAATTGCCCTTCACCTCTCCCCCCATCGCAGCTTGGCGCGAAGGACTTCGAAATAATCGCGGTCGGGGCTTTTGATCAGCTGGGTGCTGCTGCGCGAGCGGCGCACCTCCACCACGTCCCCCCCCATCAGGGGCATCCCCACCTGCCCGTCGGCGGTGAAGACGACGTCCTCGTCCTGGAATTTGACTTCGATGCGGATGAGCGATTCGTCCGAGACGATGATGGGGCGGTTGGTGAGGGTGTGGGGACAGATGGGGGAGATCACCAGACAGTGCAGCCCCGGGTAGATGATCGGCCCGCCGGCGGCGAGATTGTAGGCGGTGGATCCGGTGGGCGAGGCGATGATCAGGCCGTCTGCCTTGAAGGTGGTGAGATACGCCTGATCGACCCACGCCTCCATGTCGATGATGCGCGCCAGCGCCCCCTTGTTGATCACCACGTCGTTGAGGACGCGGTAGCGGCTGATCTCTTTGCCCTTTCGATGGACCACGGCGTCGAGCATCATGCGGCTGGAGACTCTGAAATCGCCCTTGACCACCCGCTCGAGGACGGGGAAGAGCTCGCCGAGGGTGATCTCGGTGAGAAAGCCGAGGCTGCCGAGGTTGACGCCGAGGATGGGGGTGCGCAGATCGCCGACCTGCCGCGCCACCGAGATGAGCGTTCCGTCCCCCCCCAGAACGATGATCAGATGGACCATGGCGGGGATCGACGCGCCGGAGTACCCCGGCACATCGCCCATCTCCTCGGCCAGGGGCTGATCGTGCAGGACTTCGAATCCGCGCTGCTGAAGCCAGGCGGTGACCTCGCGGGCCAGCTCGACGGCGCCGGGGTGATTTCGTTTGGCGTAGATGCCGAATCGTCTCATGGCAATTCCTCGCTGCGCACGCAGGGGGCGAATGTAGCACAGCGCGGCCGATCGCGTCCATCGCTTTAAGGGCCTTCGGCGCGCCCGCGCTTGTTCGCCGCGCCGCCGGCGTGATAGAGTCGAGGCAGCAAAATACTGCGCCCCGGAGACGGGCGATGGATCGCGGGCACCAGATCCGACGTGCCTCAGGTGGCACGGTACGCGAACCGTCGCGACCGGTTCGCATCGGGGGCGAGTCCCCAAAAGGTATTGATGCGGAGCAGATGAACATGGACCTTTTCGAACAGTCACTCACCGACGACAAGGACGCCCCCCTGGCCGAGCGCCTTAGGCCGAGCACCCTGGCCGAGATGGTGGGGCAGGACCATCTTCTGGGCGAGGGGAAGGTGCTGCGGCGCCTGATCGAAACCGATCAACTCGCCTCGGTGATCTTCTGGGGGCCGCCCGGGACGGGGAAGACGACCCTCGCCCAGGTCATCGCCGGAACGACCCGAAGCCGCTTCGTCCTGTTCTCCGCCGTCTTGCAGGGGGTGAAGGAGGTGCGCGAGATCGTGGCCCGCGCCCGGGAGGAGAAGGCCTACCACGGCCGCAAAACAGTCCTTTTCGTCGACGAGATCCACCGCTTCAACAAGGCGCAGCAGGACGCCTTTCTCCCCTTCGTCGAACGCGGCGACATCACCCTCATCGGCGCCACCACCGAAAACCCCTCCTTCGAGGTCAACTCGGCGCTGCTGTCGCGCTCGCGGGTCTTCGTGCTGCACCCTCTGGAGGCCGATCAGATCGCGATCCTGCTGCGCCGCGCCGTCGACGATCCGAGGGGGCTTTCCGGCAGAGTGAGAGCCGACCAGGAGGCTCTCGACCTTCTCGCCGAGCAGGCCCACGGCGACGCCCGCATTGCTCTGAACACCCTTGAGCTCGCCGCGGCGACCGCCCCCGAGGGGTGCATCACGGACGAGGTCGTCAGCGAGGCGCTGCAGAAAAAGGCGCTGGTGTACGACAAGGGGGGCGAGGAGCACTACAACGTCATCTCGGCCTTCATCAAGAGCCTGCGCGGCAGCGACCCCGACGGCGCCCTGTACTACCTGGCGCGGATGCTCGAGGCGGGAGAGGACCCCCTCTTCATCGCCCGGCGCATGGTCGTCTTCGCCTCGGAGGATGTGGGCAACGCCGACCCGCGCGCCCTGCAGATCGCCCTGGCCGTGCAGCAGGCCGTGCACTTCGTCGGCCTCCCCGAGGGGCGCATCAACCTCGCCCAGGGGACGACCTATCTGGCCACCGCCCCCAAGAGCAATGCCGCCTACCGGGGGGTCGAGGAGGCGCTGGCCGAGGTGCGCAAAAGCGGCGCCCTCGCCGTCCCCCTGCATATCCGAAACGCCCCCACGCGGCTGATGAAGGAGCTCGACTACGGCAGGGGATACCGCTACGCCCACGCCTTCGATGAAGGGTTCGCCCCCCAGGACTACCTCCCCGAGGCGCTTCGCGGCAGGCGCTACTATCGACCGACCGAGCGCGGATACGAAAAGACGATCGCCGAGCGGATGCGCTACTGGCAGAGCCTGCGAGGGGCAAACGAGGAGAGCACGGACCCTCCCGCCCCTCCCCTCCGCCGGGAGAAGGAGTGACGAGAAGGGGCGGCGACGCTCTATTTCGGGAAAACGTCCTCGTATTTCACCGCCCAGACCTCGACGGGGGGGAGCATGAAGCGGGGGCGGTCGTGCTCGGGACGGAACGTCTCCAGCTTGCGGCGCACCAACGAGACGAGTTTTTCGTTCGCCTTGGCCTTCCCCTTGTCGTTGAGCTTGGCGTAGCGCTCGACCACCTCCGGGGGGAGGATCAGGTGAATCTCCCGCGACCAGTTGTCCATGCGCATCGTCCCGAGCCGCCACGACGCCGCCAGCAGAAACCCTCCGCGCATCTCGCTGCCCTGGATCACGCTCCCGGTGCGGAACAGCGGCCGCACCACATCTTCGAGCTGCTGGGTCACACTCTTCTCTTCTGCCATCGTTCGCCTCCTCCTCTCATGTCACGGTCAACGGGCCGCCTTGGCCCGGCGCTTCATCCTTCATCCTCGCCCCCCTGCCACCGTCCCTGCTGGGGTTCGCCGCAGAATCCGCAGCGTCCCTCCTTGATATGCACCGCCCCCAGCCGATACCCCCTGCGCTCGACGACGGCGCGGCGGCAGGCGGGGCACCATGTCGACTCCCCCCCCTCGCCCGGGACGTTGCCGAGATAGACGTAGCGCAGCCCCGCCTCGAAGCCGATCTCGCGGGCGCGGCGCAGCGTTTCGACGGGGGTGGGGGGACGGTTGGTCATGCGATAGGTCGGATAGAAGGCGCTGAGATGCCAGGGGACCTCGGCTCCGAGCTCCTGGGCGATGAAGCGCGCGATCCCCTTGAGCTGCGCCTCGTCGTCGTTGTGCCCCGGAATGACGAGGGTGGTCACCTCGATCCAGATACCGAGCCGGCGGTAGACCTTCAGGGAGTCGAGCACCCCCTGCAGGGTGGCGCCGGCGACCTCGCGGTAGAACGCCTCGGAGAACCCCTTCAGATCGACGTTGGCGGCGTCGAGATAGGGAGCAAGGCGGGTCAGGGCCTCTTCGGTGATGTAGCCGTTGGTGACGAAAATGTTGCCGAGCCCCTGCTGCCGGGCCAGGCGCGCCGTATCGTAGGCGTATTCGTAGAAGATGGTCGGCTCGGTGTAGGTGTAGGAGATGCTGCGGCACCCGGCATGCACCGCCCGGCGGACGATCTCGGCAGGGGGGAGGTTCTCGCCGGCGATGGGGCGCGCGCTCATCGGAAGGTGGGCGATCTGATGGTTCTGGCAGTGAAGGCAGCGGAAATTGCACCCGACGGTGGCCACCGAAAAGGTGCGCGAGCCCGGCAGGTAGTGGAAGAGGGGTTTCTTCTCGACGGGATCGACGCTCTCGGCGACGCTGCGCCCATAGACGAGGCTGTAGAGGGTTCCGGCGCGGTTCTCCCGCACCCCGCACACCCCCCGCTGCCCGTCGGCGATCAGGCAGCGGAAGCGACACAGCGAGCACTTCACCTTCCCTTCGGCGGCCTTCTCCCAGAACATCGCTTCGTGCATGGCGGCACTCTCCTTCCCGGATGGAAGGAAAGTATAGCAGATCGGGCGATGGGCGATGGGCGATGGGCGATGGGCAATGGGCGATGGGCGATGGGCGATGGGCAAGGGGCGATGGGCGTCTTTTCCTATCGCCTCGCACCTATTGCCTTGCGCCTATTGCCTCGCACCTATTGCCTCGCGCCTATCGCCTCGCGCCTGCCTTTAAAACATGAACCGCCGCATGCTCACGTTCAGCAGCAGCCCCGCGCCGATCATCGTCGTGACCATGCTCGTCCCTCCGTAGGAAAAGAGCGGCAACGGGACGCCGACGACCGGCAGCAGCCCGATGACCATGCCGAGGTTCACCACGATGTGCCAGAAGATCATCGCCACCACGCCCACGGCCAGGTAGGTGCCGAAGCGGTCGGAGGCCCGCCTCGCAACGTAGATCCCCCAGATGATGAGAAAGAGAAAGAGGAGCAGCAGCACCAGCGAGCCGGTGAAGCCCCACTCCTCGGCGAAGACCGAGAAGGCGAAATCGGTGTGGCGCTCGGGCAAAAAGGAGAGCTGCGACTGGGTCCCCTGCATGAACCCCTTGCCGAAGAACCCTCCGCTGCCCACGGCGATCTTCGACTGGATGATGTGATAGCCGGAGCCGAGGGGGTCCTTCTCGGGGTCGAGAAAGGTGTAGACGCGGCGGCGCTGGTAGTCGTGCAGGAGAAAGAACCACCCGATCACCGCGGCGCCGACCCCCGATCCGGTCAGAAAAACGAGGGTCCAGCGCTTGATCCCGGCGAAGAGCATCATGGTGGCGCCGATGAAGAGGATCAGCATCGTGGTTCCGAGATCGGGTTGGCGCAGGATGAGCACCACGGGAACCGCCAGAATGGCGAATGGGATGAGGAGATCGCGCAGCGCGTAGCCGAGGGGCTTTTCCCGGGCGGCGAAGTATCGGGCGAAGATCAGGATGATGACGATCTTCATGATCTCGCTCGGCTGCAGGTTGAAGAAGCCGAGATCGATCCAGCGCGCCGCCCCCATGGTGACCTTGCCGAAGGCGAGGACGGCGACCAGAAGGGCGACGTTGACGAGATAGAAAAAAGCCCCAAGGTATTCGAGATGACGGTAGTCGAAGGCGGTCACCGCCAGGGCGATGGCCAGCCCGATGCCGATCCACGACAGCTGTCTCAGATAGATGGAGGGGGCCCACGACGCGGTGGCGCTGTAGAGATTGAGCACCCCGATGCCCGCGATCAGCAGCACCAGCAGCAGCAGGACCCAGTCGAAGTGCGTCAGCAGTCGGCGATCGAACGGCATCGTCCCCCCCTCACTGCGCCGCGCCGGGCGCGGCGTCCACCGGGACGACGGCGATCTGCTGCGGCGGCAGTCCGAAGTAGCTCTCCAGGATTTGGCGCGCGATGGGGGCGGCGACGGCTCCTCCCCCCGTGCCGTGCTCGATGACGACGGCGACGGCGACCTGGGGGTTCTCGGCCGGCGCATAGGCGACGAACAGGGCGTGATCGCGGAAACGGTAGGGGATCTCCCGCTTGGCGTCGCGATCCTCTCCGAGGCGCACCACCTGCGCGGTGCCGGTCTTGCCGGCCACGGCGATCCCCGGAAGCTGGCTGCGCCGCCCCGTCCCCCCCGGTTCGACGACGGAGGCGACGAGGGCGTCGCGCACCACCTTCAGATCGGCGGGGCTCAACGGGGTCGAGCGGACGACCTCGGGCTGCGCCTCCAAAAGGATCTTGCCGTCGAGGTTCTCCACCCGCTGAAGGAGCTGGGGGCGCAGCACGTTGCCGCCGTTGGCGACGGCCGCCGTCATCACCGCCAGCTGAACGGGTGTCGTCAGCAGGTATCCCTGGCCGATGGAGGCGTTGACCGTCTCGCCGTTGTACCACGGCTCGTTGAAGCGCTCGCGCTTCCACTGTCGCGTCGGCACCAGCCCGGCGAGCTCCCCCTCGAGGCCGATCCCCGACGGCCGCCCGAGGCCGAGCTCGAAGGACATCTGCGCCAGGCGGTCGATCCCGAGCTCCAGGCCGACCTGATAGAACCAGGTGTCGCAGCTCTCCTTGAGGGCCTTGCGCAGATCGACCCGGCCGTGCCCCCCCCTCTTCCAGCAGCGAAAATCCCGATTCCCCAACGTGAAGCGCCCCGAGCAAAAGACGGTCGTCGACGCGTTGGCGACCCCGGCGCGCAGCGCCGCCAGAGCCGTCACGATCTTGTAGGTCGAGCCGGGGGGGTATTGCCCCTGGATCGCCTTGTTCTTCAGAGGATGGCGGGAGTTTTCCAGCAGCGCGAGCCACTCCTGCCCGGTGATCCCCCGGGCGAAATCGGCCGGATTGAAGGAAGGGCGGCTCGCCATGGCCAGAATCTCGCCGGTGTGCACGTCCATCAGGACGGCCGACCCCGCATGGTCGCCGATGGCGGCCTCGGCGGCGAGTTGCACGTCGCGGCGGATCGTCAGATAGACGCGGTTGCCGGGGGTCGGCTCCTGGGTGTTGAGCAGGCGCAGCTCCTTGCCGAGCACATCGACCTCGACGCGGCGCTCTCCGGCGCCCCCCCGGAGGTAGCGCTCGAAGGCCCTCTCCAGCCCCGTCTTGCCGACGGTGTCGCCGGGGCGGTAGAACCCCTCGCGGTCCCTGGACAGCTCGGCCTCGTTGATCTCGCCGAGGTAGCCGAAGACGTGGGCCGCCATATCGCCATAAAGGTAGTCGCGCAGCGGGCGGACCTCGGCCATCACCCCGGGCAGCTCGATGGAGTTCTCCTGAACCCGCTCCAACTCCTCGCGGGTGACGTCCTCGGCCAGCGCAATGGGACGAAATCGCGGCAGGCGGCTGCCGCTCGTCCACTTTCTTTGCAGATCGCTCGGCTCGACGGCCAGGTAGTGCGCGAGGCGCTCCAGCAGCGCCTCGCGGTCCTTCACGTCCTGGCGCAGGACCGAGATGGCGAAGGAGGGTCGGTTGCCGACCAGCAGCGCGCCGTCCCGGTCGTAGATCGGGCCGCGCGGCGCGGAGACCGGAACGTAGCGGATGCGGTTTCGCTCCGAGAGGTGCTGGTAGCGCTCGACGTTGACGACCTGCAGATACCAGAGGCGAAGCGCCAGCAGCAAAAAGACCGCGACGGCGGCGAGGCAGAAAACGGCGAAACGTCTTTTGAATCCGTGGGGCGAGCCCGACGATCTAAGATCCATGGCGGCTGTTCAATCGGCGAAGTCCGGGGATTTCCATTCCGAGAGGCAAGGCGCGCTGAAGTCGAAAGGCGACGGTCAGCAGCAAGATGGCGGCCCCCAGATTGATCAGCGCCTGGGGGACGAGATATTTGAGAAACAGCGGGAGCATCGGGCCGGCGTCGGCGAAAAAGCCGAGGGAGAAAAAGAGGATGCCCCCTTCGAGAAAGGTCCCCCCGAAAACGAGAAGCAGCAGAAGAACCGAGCTTTCGGTGTTGAGGCGGTCGGCGGTGCCGCGCACCGTCACGAAGACGGCCAGAAGAGCCATGCCGTACAGACCGAGGTAGTGTCCGGCGAAGGCGTCCTGAAGGCATCCCAGGGCGTAGGAGAGGCACCCCCCGCGCACGAAATCCTCGTTGAGCCCGAGGTAGACGACGAGGATGAGGAGCAGATCCGGCTTCAGATGGAACGGAAGGAGGCGCGGAAAGAAGGCCGTCTGCAGCAGCACGAAGACGAAGCCGACGAGAAAGTAGAAAAAGACCCGTCTCATGGATCGTCCCGCAGCAGAACGAGGACCTCCTCCAGGCGCGAGAAGTCGACGAAGGGCTCGATCTCCACCCCCTGGAAAAGACCGTAGGCCTCGCGGCTCACCCCCGACACCCTGCCGATGGGGATCCCCTTGGGGAAGATCCCTCCGGTGCCCGAGGTGATGAGCACGTCGCCGACGCGAACGTCGGCCTCGCGAAGGGCGTATTCGAGATTGAGATTCTCGCCGCGGCCGCGCACAACCCCCCGGGTGCGATTTCGCTGCACGAGGGCGGCGACGGCCGAGCTGGCGTCGGTGACGAGCAGCACGCGGGACTGCCCAGCGGCGACGGTGATCACCCGCCCGACGGCCCCTTCGGCCACCACCACGGGCATCCCCTCGCGCACCCCGTCGCTGCTCCCCTTGTCGATGACGACGGTGCGGAACCAGCTGCTGGCGTCGGCGGCGATGAGCTGGGCGGGGAGGGCGGGGAGGTCCATCTCCTCCTTGAACTCAAGAAGCCTGCGCAAACGCTCGTTGGCGAGGCGGATCTCCGTCAGCTCGTAGAGCTCGGCTCGCAGACGCCGGTTTTCGTCGTGAAGCCGTCGGTTCTCCTCTTTGGTGCCGACCAGCCAGAAATAGTGATCCCAGCTGTCGGCGACGGCGGTCCAGGCGACGTCGATCCCCTTTTGGAAGGGGGCCGTGATCTGCAGCACCGCCCGCTCGAACAGGGTCGTTCGGGGGCCCTGGCGCAGGTTGGCCGAATAGACCAGCAGCGCCACCAGAACGAGACCTCCGGCCAGCAGGGGGGTGCGGAATTTTTTCAGAAAATCGAACATCGAGACGCCGGGGAAGGAGCTTGCGGCGGCGCCGGAGACGACTCCGGCGCCGGGCGTCCTGTCAGGAGGAGATCATGACCCTTTTGAGCAGATCGAGCTCGTCGAGCACCTTCCCCGAGCCCAGAACGACGCAGGACAGGGGGTCTTCGGCGATGACGACCGGCAGCCCCGTCTCCTCGCGCAGCAAAATGTCGAGGTTGCGCAGATTGGCCCCGCCGCCGGCCAGAACGATCCCCTTGTCGACGATGTCGGCCGCCAGCTCCGGCGGGGTGCGCTCCAGGGCGATGCGCACCGCCTCGACGATGGTGTTCACCGTCTCGGAGAGGGCGTCGCGGATTTCGTTGGAGTCGACCTCGAGGGTCTTGGGGATGCCGGTGACCAGGTCGCGCCCCTTGACCTCCATGGTGATGACCTCCCCGTCGGGGTGGGCGCTGCCGATCTCGATCTTGATCTGCTCGGCGGTGCGCTCGCCGATGAGCAGGTTGTACTTGCGCTTGAGGTACTGCACGATCGCCTCGTCGAGCTTGTCGCCACCGACCCGAACGCTCTTGGCGTAGACGATGCCGGCCAGAGAGATGACGGCGACCTCGGTGGTGCCGCCGCCGATGTCGACGATCATGTTGCCCGACGCCTCGGTGATGGGGAGCCCGGCGCCGATCGCCGCCGCCATCGGCTCCTCGATCAGGTAGACCTCCCGGGCGCCGGCCGACTCGGCCGACTCCTTCACCGCCCTCTTCTCCACCTGCGTGATCCCCGAGGGGACGCAGATGACGATGCGCGGGCGCACCAGCGTCTTGCGGTTGTGGACCTTCTGGATGAAGTAGCGCAGCATCTCTTCGGTGACGTCGAAATCGGCGATCACCCCGTCTTTCATGGGACGGATGGCGACGATGCTCCCCGGGGTGCGGCCGAGCATCTTCTTGGCCTCCTTGCCGACGGCGAGGACCTTTCTCTGGCCCATGGCGTCTTTCTGGACGGCGACCACGGAAGGCTCGCTCACCACGATCCCCTTGCTCTTGAGATAGACGAGGGTATTGGCGGTTCCCAAATCGATGGCGAGGTCGTTGGAAAAGATCCCAAAGACGGCATCGAACAGGTTGAACATGGGATGGTACTCCTTTCGGGGGGAGGGGGTCGAACGGGGCTGTTCAGCCTCTGTGCAAATGCGGCTCAGGTTAGCACACAAAGCGCGCAACCATCAAGCGTGAAAAGGAAAAATCTATTGCATTTGGACCCCCGATTGACTAACATGATCTTTTAATTTTCCACCTTTACAGAACCAACAAGAGGAGTAATCATTCTCATGCTCGACCTGATACGCCGCAAGCAGCACACCTTTTTGATAAAGGTCATCTTCTGGGTCATCATCGCCGCCTTCGTCGGCACCGGCCTCTTCGTCTGGGGCGGTGGCGACACCCGAAGGGACACCGCCGCGGTCACCGTCAACGGCACGAAGGTCGACTACGACGAATACCATAGAGCGTACAGCAATCTCTACCGCCTCTATCAGGACATGTACCGTGAGAGCTTCACCCCCGAGATGGAGCGCGAATTGGGGCTGCGCCGCCAGGCGCTCGACCTCGTCATCGACCAGACCCTTCTGGCGCAGGAGGCCGAGCGGCGCAACCTCTCGGTCAGCCGCCAGGAGCTGATCGACTCCATCGCGCGCATCTCCGTCTTCCAGGACAACGGCGCCTTCAACCGCGACCGTTATCTGCAGGTCCTCCACCAGCAGCGCCTCACCCCCGAGATCTTCGAAGCGATGCAGCGTCGCGATCTGATGATCGACAAGGTGCGCCAGCAGATCCAGGACGGCGTCGCCGTCACAGATGACGACATCGTGGCCGAATTCCGCGCCCGCAACGAGCTGGTCGACTTGGCCTTCGTGCGCCTCTCCGCCTCCGATTTCGAAGGGCGCGTGCGCGTCTCCGACGAGGCGCTGCAGCGATTCCTCGACGACAACCGCGAAGCCTTCCGCCTCCCCGAGCAGGTCTCGCTGAACTACCTCGTCTTCGACCCCGCCGATTTCACGGAGGGGGTCAGCGTGAGCCAGGACGAGATGGAGCGCTTCTATCGCCGCAACCTCGACCTCTTCGAAGTCGAGGAGGAGGTCAGCGCATCCCACATCCTCATCGGCGTCCCCGAGAACGCCCCGGCCGAAGTCGCCAACCAGAAGCGCGAGGAAGCCGAGGCGATCCTGGCTCGCGTCCGCGAGGGGGACGACTTCGCCGAGCTGGCGCGCAAACACTCCGACGATCCGGGCAGCGCCGGCGAAGGGGGCGAGCTCGGCTACTTCGGGCGGGGGATGACCGTGGCGTCCTTCGAGCGCGTCGCCTTCTCCCTGCAGCCCGGCCAGATCAGCGACCTGGTGGAGACCCCGTTCGGCTTCCACATCATCAAGGTCGACGACCGCATCGACGGCGGGCTCCCCCCCCTGAGCGCGGTGCAGGACGAGGTCCGCGAGGCGGTGCGTGAAGAAAAAGCCCGCCAGCTCGCCTTCGAAAAAGCGCTCGACACCTACAACATCCATCGCCGCGACGGCTCCCTCGAAAAGGCCGCCGAAGCGACGGGGCTGCCGAAACGCCAAACGGGTTTCTTCGACCGCCAGGGACCCGTCCCGGGGCTGGAGGACGCCGACGACATCGTTCCGGCCGCCTTCGCCCTGCAGCCCGGCGAACCGGCGCGGCCCCTCTACACCGCCGAAGGCGTCGTCCTTTTCGCCCTCGCCGAGCGACGCGAAAGCCGCCTGCCCGAGCTGGCCGAGATCCGCACGCAGGTCGAAGCCGCCTATCGCCGTGAGCAGGCCCGCGGTCTCGCCCGCGAAGCGGCCGACCAGGCCCTCGCTCTCCTCAACGAAGGGCGCTCCGTCGCGCAGGTCGCCCGCGAGCTCGGGGTGAGAACCGAGCAGACCGGTCCGTTCAGCCGCGCCTACGGCGGCTTCGTCCCCGGCGTCGGCTTTGCCGACGACCTGTTCGAGCAGGCGTTCGACGCCTCCGCCCAAGAGCCTGTTCTCGACGCGGTCTTCGAGGTCGCCGGCTCCTATGTCGTCGCTGCCGTCAGAGACCATCGTCCCGCCGACATGAGCGCGCTCGACGCCGCCAAGCGCGACACCCTGCGCCAGGAAGTACTCGCCCGCAAGCGCGGCGACGCACTGGAGAGGGAGCTCGACAGGCTTCGCGACCAGGCCGTCATCACCATCGCACCGACGGTCGCCTCATCGCTCGAAGGGGAAAGGGGCTGACGCCATGGAGACACCGATCGTCCTGCAGACCAGCTTTGCCGATCTCACCCTCGCGGCCCGCGGAAAAGTCCGCGACATCTACGATCTGGGCGAGCATCTGCTCATCGTCACCTCCGATCGCATCTCCGCCTTCGACGTCGTCATGGACGAGGGGATCCCCAACAAGGGGCGCGTCCTCACCGAGATCAGCCGGTTCTGGTTCGAGAAGATGGCCGACGTGATCCCCAACCACATCGTCGCCGTCGACGTCGACGACTTTCCCGCCGCAACGCGTAAATACCGCGACCAGCTGCAGGGGCGCAGCATGCTCGTCAAGAAGGCGTCCCCCCTGCCGGTGGAGTGCATCGTTCGCGGATATCTCTCCGGTTCGGGGTGGAAAGATTACCGCTCCACCGGCGCCATCTGCGGCATCGCCCTGCCCGCTTCGCTCGTTGAGAGCGACAAGCTCCCCGAGCCGATCTTCACCCCCTCGACCAAGGCCGAGCTCGGCGAGCACGACGAGAACATCTCCTTCGACAAGGCGGTGGAGCTGTGCGGCCGCGACACCGCCGAGCAGATGCGCGCGGCGACCCTCGCCATCTACGAGCGCGCCCGCGACTACGCCGACACACGGGGGATCATCATCGCCGACACCAAGTTCGAATTCGGGCTCTACGAGGGGAAGCTGATCTGGATCGACGAGGCCCTCACCCCCGATTCCTCGCGCTTCTGGCCCAAGGACCTCTACCGCCCCGGCGGTCCGCAGCCGAGCTTCGACAAGCAGTTCCTGCGCGACTACCTCGAAACCCTCGACTGGGGAAAAAAAGCGCCTCCCCCTCCCCTGCCGCCCGAGATCGTCCGCAAGACCGGCGAGAAGTACGTCGAGGCCCTCACCCGCCTGACGGGGATGACGATCTAGAGGCGTCGCTGAGCCTGTGACCCTGTCGAAAGGGCCGGAGAGATCCGGCCCTTTTCATGTATAATGTATTGAAATCATTCATTACGAAAGGAGCAGGCATGACAACCCAGGGCACAAACGTGAACTTCGAAGGCGCCGTGGCGACGAACCTCGCAGAGATGGTCCAGTACCAGGTCGGCTCCATCGTCAGCCGCACGCTGCTGCAGGACGAATCGGGGACCCTGACCGTCTTCAGCTTCGACCAGGGGCAGGCCCTCTCCGAACACACCGTTCCGTTCAACGCCTTCATCCAGGTTCTCGACGGCGAGGCCGAGGTGACGATCGGCGGCACCCCCGTCACCGTGCGTCCCGGCGAGATCGTCCTCATGCCCGGCGGGATCTCCCACCGCGTACGGGCCGTCAAGCGCTTCAAGATGCTTCTGACCATGTTCAAGAAAAAGACCGGCTGAGCCGGGCACGGCAAAGGCGAATTCTTTTAAAAAACTTGTTGACACTTCGCCCGGCATTTTGCTATAAACGGCACCTGTTCGGGGCTATAGCTCAGCTGGGAGAGCGCTTGAATGGCATTCAAGAGGTCGGCGGTTCGATCCCGCCTAGCTCCACCAAGAATCCAAGGGTCAGCGAGACATCGCTGACCCTTTTCTCTTTTTTCAAACCCGCAAGCCCCTATGCAGAGTAGCGTCACTTTCGACCGGATGCGATTTCTGCGGCGCCTGGAGAAATCGTGCCAGAGCGCCTTGCACGAGGCCCACGCCTTCCCCTGCGAGGAGACCGCTCAGCGCGCCTCGGGGAGGCTCGACGGGCTGCTGCACGGCGCCGCAGCCGTTCTCTTTGCGCTCGACCCCGACGGGTCGGACCCGACCCTTCTGGAAGACGCCCGCACGATCGTCGAGCGGTTCCGCGCCGAGCTGGCCGCGCTCATCGCCCCTCACCCCTGAGCTCCCCGCAGCGATGAATACCCTGACCCTGTCTATCGATCGCTTCGACCCCCTCGCGCTGCACTGCCGCGTCGCGCCGGGCGGCCCCGGCTTTCTCGAAAGCGCGGCAGCCGCCCCGCGCACCGGGCGCTGGTCCGTCGTCCCGCTGCGAGCGCGCGAATCGTACCGCCTCGACGGGGACGCTCTGGCGCTCCTGCGCGACGGCGCTGCGGCACCGCTGCAGGGCGATCCCTTCTGGGTTCTCGGGCGGATTCTCGACGCCAGGCGCGTCCCCCCGCACCCGGGAACCCCCTTTCCCGGCGGCTTCTTCGGCGTCTTCGCCTACGATCTGGCGCAGCGCATCGAGACGTTGCCGCGCATCGCCCGCCGCGACCGGCCGGTGCCCCAGCTCTGGCTCGACTGGATCGACCTGAGCGCCGCCTACGACCACCACACAGGCAAACTCACTCTGGCATCCCTCGACCCGGACGAAGACCTGGCTCCCTGGGCAGAGAAAATTTGCCGGGCACTTCGGGAGCCCCTGCCCGAACCGCCCGCGTCGGCGTCCGCCCCCCGCCCCATCTTCTCGCCCCGCGATTTCGTCGCCATGGTCCGGCGGGCCAAGGAGTACATCGCCGCGGGGGACATCTACCAGGCCAACCTCTCGTGCCGCTTCGACGCCGCGTTTCGCGGCACGGCGACCGACCTCTACCGGCGGCTGCGCCGGGTGAACCCCTCCCCCTTCGCCTGCCTGCTGCGCCTGCCCGGCCTCGAGATCGTCTCGTGCTCCCCCGAGCGCCTCGTCTCGCTGCGCGGAGCCCTCGCCGAGGTGCGCCCCATCGCCGGAACGCGCCCCCGCGGCGACAGCGCACGGCAGGATGCCCGCCTCGCTCAGGAGCTTTTGGCGCACCCGAAGGAGCGCGCCGAGCACATCATGCTCCTCGACCTGGAGCGCAACGATCTCGGGAAGGTCTGCCGCCCGGGGAGCGTTCGCGTCGACGAGCTGATGGTGCTGGAGCGCTATTCGCACGTCACACACATCGTCTCCAACGTCCGCGGCGAACTGGTCCCGGGGATCGGCCCCTTCGAGTTGCTACGGGCGACCTTCCCCGGGGGGACGATCACGGGGGTGCCGAAAAAACGCTGCATGGAGATCATCGAAGAGCTCGAACCGGTGGGACGCGGCACCTACACCGGCAGCGCCGGATACATCAGCGCCTGCGGCGAGATGGATCTGAACATCCTGATCCGCACCTTCCAGAAGTTCGGCGACGAAATCACCTACCAGACCGGGGCGGGAATCGTCGCCGACTCGGTCCCCGAGCGCGAGTGGGAAGAGTGCCTCGCCAAAGGGGAGGCGCTGCGACGGGCGCTTCTCTAGAGCGCGAAGGGTAAACCAGCCTCACGCGACGCCGCAACGACGCGACGCTGAAACCCGAAGTTCAGAAATGTGTCGTCGCGTGAGAACGCCTTTGAACCACGGAAGGATCCCGACATGATCGTCAACATCGACGGAGAATTCGTCACCAAGGCGGCGGTGCCGGTCACCGACGGCGCGTTTCTCTTCGGAGACTCCCTGTTCGAGACCCTCCTTGCCCGGCAGGGGCGGATCCGTTTTCTCGCCGACCACCTCGACCGCATCGAGTTCAGCGCCGCCCTCCTCGACTTCCCCTTCGACCGAACCAGGGCCGAGAGCGCCCTGATTGCCGTCGCGCAGCGCCTCGGCGCGCCATCCGCGCGGCTGCGCATGACCCTGACCCGCGGCGACTTCGACGCTCTGGCGCTCCCCCCCCCGGCGCGGCTCCGCACCGTCGTCACCGCCGCTCCCTTCGCCGAACCGACGGCCCGGGAGCGCTCGGACGGCGTGCGCTGCACCCTGGCGCCCAACCGCCGCGTAAACCCCCTGTCGCACCTGCCCCAGATGAAGCGCGGAAACTATGCCGACTGCCTCTACGCAGCGGCCTACGCCCGAAGCGCCGGAGCCAGAGAAGCCCTCTTCATCGACGAGACGGGGAATCTTCTCGAAGGGGCGACGACCAACCTCTTTGTCGTTCGCGACGGCGTCCTTTTCACCCCCCCCAGCGGCGACCTCGTTCTGCCCGGAATCATGCGCCGCCAGGTCCTGCGCGCCGCCGGGCGATTGAGGCTGCCGGTGCGCGAGCGGCAGATCCGCCTGACGAAGCTGAGCGACGCCGACGAAGTCTTCCTCACCAACACCCTAGTCGGCCTGCTTCCCGTCGCCGCCGTCGACAAGCGCAGCTGCCGCCGCGGCGAGCTGTGGATGCGCCTGCTCGAAGAAATCGAGCGAACGGCGGCCGCCGAGCCTCAAATGCCTTGACCATACCGGATCACCTCTCTATAATTCACCCCGCGCCGAAGTGGTGGAATCGGTAGACACGTCGGTCTCAAAAACCGATGGCTTCTGGCCGTGCCGGTTCGAGTCCGGCCTTCGGCACCAAGCAAAAACAAAGGGTTACGTCGATAGACGTAGCCCTTTTGTTTTTGCTGATTGCATTTTTGTGACAATTAAGAGATCGGCCTGTACCGCATAAAACGCTCCGGATGCTCAAGCGTCATACGCATCTGCGGGCCGAGGATCTGGTGGCGAAGCTGGGGGGGGGAGAGCCCCCGCTCTCCTGACTCTTAGCGTGCAGATTTTTCCTGCTCCTCCATCGCATTACGCAAAATCTTGTTCACTCGGGTTTGATACCCCCTACCGCCTTGCTTGAGCCAGTGAATTACATCAGCATCAAGGCGAATGGTGATGGCTTGCTTCATCGGCCGATAAAACCGCCCCCGTACTGCTCCGGTCCAATCCGTAATTTCCGGAACCTCGGAAGTGTCGACATCTTCATCGGCCATGCCCGCAAGGGCCGCCAATTCTTCTTTTTTCTTCTCAGTGCCCTTCTTCATATCTGTTCCTTTCCTGGCGGGTTGCTTTTCGCGCTGAAATGATTCGAACGATTTCCTCCCCACCCTCTGCGCGGAACGTATGTGCAACCAGCAATACGACCACACCCTCAACTGATCCGATGGTTTGCCATCGCTCCTCCCCGTCCTCATATCGGTCCTGAAGATTGAGCTGAAACGGATCGTCGAATACCCCCTGCGCAATTTCGAAACTTACGCCATGCTTCGCCTTGTTCAGACGGTTTTTGTTCTCATCCCAGACAAAGCGCATTTGCTCGCCAACCCTCCATAAAATTGTATGTACAATTTTATAAGTACAGCATTCTCCATATCGCGTCAAGGACGTTCGGACTTCCCTTATCCAGCCAGCGCTATGCTCAGGATGCAGCCCCTTGCGACGGCAGCATTCGAACTAATGGCTTCTGGCCGTGCCGGTTCGAGTCCGACCTTCCGCACCATGAAAAAACAATGGGTTACGTCGATCGACGTAGCCCTTTTGTTTTGCCCCCAACCCTTTTCACGCGACCCGGACGAAATCGTACTCATCCATCATCCGGCGCGTCAGCAGGCCGACGCCGCAGCGGTCTCCGATTGTTTCGACGACGAGGATGGCATCGGGGTCGTCGAAATCGACTGTGGCCGTCTTGTTGCTCATCTCGAGGGTCTGCACGATGAAGGCGTCGAGCTCGCGCTCGACTTCGGGTGAGACGATCCGCCCTTTGAGCCCTCGGCGCTCCAGGCGCACGTAGAAGCGCTTTTCGGCCAGATCGTCGACGTAGGAGACGATCGATTCCTTGAGGCGCGCCTCAAGCTCGTCCGGATGGAAGGTGAAGACGCGGTCGAGGGGGATCACCCGCCGCAGGTCGGCCAAGTCCGATTCGCCGCGGCGCCGGCGCACTTGGTCGAGAAAGGCCTTCTGGTCGGCGACCTCCCCGGCGATCACGCCGAGAAATTCCGTGGCCCGAAACTCGCCCAGCGCGCAAAGGGCCTCCAGCAGGCGGCGGTAGCGCCCCTCGCTGCTCACGGTGACGACGACGTTGAATTTCCACATGACCCCTCCCCCGCGTGCGCATCGACACCATGAAGTTTATCCGAGGGGGGACGATGGTCAAAGCGAGGCGGTGCGGGAGGACGTTCACGAAAAAAGCGTGCTCCGCCTGGGAACACGCTTCTGGGAATCGAGATCGATGAAGGAACGCTTCAGCCTTTGGCGACGCACTTGCTGCACAGGCCGTAGAGCTCGAGCCGGTGGTTGAGGATCTTGAAGTTGTGCTCGCGCGCCACCTGCTGCTGCAGCTCCTCGATGCGCGGGTCTTCGAACTCGAGGATGGCGTTGCAGCCGGTGCACACGAGGTGATCGTGATGCTCGTCGTCGCTGGTGCGCTCGTAGCGCGTCTGGCCGTCGCCGAAATGGCGCTCCTCGGCCAGGCCGCATTCGGCGAAGAGCTTCAGCGTGCGGTAGACCGTCGCGTAGCCGAGGTTGGGGTTTTTCTTGCGCAGCTTCAGGTAAAGCTCTTCGGTGGAGAGGTGGGAGCCCGACGCGAGAAATTCATCGAGAATGATCTCTCGCTGCCTGGTCGATTTCAGCCCCTTGCGGACCATGAAATCCCTGAAGACCTTGTGTCCTTGCGTCATGTTGCGCCCCTTATTGAAAATCGATGATCATTATTAACAGGGGGCGGGGGATGAAGTCAAGGAAAAGGGGGGAGGGACGCGGCGCGGCTCCCCCCCTACCCCATCACAGGAAAGTAGCGGAACAAAAAGCCGGTGAGACGGCCGAAGAGGTCGAAGAAGAGCATGACGCCGACGATCATGAGAAGAGCGCCGGTAGCGATCTCGATCGCGCGGATGTAGCCGCGGAAACGGTTGAAGAACGAGAGGAAGCCGTGGAAGAGGACGCCCGCGACGACGAAGGGGATGCCGAGGCCGGCCGAGTAGGCGCTGAGCAGCACGACCCCTTGGGATGCGTCCTGAGCGCTGGTGGCCGCCAGGGCGAGGATCGAGCCGAGGATCGGGCCGATGCACGGGGTCCACCCGGCGGCGAAGGCGATGCCGACCACGAAGGTGCCCACATACCCGGCGGGCTTCCCCGCGATGTGAATGCGTTTTTCGCCCAGCAGCGCCCCGATTCGCAGCAGCCCCGTCATGTGGACGCCGAAGATGAAGATGAGCACGCCGCCGACTCGCTGGATCCAGACGAGCCAGTCGCGCAGCTGCGCCTGGAAAGAGTACGAGGCGAAGCCGGCCAGCCCTCCCAGCATGATGAAGACGGCCGAGAAACCGGCGACGAAGAGCAGCGAGTGCACGAGAACCGTCCAGCGCACCTTGAAGCCCGGGTGCGCATCCTTG
The DNA here is from genome assembly GCA_050485365.1 of Desulfuromonadales bacterium. Lineage (GTDB taxonomy): Bacteria > Desulfobacterota > Desulfuromonadia > Desulfuromonadales > JACZKF01 > JARFUG01. The sequence goes on along the minus strand of JBJHBH010000004.1, from coordinate 7,286 downwards.
AGCTCGCCGAAGGTCAGCCCGGAGATGTAGGTGACATACGACGGGACGAGCGGCAAAACGCAGGGGGAGAAAAAGGAAAGAACCCCGGCGGTGAAGGCGATCCACAGCGTCAGATCGGCGCTTTCGAGCACGTCGCTACTCCTTCAGCAGGGCCGAGACGTAGCGCATGAATTCGGTGGAGGACCAGTCGCGCGCCCCGATGTAGCGCTCGCGCACCGTGCCGTCCTTGTCGACGAGGAACGTCTCGGGGAAGCGAAAGACGCCGTAGAGGTGCTGCACCCGCGCGTCGTTGTCGAGCAGCACGGGGAAGGAGAGGGGATTTTTGCTCAGATAATCCCGCACCGCGGGGGGGTCGTTCTCGGTGTTGACGGCCAGAATCACGAAATCCTGCCCCGCAAACGCCTGCTGGAGCCGCTCCATCGTCGGCTTCTCGGCCCGGCACGGCGGACACCACGTCGCCCAGAAGTTGACCAGAACGACCTTGCCGCGCAGCGACGAAAGGGAGACGGGCTCGCCGTCGATGTCGTTCAGGGTGAAGTCCGGCGCGGCGGTGCCGATGCGGACGTCCGCGGTGGGCGCATCGTCGCGCTTGCACCCCATCAGGGCGGCGACGAGCAGGAAGGCGAGAATCAGGGCAACGCTGCGGCGCATGGGCGAAAAACCTTTCTGGGAGGCTCGAAAAGAACGGTCAATAACTACATTGGCCGCCGTGAAATGTCAAGGCGCGACGCCCCCTTCGGCGGCCGTGGGATCGAACAGACAACGACGGTTCAGGTGTGCAGTCGCGGCGGTTCGGTGGGCGGCTCTCACTCCTCGTACTCCCCTGCCCTGCGCTGCGCCCAGAGCGCCTCGATCTCGTCCATCTCCTCTTCGCTGAAGCCGAAATAGTGGGCAAGCTCGTGGATGATCGTCTCCTGAATGATGTGGAAGAGGGGCTCGCCCGTCTCGCGCACAAAGTTCTCCACCGCCTCCTGATAGATGACGATGACGTCGGGGATCTCGGCATAAGCGACGGTGCGCTCGTCGAGGGGGCAGCCGCGGTAGAGGCCGAGAAGATCGCGCGGGTCGTCGAAGCCGACCTCGGCGAGGGTCTCGGCGTCGGCCCAGTCTTCCACGTGGAAGGAGAGGTTGCTCACCTGGTCGAGAAAATCGGCGGGGATCGACGCGATGGCCCGCTCGACCAGCATCTCGAACGCCTCGCGGTTCATTCGCCGTACCCCTGGCCGCGGGCGATGCGAAAGACGCTGGTGAAGCGCGCCACCTCGCGCCCCTGCGCGTCGGTGAGGGTCGCCTCGCCATGCAGAGTGCGTTCCACGGGGGCGGATACGACGGCGGCGGCCCTGATCGTCCCCTGGCGCACCGGCGCCAGAAAGCGGGTCGTCAGCTCGGTGGTGGCGAAGATCGTTCCCTCGGGCACAAACGACTTGATCGCCATCGCCACCGCCGTGTCGGCCAGGGTCGTCAGGGCACCGCCGTGGGCCACCCCTGCGCCCTGCGCCAGCTTGACGGTGAAGGGCATGCTCAGCACCGCCCTTCCGGGGGCAATCTCCTCGATGACGATCCCGCACAGATCCTCGAAGGGGGCCGTATCGATCCATCCCTGCAGAGTGAACTGCCGCGAATCGTCCCTCGGCGCATCGCCGTCGACAAACAAACGGGCCATGACTCCCTACTCCTTGCTGCGGCCGATGCCGTACTTCTCCATACGGTAGATCAGGGTGTGGCGGGGGATACGCAAAAAGGCCGCCGCCTTCGTCTGGTTGCCGTCGCAGCGGCGCAGCGCCTCCAGCACCGCCTCGCGCTCCAGATCCTCCAGAGCGTACCCCTCCTCGGGCAGATTGAGCACGGTGCAGGAGGTCCCGCGCCGGCCGCGGATCTTGGGGGGGAGGTCGCGCTCCTCGATCGTGTCGCCGCGCCGAAGAATGATCATGCGCTCCATGGCGTTCTCCAGCTCGCGCACGTTCCCCGGCCACTCGTACCCCTCCAGCCGCGCCATCGCCTCGGGCGCAACGCTCAGGGCCGCGCCGCCGTGCTTGTGCAAAAAGTGCTGCACGAGCAGCGCGATGTCCGCTCGCCGCGCCCGCAGGGGGGGCAGATGGACCGGGATGACGGCCAGGCGGTAGTAGAGATCCTCCCGGAACGTCCCCTCCTCCATCGCCGCCTCCAGGTCGCGGTTGGTGGCGGCCACCACGCGCACGTCGATCTTGCGCGGCGCCGCGCCCACCGGCTCGATCTCCCGCTCCTGCAGCACCCGAAGGAGCTTGGGCTGCAACTCCACCGGAAGCTCCCCCACCTCGTCGAGAAAAAGGGTGCCGCCGTCGGCCAGCTCGAACTTCCCCTTGCGGTCCTTTACCGCGCCGGTGAACGAGCCCCGGGCGTGGCCGAAGAGCTCGCTTTCGAGAAGCTCCTTGGGGATGGCGGCGCAGTTCACCGGAACGAACGGCCCCGCGCGGCGCTCGCTGCCGTGGTGGATGGCCCGGGCGATGAGCTCCTTGCCCGTGCCGCTCTCGCCCCCGACCAGGATCGTCGCCTCGCTCGCCGCCACCCGGCGCACCACGTCGAAGACCTCCTTCATCTCGTCCGATATCCCCACCAGATGCGAAAAGTCGGTGCGGTCCTCGAGCTCCTCGCGCAGCCGCACGTTCTCCTGCTGCAGCGCGCGAAACGAAAAGGCCTTGGCCACCACCATGCGCAGCTCGTCGCGGCTGAACGGCTTGGTCAGGTAGTCGAAGGCGCCGAGCTTCATCGCCTCCACCGCCTTCTCCACCGTCCCGTAGGCGGTGATGACGATCACCAGCGTCTCGGGGCTCTGCTCCTTGATGCGCTTCAGAACGTCATACCCCGAGAGCCCCGGCATCTGAATGTCCGTCACCACCACCGGCGGGGTCTCCCGCCCGAACAGATGCACCCCCTCCTCCCCGTTCGTCGCCGTCAGAACCTGATACCCCGCCTCGCTCAGGGTGAACTCGATCACCCGCCGCAGCGACTCGTCATCATCGATAACCAGAACCGTCTTCTCGCTCATAGCTGCCTTTTCGTTGCCACTCGTAACGTCAGCGCCTGCCCTACGCCGCCGGCAAGACCACGGTGAAGCGCGTCCCCTCGCCCGGCGTGCTCGCCACCTCGATGCGCCCGCCGTGCCCCTGCACGATGCGGTGCGTGATGGCCAGACCCAGCCCCGTCCCCTCGCGGCGCGTGGTGAAAAAGGGGTTGAAGATCTTCTCCAGGTCCGCCGCCCCGATGCCAACCCCCGAATCGGCGAAGACGATGCGGATCGCGTCGCCCTCGGCCGCCACCTCGATCGTCAGCGTCCCCCCACCGGGCATCGCCTGCTGGGCATTGAGCACCAGATTGAGAAAAGCTTGCTTGAGCTGCTCGCGGTCGCCCGCCACCCTCGCCTCTGCCCCCTCCAGACGCCCCTGCACCCCCGCCTTCTGCAACTGCGGCCCGGTCAGCTTCAAAACCTCCTGCACCACCGGCACCACGTCGAAGCTCTCGCGGCGAACAGGCGTCGGCTTGGCGAACTTCAGAAAATCCTGCACCACCCGGTTCAGGCGGTCGACCTCCTTGATCAGAATCCGCGTGAACTCGTAGCGCTTATCCGACGGATCGATGCCGTCCTGAAGAATCTCCGCCGTCCCGCGGATCGAACCGAGCGGATTGCGGATCTCATGCGCCATCCCCGCCGAAAGCTCCCCCAGCGCCGACAGACGATCGGCGCGGCGCAACTGCTCCTCGATCTCCAGAATCATATCGGCCTGCGCCCTGAGCTTGGCGTAGCTCTCCTCCAGGCGCTCGGCCGCGCGCTGATGGCGAAGAGACTGAATCCGCTCGCGCTCGGCGAGAAAACCGGTGATGAAGCCGATGATGTTATACAGAAGGATCTCGAGATACTGCTCCGGCTCGGCCGTGGGGTGATGCCCCCATTGAAAGACCACATGCGGCGCAAAGAGGACCGAAACGGCGATGGAGGTCCCCAGCCCCCCCCGAAGAGAAAACCAGAGGCCCCCAAGAACGATGGGGATGTAGTAAAGACGCCGATAGATGTCGTGAAACTGCGACAGGTGGGTGGCGGTCGTGTAGTGCAGCGCCGTGATGCCCGCCACCAGCAGAATCAGAATCCCGATGCGAACGGAGTTTTTGTCGGCCATAGCCGCTTTGTAAACCAACCCCGCATAACGGCGCAAGTTTTTTCAGCAACTTGCCCCAGACCCGCCCCATAAAAAATCCCCCTCTTCTGGCGAAAGAGGGGGTAAAAGGAGGCAAAAGCGGATGACTATCGCCTTTGCTTGTTCCTATTCTATAACACCCCTTAAAAGTTTTTAAAGTGAAAAATGAAAAAACTTTACTCTTTAGTCGAATAGCGCCTGCAGGGCCTGCGGTCCATGCTGATCCTCAGCCACGCCCTCCGATAGGCAACATGCTTCGATCCACACCCCCACAAGGACAAACGTCACAAAGTCTGAGCTGACACCGCTGTTTGAAAAAGCGGTTCATCCCCGCACGAGCGGGGAACACGTCGAGCCTGGCTACGAATCACTCGCGGCGGTCGGTTCATCCCCGCACGAGCGGGGAACACACACATCATGGGAGACGTTGGTGAGCCGGTCACGGTTCATCCCCGCACGAGCGGGGAACACGATTGGGCGATACGGAAGGGTCGGGCTGCACTCGGTTCATCCCCGCACGAGCGGGGAACACATTGTTCGCGGCCTGCACCACCTCCCCGGCCTCGGTTCATCCCCGCACGAGCGGGGAACACAAGGCTTCTCTTTCCTCGTCGCTGATCTCCATCGGTTCATCCCCGCACGAGCGGGGAACACCAGCCAAGGCCGCAGAAAAGTTCAACGACGACCGGTTCATCCCCGCACGAGCGGGGAACACAGATGCACGAAGTCACCGCTCACCCCGATGCGCGGTTCATCCCCGCACGAGCGGGGAACACTCGGCTCGCCGCTTCTCGAACGCGGCCTCGATCGGTTCATCCCCGCACGAGCGGGGAACACGCCCCAATTCGCACGAATAAAATCCTCGTCTTCGGTTCATCCCCGCACGAGCGGGGAACACTATGACTGCCGAAAGAAAAGTCAGGAGAAATACGGTTCATCCCCGCACGAGCGGGGAACACAGACGGGGAGGGAGCGCACCCATGAACAATCACGGTTCATCCCCGCACGAGCGGGGAACACTTACGGAGGAGTTGGACGCGATCACGCTGGAACGGTTCATCCCCGCACGAGCGGGGAACACTACCAGGTCGAGGCGAGCGCCGGCGCGCTGCGCGGTTCATCCCCGCACGAGCGGGGAACACCACGGTGTGTCGGCGAGGAATTTCTCGATCATCGGTTCATCCCCGCACGAGCGGGGAACACGCTGGATATGTGTAATGTTGCGTTGCCGCAGGAAGGTTCATCCCCGCACGAGCGGGGAACACGAGGCGCGCGGCAGGGATCTGGTAGATTGATCCGGTTCATCCCCGCACGAGCGGGGAACACATTGAAAGGAGAACAGGTATGAAAATATCTATCGGTTCATCCCCGCACGAGCGGGGAACACTCGTCCGTTGGCGTAGGAGTTGAGAGCGTATGCGGTTCATCCCCGCACGAGCGGGGAACACCAGATTAAACCCGCCGCTCCGAGATATGGGATCGGTTCATCCCCGCACGAGCGGGGAACACGTAGATTTTAGCTACGGTGGACATACCATTGGCGGTTCATCCCCGCACGAGCGGGGAACACTCAAAAAGAAGCAGCGCGAGGTCAACCCCTTCCGGTTCATCCCCGCACGAGCGGGGAACACACCCACTATAAACTCCATCCTATTTTCCCTTCCGGTTCATCCCCGCACGAGCGGGGAACACCCTTCGTCCTCGGCGGCCGAGATATCGACCTCCGGTTCATCCCCGCACGAGCGGGGAACACATCATCGCCCTGATCGTACAGAGCTACACCGGCGGTTCATCCCCGCACGAGCGGGGAACACAGACTCGGCCGAAATCCCATGTCGACGATGATCGGTTCATCCCCGCACGAGCGGGGAACACATGGCGTTGACGGCGCAGAGGATGGGGATCTACGGTTCATCCCCGCACGAGCGGGGAACACGGGATTGCTGACACCCTCATCGACTGCGGAGACGGTTCATCCCCGCACGAGCGGGGAACACGCCGCGCCCTTGTGCCCGCCGCCGCCGCGCGCCGGTTCATCCCCGCACGAGCGGGGAACACTCAGATCGTCGGTGGGGCGGCGAAGCCTGCGCCGGTTCATCCCCGCACGAGCGGGGAACACTCCGATCTGGTCAAGCTCGACGCCGGCAACGTCGGTTCATCCCCGCACGAGCGGGGAACACCTGAAACGCTTGCCGATGTCGAGGGCCGCGAGCGGTTCATCCCCGCACGAGCGGGGAACACAGCCTCTGACCTTGCATTGCATGGTTTTTCTCCGGTTCATCCCCGCACGAGCGGGGAACACCAGGTCAGGCCGGGGTAGGCGATGCTCCACAGCGGTTCATCCCCGCACGAGCGGGGAACACACCGCCGCCCACACAATACCACCCATTCCCGCCGGTTCATCCCCGCACGAGCGGGGAACACATATACAACAATAAATACGGAGGAACACATGGCGGTTCATCCCCGCACGAGCGGGGAACACGGAGGCGTTCGAAGATCGCAAGATCCGCATCCCGGTTCATCCCCGCACGAGCGGGGAACACGAAGGTTTCGCTGGTCTGGTTGTCGGGTTGATCGGTTCATCCCCGCACGAGCGGGGAACACCGTGCGATGCTACACGCGGCGAATTGCTAAATCGGTTCATCCCCGCACGAGCGGGGAACACTCGATCATCCTGATCCAATCCTTGTATCCCAACGGTTCATCCCCGCACGAGCGGGGAACACTCCGCACCGAGCGCGGCAGCGGGCTCACCGGCCGGTTCATCCCCGCACGAGCGGGGAACACGCATTCCAGACCCTCAACTACGGCGGGATCACCGGTTCATCCCCGCACGAGCGGGGAACACTTTCTCGTTCTCCCGGTCACCGAATCCGAAACCGGTTCATCCCCGCACGAGCGGGGAACACGGCGAATTCAGGGCCTATCTGATGGATGGGCTCGGTTCATCCCCGCACGAGCGGGGAACACAACGGTAGGCGGTACGACGACAGGGCAAGAGGCGGTTCATCCCCGCACGAGCGGGGAACACCTCGTCAGCAGCCATCACGCCACCTCTTTGAGCGGTTCATCCCCGCACGAGCGGGGAACACATGGCCAGGGTATCCAGGCCAC